>JAKADN010000003.1 GCA_021820445.1 Nitrospirota bacterium | reverse complement strand
AGAGCTGGGACTGACAGCCGGCCAACGGGAAAGGATCCTCCGGATCGCCCGGACGATCATGCCGGAGACCATCCGGGAGGGACAGGAGATCGACCGCCTGAAGCAGAAGGTCGTCCGGCTCTCGGACCCCCGGACCCCCTTCCGGGAGTCCCGCCTGCGGAGCCTTCTCCTTGCGATCGGAAAAAAGGAAGCCCAGGCGGACCTTGCCCACATCCGGGCCCACCGGGACTGCCTCCGTCTCCTGACACCCGCCCAGCGGCGGACCCTTCCCGCCCTTCTCGGAAAGCACTGAGTCCCGGCCTTTCGGGGGGGTTCGCCTATAAAGCCCTTTATAAAAAACGAATGGGAACGCTGTCTTTTTCGGGGACTATCCTTCCAGGCCTGTTCGTCGCGCGAATTCGCGGGCGAGATGCGCGAAGTCCTGTCGACCATGCCCCGGACGGGACCCCGCCGCCTTTTAAGGCAGTCTATGTTCGTTTCTCGAGGAAACGCCGAACCTCCTCGAGGGGTCGGGTGGTCAGGACGTTATTTTTTTCGATCCAGCCCCGTCGGGCCTGCCCCACACCAAACGCGAGATTGTCGAAGTCTTCCGGATCTTGGGCGACGGCGCTGGGGGCCAGGAGAACCCCCTCGTCTTTGGCCATCCGGCAATAGAGGTCCGGCAGATCGAGCCGGTCGGGGCGGGCGTCGATTTCGAGGGCGACCTGGTGTTCCCGGGCCTTTCGGAGGATGCGGAGCATGTCGAGGTCTGCGGGCTCGCGCTCCCCGAGCAGCCGGCCGGTGGGATGCGCCAGAATGTTTAGCCGGGGGTGTTCAATGGCCCGGAGAACCCGTGCCGTCTGGGCCTCCCGGGAGAGGTCGAAATGATCCTCGACCGCCCCCACGACGAGGTCGAAGTCGGAGAGCGCTTCGTCGGGAAGGCCGAGCGATCCGTCCGCCCGGATTTCCACCTCGAGAGCAAGAAGAAGGGCGACGTCCGGGATCGTGGCCTGAATTGGGTCGAGGTCCTTTTTTTTTGCCCGAAGGCGATCGGGATCCGGGCGACCTCTCCCCGACGACTTCCCTCCGGAGCCGGTGATCGCCAGATAGGCGAACCCCCGGTCCCGAGCCGCCCTCGCAAGCCCTGCCACCCCGTTTATGACCCCGGTTCCAGGAGCACGAGCGTGCAGGTCGCCCCGGAGGTCCGACAGGGCCACCAGTTCGGGGAGCGGTCCCCGGGCGGCCGCCTGGATCTCCCCCCGGTCCTCCCTGAGCTCCGGGGGAATGGGGGCAAGCCCCAGGGCCCGGTAGACCGACTCCTCCGAGGATCCCGCGATCCGCTCCTTTCCCCGAAAGACGCCGTACTCGTTGATCTTGAGCCCTTTCTCCTGGGCGAGCCGCCGGAGGGCGATGTTGTGGGGTTTCGAGCCGGTGAAGTAGACGAGGGCCGCGCCGAAGGAGATCTGCGGAAGAACGCGCAGATCGACCTGGAGTCCGGTCCTGAGAACGACGCTGGCCTTCGTGGGGCCGCTGGCGAGGATGCGGTCCACCTCCCCGTAGCCGACGAGCCGTTCGACGACGGGGCCGGGATCCTCCGAAGTGACGAGAAAGTCGAGATCTCCGACCGTCTCCCGCATCCGCCGGAAACTCCCTGCGACGACCGCGTCCCGCACGCCCCGGACGGAGCGGAGGGCATCGAGGAGCGGAAGGGCCTGCCGGGCGGCGTCGGCCAGTCGGTACCGTCGCACCTTCGCCAGCCGTGAGGCGACGGATTTGGCAATCCGTTCCTCCGATTTCGCCCCGAATCCGGGAAGCGCCGCGATCCGGTGGTCCCGAAGGGCCCGGGAGAGTCCGGCGACGTCGTGGATCCCGAGCTCCTCGTAAAAGGTCTTCACCTTCCGGGGGCCGAGGCCGGGAATCTCCAGAAGGTCGGTCAGGTGGGGGGGGAAGGCTTCCCGGAGCGTGTCGAGGGTGGCAAGATGGCCGGTGGTCAGGATCTCCCGGATCTTTCCGTCGAGATCGGCCCCGATCCCCGGCATCCGGGGGAGGGCGCCGGTCCGGGCCAGGATCTCGGAAAGGTTCTGTGGCCACTCTCCCACCGTCCGGGCGGCGTTTCGGTAGGCCCGGACACGGAAGGGGTTGTCCCCGCGGATTTCCAGGAGATCGGCGATCTGATCGAAGAGGGACGCGACATCGGCATTCTGGACCATCGGAGCGGCCTCCGTTCCTGTCGGATTTTGGGAGGCTCCGGCAGGGGGGGACGGGGTTTCTCTGCCCCGGTCGACGCCTGGGAGCGGGTCACCCCATCATAGCGCACTTTCAGGGGGAGAAGGAGCGGACAGGCAGGACAGGCAGGAATGGCCGGTGAATTTTGAAGAACGGGCAGGAATGCGGTAATCTTTCTGTCACCAATCATGATTGTTTCAGTTCCGGGGGGTACGCGTGAATCTGGAGTCCCTTGAAAAAGCGATCCTTCAGCTCGAGTCCGGGATCGCCCAGAGCCTTGAGAATCCGGAGAACGAACTGTTGCGGGACGGTGGGATCCAGCGATTTGAGTACACGATGGATCTCTCCTGGAAGATGATTCAGCGGTACCTGAAGCATGTCGCCCAGGTCGAGGAGAGCGGGATACGCACCAAGAAAGATCTCTTTCGGGAAGCTGCCCGACTGGGACTCCTTTCGAAGGTCGAAGACTGGTTCGGATACTACGAGGCCTGGAACGAAACCTCCAACACCTATGATGAAAACATCGTCCAGGCCGTCTTTTTTGAAGCGACGCGCGTTCTTCCCGCCGCCAAAGACCTTCTTGCCTCGCTCAAGAATGCCACTCGACATTCGTCCTGACCATCAGATCCTTGTCCGGAAAATCCTGGAGGACGTGATTCCCGGCCGGGAGGTGTGGGCCTTCGGGTCCCGCGTCAAGGGCACGGCTAAGGACACATCGGACCTCGATCTGGCCGTCATCGGAGACGACCCCCTGGATTTCCGGACGCTGGGAACCCTCAGGGACCTGTTCAGCTCCTCCGATCTTCCTTATAAGGTCGACGTCCTGGATTGGTCGAGGATCGCTCCTTCCTTCCGCGAGATTGTCCAAAAGGATAAGATCGTCATTTGCAATGGACAAACAAGGCCGCCATCCGGAGGGGTCGCGGGAGGCTGACCGCTCCCCGAATTCCCGGGTCCTTCCCGAAGACCTGTCACTCTCCTTTTCCAACCCTGCCGGCGTGGTTTTTCCCCGCGTGTTTGACCGGCTCTTGAACTCCCTCCCCAATTCATCCGACAAGGAGCGTCCCGGCCCGTTCAGGACAAAAAACCCTCGAACCTGCAGCTGTCTCCTCGTTCTGTCGGGATCCTTGCAATCAGGGAACCGGTGTGCCGATTCAGGGCGGCGACAGGTCTCCCACGGCGAAGTGGTAGAGTACGACCTTCTGGGCCAGGGAATACCGGGCCGACACCACATCGGCCCGGGCCTTCCTGAGGGCCGTCTGGGCGTCGATGACGTCGAGGGCGGTGGCCATGCCCGCGCTGTAGGATCCCTCCTCGAGTCGGTCGTATTCGAGGGCGTTGGCCCGTTCGGTCAGGCTCTCCGCCAGCTGCTCCCGGGCCTCCTCGATATCGAGCCAGGCCTGGCGGACCTGGGAGGAGACGGAAAGCTCCGTCTCCTCCTTCTGGTGGATCGATTCGTTCAAGGCGGCCCGGGCCTGGTGGATCTGGGCCAGATTGCCGCCACCCTCCAGAAGGGGAATGTTCAAAACCCCCCCAAAGGCGAAGGAGGAGTAGGGACCGCTGGGAAGGGAGGGGAAGCCCAGGGCCGACGGGGGAATCTGGGCCAGGAAATACTGGGCCTGTCCGTTCAAGGAGGGATAGTTCTGCCGCCAGGCCGCCTTCAGGTTGTCCTGGGCCGCGTTTACCGTGTGCCGGGCTTCCTCGAGGGAGGGATTCTTCGCGATCGCCTTCTGGAGGTCGGGCAGAAGCCGGGCCCGGAGTCCTTCGGGGAGGGATAAGTCCAGGACGGGGACGTAATGCGTTTCCTGGAGGTCTCCGATGGCTGTGGCCAGGACGATCTGCTCTTTCTTGCGGGCATTCACGGCCTGGATTCTCGAGAGGACGGCATTGGCGAGATTGACTTTGGCCTGGGTGACGTCGGCTTTCAGCCCCATGCCGGCCTTGAGCCGGAGGAGGGAGGCGTCGAGATGGTTCCGGGCGTCGATCACGTCGAGACGGGTGACCCGTTCCTGCTCGATCGCGGCGATGAGGCCGTAGTAGGCCGTCTCCACGTCCCGGATGATCGACTGGGAGGTCACCCGGTAGGCATCCTTCTGGGCCTTGAGGGACCATCGTCTCTGGGAGATCTGGGAGGTGGTCCGTCCGAAATCGAAGATGAGCTGGGTCAGGGTCACCGTGGTGAGCTGGGCATCGACGAACTGGTAGTTGGGGAAGAGGAAGAAGCCAAGAAAGCTGTTGGCGTAAGTGTTCTGATAGGAGGCCTGGAGCTGGGGAAGATAGGAGGCTCTCGCCTGTTTTTCGGTGGCCCGGATATTCCGGATGCGGTCCTGGTCGATCTTCCGGAGAGGGCGGAGACGGAGGGCCCGGCGCACAGCCTCCTTCATCGTGATCGGGACGCCTGTCACGATCGGGGCGAGATCCTCTTCTGAAGGAGGTGTCTGGGCCTGGGACGGGAGCGGGAGAAGAAGGGTGCCCAGAACGAGCAGGAGGGAAGGGCCCAGGGACAGGATCTTCCGGATGGGGGAGTCCTTCCGTTTCCTTATGGGTCCGTTCGCGTTGAGGAATGCCATGGAATACCCCCGGTGCATCTGGGTTGTTGTCAGTCGAGCGCCTTCCGGAAGCGGAGGGTGCTGAGCGTCAGAAGGCCGGCTCCGAGAAGGGCCATCGCGAGGAGATCGGGCCAGAGGACCGAAACCCCCACCCCCTTCAGAAAGGTGGCCCGGATCACGACGAGGTAGTAGCGGAGCGGGTCCAGATAGGTGACCCACTGCATGGGCTCCGGCATGCTGGCGATGGGAAAGCTGAATCCCGACAGGGTGAACATGGGGTTCGAGACGAAGAAGTTCGCCCCGAAGGCCTGCTGCTGGGTCCGGACCATGGTCGAAATCAGGAGGCCCAGCCCCAGGGTGCTAAGCAGAAAAAGGCTGGTTCCCAAGGCCAGCACGAAGGGATTGCCCACGAAGGGGACGCGGAACCAGAGGACGCCGAAGACCGCCACGAGGAGAGTTTCGCCGAAGCCGATCAGGAAGAAGGGAATGGTCTTTCCCAGGATGAATTCGTAGGGGCGGATGGGGGAGACCATGATCTGCTCGAGGGTTCCGATCTCCCGCTCCCGGACAACGGCGGAGGCGGTGAGGGAGACGGTCAGGATGAGCGAGAGGGTTCCCACGACCCCCGGAACGAAGAACCATCGACCGTCGAGATTGGGGTTGAACCAGGGGCGCTGCTCCACGGAAAGGGTCTCCACGCGCGCCCGGATGCCGCCGGGGATGCGGGCGGCGAAGTCGCTCCCCTCGTTGGCGGAAAAGGTCGCCGCGATCTGTTCGACATAGCCCAGGGCGATCAGGGCGGTGTTGGAGTTCGTTCCATCGACCACCACCTGGAGGGGGGCCGGTTGTCCCTTCAGAAGGAAGGCCGCAAAGCGCGGCTGGATGGTGAGTCCGACCGTGGCGTCTCCGGTGTCGATCTCCTTCCTGACCTCCCTCTCCGTGGCGGCGATCTTCACGACATTGAAGCGGGTGCTGGCCACGAAGTGGGAAATGAGTTCCCGGCTTTCCTGGGAGTGGTCCCGATCGAGAATGACGGTGGTGACGTGATAGACCTCGAAGGTCGCCGCATAGCCGAAGATCAGCATCTGTACAAGCGGCGGGACGATCAGGCGGAACATGGCCCACTTGTCGCGCCGGATTTCGAGGAGCTCCTTGACGAGGATGCGGATGATCCGTTCGAACATGCGCGCCTCAGTCCAGTCTCTTCTTGAAGGCCCGCCCCGCCAGAAAGGCTACGACCGCGGCATAGGCGACCATGGCCAGGACGGGTTGCATGAGGTCGGCCAGGCCGGACCCCTTCAGGAACAGGGCTTTCAGGATGGTCACGTAATATCGGGCGAAGACCACGTAGGTCACCCCCTGCACGAGCGGGGGCATCTGGTCGATGGGAAAGGCGTACCCCGACAGAAGCGAGGTGGGGAGAAGCGTGACGAGGACGGCGATCTGGGAGGCGCCCACCTGGCTCTTGATGCCGGCGGAAATGAGAAAGCCGACTCCCAGGACGACCACGAGGAAGAGAGCCGTGGTCAGAAAGAGCGCGAAGAGGGTCCCCCGGTAGGGGACATGGAACCAGTAGACGGCGAAGACGAGGCAGAAGACGGCGTCGAGCATGCCGATGGCGAAATAGGGAATGAGCTTGCCCAGCATGACCTCCGAAGGAAGGACCGGGGTCGAGATCAGAAGCTCCATCGTCCCCCGCTCCCATTCCCGCGAGATCGTGAGCGAGGTCAAAAGGGCCCCCACCAGGGCCATGATGAGGGCCACCACGCCGGGGATGATGTAGTCCCGGCTGTCCAGGTCCTCGTTGAACCAGACCCGTTCCTCCAAATCCACTCCCTGGGTGAGGAGGGAGGGGGATCCTCCGAAGCCGAGGGCCCCCCGGGCCAGGTCGGACTGGAATTGGTCGACGACGGAATGGGCATAGCCGATGGCGATGTTGGCGGTGTTGTCGTCGCTGGCGTCGGCCAGGACCTGGACGGAGCTTCCTCCCGAGTCGGAGAGCTTCTGGGAAAAATCCTGGGGAATCGCGACCACGATGCGGCAGCGGTCGGCGTCCAGGGCGGCCTTGGCCTCCCGGTAGTCCTTGAGGACGGAGACGATCCGGAAGTATTCGGAGGACTGGAAATGCTTGAGGAGCGCCTGGCTGTTCTGGCTTCCCTCCCGGTCGTAGACGCAGGTCGGAAGGTGCTTGATGTCGAGGCTTACCCCGTACCCCAGAAGGATCATCTGCATGAACGGCATGAAGAGGGCGATGATGAGGCTCCGCGTGTCCCGCCGGATCTGGATGGCCTCCTTGAGCGCGATCGCCCGGATCCGGCGCCACCTCATCCGGCCCTCCTCCCCGGCTCGCCCTCCTGGCTCTCTCGGGCCTCCCCCACCATCCGGACGAAGATGTCGTCGATGGAGGGTTCGATCGGGACGATGTGATCGACCGGAACATGGGCGCCGGACAAAAGGGCGAAGAGCTGCTCCGGGGTCGTCCGGGCGGGATCGATGAGGGCGTGGACCGCGTTCCCGAAGGCCGCCAGGTCGAGAAGGCCCGGTTGTCCCTCAAGAAGGTGGAGGGCTTTGCCGATGTCGGCGCATTCGATCGACAGGAGGGTGCCTCCCAGGTTCCTTTTCTTGAGAGCCGTGGGGCTTTCGAGGGCCAGCAGCTGGCCCCGGTTGATCAGGGCCAGAAGGTCGCAGTATTCCGCTTCGTCCATGTAGTGGGTCGAGACGACGATGGTCACGCCCTCCCCGGAGAGGGCGTGGATGAGGTCCCAGAAGCGGCGCCGGGACTCCGGGTCGACGCCCGAGGTCGGCTCGTCGAGAAAGAGGACGGGGGGGCGATGGAGAATGGCGCATCCCAGGGCCAGCCGTTGCTTCCATCCTCCGGCCAGGGTCGAGACCAGCGCATTCTCGCGCCCGTCGAGCCCCGCCATCGTCACCGCGAAGCGGATCCGCTCGGGGAGGACCTTTCTTGGAACGCGGTAGATGCCCCCGAAGAACCGGAGGTTCTCCATCACGGTCAGGTCTCCGTAAAGGGAGAACTTCTGGGACATGTATCCGATGTGCTGGCGCACCGTCTCCGGGTCCTTCGCGACGTCGGTTCCGGAGACGAAGGCGCGGCCTTCGGTGGGGGTCAGAAGGCCGCAGAGCATCCGGATGATCGTGGATTTCCCGGCGCCGTTGGGTCCCAGAAATCCGATGATCGTCCCTTTGTCCACGCGGAAGCTCACATGGTCCACGGCGGTGAAGTTCCCGAAGCGCTTGACCAGACCCTCTGCGACCAGGACCGGCTCCGTCCTCTCGCCCGCCTTGTCCGTCTTCTCGGGGAGGACTGCGCTCACGGAGAGGTCCTCCTCTCCCTCAACAGGGCCAGAAAAAGGTCCTCCATGGTCGGCTCGGCGGGAACCGGCGGTTCGAAGGGAATATGGGCCTCCTCAAGGACCCGGACGATCTCGGGGATCCTCCGCCCGTCGTCGTCGACCGCGACGTGGACCCGATCGCCCATCAGGAGGGCTCCTGAAATCCCGGGAAGGGATGCGATTGCCTTCTGGACATCCCGGGCCTGGGAGGAGACGACGTTCAGGAGCTTCCCCGGCATCATCGCCCGGAGGCGGGCGGGGGTGTCGCAATAGGCCATGACGCCCTGGTGGACCAGCGCGAGCCTGGTGCAGCGCTCTGCCTCCTCGAGGTAGGCGGTCGAGATGAGGATCGTGACGCCCTGCTCCCGGAGGGAGTAGAGGATCTTCCAGAAATCCCGCCGGGAGACCGGATCGACCCCGGTGGTGGGCTCGTCCAGGAGAAGGACCCTCGGGGTGTGGATGAGGGCGCAGATCAAACCGAGCTTCTGCTTCATCCCTCCCGAGAGCTGGCCCGCGAGCCGTCTCTGGAAGGGCGCCATTCCGAAGGAAGAGAGCAGGGGGCCGATCCGCTGGTCCCGGATCGACGGGGCCACTTCGAAGATGTCGGCGTAGAAGCGGATGTTCTCGTCGACGGTCAGGTCCTCGTAGAGACCGAACCGCTGGGGCATGTAGCTCAAAAACTGCTTGGCCCGTTCGGGATCGGCGACGACATCGACCCCGTCGATCGTCGCGCTTCCGCTGTCGGGGGGCATCACGCCGGCCAGGAGGCGGATCACCGTCGTCTTTCCGGCTCCGTCCGGCCCCACGAGGCCGAAAATCTCCCCCTCCCCCACGGAAAAGCTCATCTCGTTTACGGCGAAGACCCCCGGAAAACGCTTGACGAGCTTTCGGGCTTCGATCCGGGGAGGAAGGGCCGGGCTCATGGGGGGGCCACCCGGATGGCGGCGTCGGCCGGAAGGCCCGGCACCAGCTCGTGGGTCGGGTTGTAGATGTCGATCTTGATGCGGTAGACCAGGGTGACCCTTTCGGCGTGGGTTTCGACGGTCTTCGGGGTGAACTCCGCGTCGGAGGCGATCGCGGAGATGTGGCCGATGTATTTCTTTCCCGGGTAGGTGTCGGTGGTGATCGTGGCCGGGGCTCCCAGACGGACCCGGGCGATGTCGGGCTCATTGATGTAGGCCCGGAGCCAGACGTGGTCGAGGTCGGCCAGGGTCACCACGGGGGTTCCGGGCTGGGCGATCTCCCCGATCTCCGCCTGGCGGACCAGGATGACGCCGTCGTAGGGGGCGACGAGGGTCGTGTAGCCCAGGACGATCTTGGCCATCCGGAGGGAGGCTTCCGCGGCGGTCACGTTCGCAACGGCGAGCTTGACGTTTCGTTCGGCGGTCCGCTCGAGGGCCTGGTCGCGCTCGAGGTTCGCCTGGGACTGCCGGAGGGCCGTCAGCGCGAGATCCCGATCGTTGGTAGTGACGTAGTCGTGGCTCAGGAGAAACTGGTGGCGCCCGTAGGCCAGCTTTTTCATCTCGAGGTCGGCCAGGTCGCTCGTCAGGGTCTTCTGGGTGGCCACGAGGTTCTGGCGGGTGGCGGCGAGCTGCCGGATCTGGACATCGAGGTTGGTTTGGGCAATGGTCACCTGCTGCCGGTAATCGGCGTCCTCGACCCGGGCGATCAGGGTGCCGGCCTTGACCCACTGGCCTTCGTCGAAGGGCAGTTCGACGATGCGCGACTGGATGGTCTTGAATCCCAGGACGCTTTCGTGGGCTTCGATATTCCCCGAGACGACGAGGGTCCGCTCACCCCTCAAAAGTCCGAGCTTTTGTTCGAGAGGAATCCGCCAGGTATAGAGGCCCATAAGGACGAGGAGAACAAGGGATCCGAGGAGAAGCGTGCGTTTCGGGGAGGAGGCGAGGCGCGTCTTGAGGCGAGAGAAAAATCCGGGAACAGGCTGTTCCATCGTCGCGCTCCGGTCTGAGGAGTCCTTTTGATCTTCGGAAAACCTATCTTTTCCGGGGACAATCCTAACTCAAATCATTCCGGGAATCCATCCTCCCGGCAGGAGGAAAAAGCACGGGTGAAGTGCGATAGAGAGTGGAGACCCTGTGTGGGAAAGCCTGTGGGAAAGGGAAAAAATGGCACTCTCTGGACGATCGGGAGACTTGCCGTTGAACCGCTCGTGCGGAAGGAGGATGGGAGCATGCGCGGGAGAGGCTCGACGTAAAGGGGGAGGTTCAGATTCGGGAGGTCGGGACGAACGACGAAAGTAAAGAGTCCGGGGTGGTTTCGGAAATAATGGAATTTTGTACGGGGACCCTCCGTGCAGAATCGGGAAAAGAATGAACGAGGGAGCCGGACAGGAGGGGAAGAGATCTTTGGGGACAAGGGACAATTTGAAGGGAGGAGGGGATGATGGGGAAAAAGGGGGACTCCGTTCTGTCCGATGAAAATAGCCTTCTGAATAGGTTCCTGCCAGATTCTGTCGGTTTTTGTGGTGTTCTTGTCTGAAAGAAATATGAAACACAGGCTTGACAGCCATGTAACAGAGGGGTACTATCCCGAGTATTCAGCACAGGACCGTTTCCGCTTCGATCGTCATTGTTCAGGAATCTCTGTTTTGAGATGAACAAAAGGGGTGGGATTTCTCTGTGTTGATAAATTAGTTGTGTCTTAATTATCGTTCGGTTTTTCAGGGTTGTTTATTATTGGATTCCCTTAACGAAAGGAACGAGGAATGAGAAGAACTCTTCTGATGTTCGTCTCGCTCTTTGCCCTGGCATCCGTCGCGGTGTTCTTCCAGCCGAAGTCGGCCCATGCCTATCCGGGCTTTGCGAGAAAGTACAACTTCCCCTGCTCCTTCTGCCACATCCAGTGGCCGAAGCTCGCGGACACCGGTCACTTCTTCAAGGACCGCGGGTTCATGATGAGCTCAACCGGTACGGCCAACGGCCTCGACATGATGTTCGAGAAGCCGGGCAACCAGAACTACTTCCCGATCGGCTTCCACATGTCGATGGCGTATTACGGGACCCAGGTGAATGGAGTGAACACTTCTTCTTCAACAGGTGGTACAGGAATTAATACTCAAGCAGGAAATGGTGCCAATAATACTAACCTAGCCGGCACCGGTGGATGGGCCAACGGAGCTTCCGCCAACACTCCTTGGGACATTGAGTCTGGTGGACTGATCAATAACTGGATCTCGTTCTGGGTGCAGCCCTCTTATCATGGAGGCGGAACATTCCAGGTTGTGAAGCTTTGGGTCCGCTTCAATGACCTACTTAATACCACTTGGTTCAATATCTATACCGGGAAGACCTCTCTCGATGCTCCTTTTTCGAATCAGAGAAATGTCTATATCGGTACTAATACTCCATGGACAATGTATGATTATCAGCCAGGAACTCCAGAGGTTGCTAATAATGGAGGAGCAACAAACGCCGGATTCACCTTCATTGGTGCTGGTGCGCTTTATGTGGATGGCGATGCCTTCCAGCTAGCCAATGACGCAACTCAAATTCGCTACTTTGGTTACCATATTGGAAGTCCATCAAATTGTATGACTCAAAAAGCATTCTCTCTTGACCCATGTGAGACAAGAGTGAGTGTGAGTTTTGTTCCGAACTCTTCACTTTACGGTAGTAACTCATTTGTTTCTGGATCCGGTGTCGCAGGAAATGGGACTGCTAATGTTCCAAATAATGGGTTTAATTATTTCGTTCACCTAACCCAGTCTTTTGGTGGGTGGGGACGGACTAATGGAGAGCGCATTGGCGCTTTCGCCCTTGTAGGAGAAGGCAGCGCTTTAGCTGTTGGTGGCGGAACCAATCCAACAACAACCTATAATCGTGAAGGTGTGGATGTGATGTTGAACCCTATTCCAAATGGGGGGCTGAACATCTTTGGGGCATGGGAAATTGCCCAGGATCCAACTGGAATGATTGCTGCGTCAAGTCTTATGCCGACGAGTATTGCTCCAAATGGAGCCGCCTCATCGGTTACGCAGGGTGTGGAGTATATGACTTGGCTTATTCAGGCGGATTGGCAACCGACCTTCAATGGGTTTTTTGCCCAGAGCGGAACGAACTCCAACATGATTTCTTTTATCTATAATCAGCTCAATATGATGCAGCAACCTGGATTCGGTGGAACTTCTTCGCTACCAGGAAGCTACAATAATGTTTTGGCTTTCACGCTTTCAGATCGGTATTGGCTCTGGGGTTCAGATCGGGCTGACATTTCACTCTTCGCCCAGTATCAGTACATGATAAACTATGGTGTGGCTGGTGCATTGAGTGGTTGGCAGGAAGCAGCGACTGGTTCATCTACCATCGCAAGTGGAAAACAGTTTTTTGGCAATGTCGAAGCCAACAACTTCTCAGTGGGTATCGACTTCGCCTACTAGAAGTTGAAAGATTCAGTTTCGAAGAGGGAGACTTCGGTCTCCCTCTTTTATTTTGGGTAACACTCTAAGACACAATCACTTTGTTTATCCTATTGAAATATCCTAATAGCGTTCTCCCCGTTCCCTCCCCTGATTTCCAATCAAGAGTTCCTCCTTTACGGGACTCATCCCGGAAAGGAAACTATCACTCTGACTTCCTTTTTTCCCTGTTCTTCTTCCATTCGTCCCTCTTCAGGGGGATTTTACACTTCCCACTGACAGGAAACCATTGAAAATCAAGAATTTCATGAAAATTGATCAAATACTGTACATTTTAAGTTCAGTAACTATTGTTTTTCGTTGTTTAGGGATTGTGCAACAGCCTCGTCTGTTTCGATGAAATCGAGGGGGTCAGCTTCGTGAAACTGGGGGGGGCAGATTGCGTGAAATCCTATAGGATATTTGGTTCCATTGGGGATGAACACCCATGTACCCCCCCCAAACAGGCTATCGGATATGATTTTCACAAATGTTCCGCAATTGAGAATCCGAATGGCGTAATCGGGAAGTAAGTAGAAGATAATAGCCGCTCTTTCCGTCTGCAAGGGATACAAAAAAGATGGTGCCGTTAAGAGTAGGGTGATGCATGAAGGAATGGTCGGTAGGCTTAAATCATCCAGGAATAACTTGCGCTTTTATATCTACGTGGAGGGCTTTTTTTATGGCAGTGATGATAGCCGAAAAATTTTCCATGGTCGGATTTCCGGATCTGGAGAGCATCCGATGAACACTTTTACTGGATTTATGAATATCCATTGCTAAACCTTCAAATCCCACTGTTGCGTTAACCAGGTCTCGCAGGACAAGCCTGGCGATATCCGGTTCACCATTCAGAAAAAGATTCACTGCCTCATCGAGAAGGGCTTGCGCAAAAGCAGGATCGCTCTTCACACGAGCGACTACGGTTTCCTTGAAATCTCTGGTTAAAACCATGTTCATGAACTCCTCTTTGTTCCTTTTCTTTTTCGTTTCTTGTAGCATTCCCATAACTGAATAGAACGTTCGATATCTTCTTGTTGTCCCTTCTTTGTTCCCCCTCCAAGCAGAATAATAATTTTCTCGCCATCTTTTCCCAGATAAATTCGATAACCCGGACCCCAGTTTATTCTGTATTCTCCAATTCCTCGGAGCCATTTAACGTTCGACAGGTTGCCTTGTTCCATTCTGATCTTGGCTACGGAGATTTTCGCGGCAGCCATCGGATCAAGCGATTGGAACCAATCGGCATAAGGACCTGATCCATTTTCTTCCAACAATTCTTGTACTTTGAAAGACATGCTTAATGGTAACCCATAGGTTACTATAATGCAAGAATTTGAAGCCATCAGGATCTGAATTCATCACATCCCTTTTATAAACCCAACCAGCCATAATCCCTCCCAAAATTCAGTTTTTGGAATGAAGTTTTAGGCTAGAAAATTTATATGGCGGGTCAACAAATTTAATTTTTGAATGCTGAAAACTCTCTGAAATCTTGGAGGCGGCGGGCGGGATCGAACCGCCGAATAAAGGTTTTGCAGACCTCTGCCTTACCGCTTGGCTACGCCGCCGTATTGGAGAAGTACGGACCGAAAGATTCTACCAGAGGCGGGGGGGAGGGGCAAGCGGAGAACACGTTTCGAGCGGTTTGAGGAAGGATTCCAAAGCCTTGCGGACTCGGTGTGGGTGATTCTAGTCCGCGGGAATCGCGTGAAAGGTGAAGCGGTTCCGACCTTCCCGCTTCGAGCGGTACATCGCATTGTCGGCCGTCCTGATCAGATCCTCGGGATTGGCGGCATCGTCAGGGAAGAAGCTGATCCCAAGGCTTGCATGAATCGTAAATTCTTGCCCGTTCAGGCTGACCGGGACCTCGAGGACCGAAAGAATGCGTTTGGCGATCCTTTCGACCCGCTCCCGAGAGATCGAATCTGTCGCAAGCACAAGAAATTCGTCCCCCCCGACACGAGCGACGATTTCGTTTTCCCGTACCGCGGTTTTGAGTCTCTGGCTTACGATTTTCAAGAGTCTGTCCCCTGTTTCGTGGCCATAGGTGTCGTTGATGATTTTGAAATTATCGAGGTCGATGTAGAACAGGGCGATCCGGAGTTTGGGCGAGGACTCTGCCAGAATGCTCTCGAGTTCATTCCAGAGGGCATGCCGGTTCAGGAGTCCTGTGAGAGAGTCTTCGCGAGCCATCCGCTTGAGTTCGTTCTCGTAAAAATGGAGGTCAGTCACATCCCGAAGCCGTATCTGAAGGAGCGGTCTGTCCCGCCAATTGATGCGGGACTCGAGTACCTCAACCTCCCGGGGGCCTTCGAGGGGATTTTGGATGTGGTAGCGAACTGGCCTATCATCCATTTCCCAATCTGAGGGAGACAAAGGTGGACGAGGATCTTCCGAGGTTAGGTGAACGGAAGACTGGGGGAAAAGGGCGACTTTTTTGAGCCCGACCAGGTCCGATTTCATGGCTCCGAAGAGACGGCAGGCCTGTCGATTCGCGTCGACAACAGTTTCCGTTTCAATGTCGACGATGAGGATTCCGTCTCCCGCCTCCTCCATCAGAAGTCGATATTTTTCCTCGGAACTCTTGAGGGCCTCTTCCGCCTTTTGTTTCTCGCGGTCCCGATCAAGATTGTCGAGGGCCGTGGAGAGGGTCCGGGAGATCTCCTCGAGAAGGGAGACGAGCGGCCCATCGAAAAATCCCACCCGTTCGGCGAAGGCCGAGAGGATGTAGGAAATCTGACCATTGCGGGTGACCGGAAAGGATCCCTGGGACCAGAGGCCGAATTCTATCGCCTTGGCCGACAGAGTTCCCAGACCGATCGATTCGAGCTCCTTGACCAGATTGTGGTGGATGACCGGCTTCTTTTTGACAAGACAGGCCTGGGGACTCAAGTTCCGAAGTTTTTCCCGGGTTTCCGGGTCGGTCCGGTAGGTGAGCTCCCGAAAAAAGGAAACCATGGATTCGGACCGGGCATGGACAGCGACCGGTTTTAGCATGTCGGCCTCGCAATCGACGGCCAGGATCCTCACCAGGTAGAGCATGCCGATTTCGTTGATGATCCGGCAGGTCTCGTCAAAAAGACCCTGTTCGGAAGGTCGCTGGTTCACGAGCCTGTTGATGCCATTTAAGGCGGCATAGAGTTCGGTCACCCTGGAGAGTTTGTCCCGGGACTCTGCATGGATCCGGTCCTCTTCATGGCGGTCGAGCGCCACCCCCAGGATGTTGGCTGCCTCCTCGAGGAGCTGGACGACCCTGTCATGGAAAAAGCCCGTCTCTTTGGATGTGACGGTCAGTAAACCGATGACCCTGCCCCTGGAAAAAGAGGGGAACCCCGGGGGGCCCGGAGCCTGGGAGTAAAGGGGAAAGGATGCCCCCGAGCGCCAGTGGAATCGCCGGGCCCATTTCTGCATCTGCTCGAGGCCGGGCTGGCTGAAGCGTTCGGAGAAATCCTGGGTGAGGACGGGAAGGCCGGTCCGGACGGCTTCCGCCATCCCAGTCAGATTATCGCTGTGGCCGGGAGAAAGGTTGAAACGCATCTTACGGACAGCCTCGCCCGCATTTTCGAGATTGCCCCGCACCACGACGGGGACGAGGCTTAGGGTGTCAGGCTCGAAACGCAGGATGGCGGCATCCAGAAGGCCTCCGTCGTCGACGAGGGTCCGGCATGTCTCCTCGAAGAGGTGGGAGGGAGTCGGCCGGCTCCCGATCAGTCGGCTGATCCGGCGAAGGGCCCGGTTGATCCCGGCCAAGCTTTCCGATTCCAGCACCGCGGAAATGCTTCCGACAAGAACGTCAAGCATCGGAAGGGGATCGTCTAAGAGGAGATCTTCCGGAAAAGCGGCGAGGACGAGGACTCCCCACGGACGATCCATGCGGGTGATCGGAAGCCCGATCATTTGGACGCTTTTTTGTTTCCCTAGGCCAAGTTTTTTGACGAAAGGCTGGGTTTCCTCGTGGGTTTTTGATACAAGAGTCTGGATGACGTTCTCGTCGGGTCCCTGGACGCTTCTGGACGACTTTGCAATGGCTAAGGGTTCCCCGGACTCTCTGTAAAAGGCAGAAAACTGGAAAGGGGAGTCGTCGACAAGAATGTCGGCGAGGTTCTGGAGAAGAGTGGCGGAATCGGCAAGGGTCAACGAATGAGCGGTGATTCTTGAGGCCAGCCGTTGGATCGCAGCATCCGTTTCGATTCTCTTCAGAGCCTGTTTTTGGGGGGTGATGTCGGCAATGAGGCCATTGATGGCCGTCACGTTCCCCGCTTTGTCTTTCAGGGGCGTTGCGACCACCTTCCCCCAGAACCAGCTTCCGTCCTGTCTGCGAATCCGTTTCTCGATTGTATAGGAGGAGATGGAGCCGGAGAAAAGATCCCGGACCTTTTGTCGAGTTTCGTCGAGATCTTCCGGGAGGGTGATGTCCGATACACTTCGGGAAAGGATCTCCTCCGGGGCGTATCCGGTCATTTCGGCCCATTTCCGGTTGGCAAAGAGGTAGGAGCCGTTTTTGTTGATGACCCCGACCCCGAAGTCGGCGGTTTCGACGATCTCCCGAAACAGGGACTCGTTTCCGGCGTCTTCGTTTCCCCTTGGCGAGTGATCCATCACTGCTCCGGGTTTCGGTCTTTCGTGTCAGGGTGCATTTTTAAAAGATCTAGAATTGAAGAGGTATATGCCGATCAGGTATGGGCATCTTTATATCATTTCAGAATATCCTTTTTTATCTTATGATTCAAGAGAGTTTCTTGAAGCCAGAAAGCCCATGGAAAACTCAAGGAGTTCCAGGTGGCGGATGGCATCAGGGAGGGTCTCGCCCCAGACCGTCGTTCCGTGATGCCGGATGAGAAGCCCCGGGAGTGGGTATCGGAGGTCCGGGAGCCTTTCTCCGATGGCGCGGGCGATATCGGGGACGTGAAGGGCGTTTTCGAAAACCGGAAGGGCCGGTCGGGTTTCTGGATCAGCAATCCCGAGCCCTTTCAGAACCTCGAGGGGGGGCAGGAGAATCTCCCTGCCCGCCGCCTCAGAGGCCCGGGCCGCTTCGATCGTGTGGACATGGAGAACCGCCCCGGTCTTCGGGTAAAGACGATAGATCACCCGGTGGATCGAGGTTTCCGCAGAAGGCCGCCGATTCCCGGAGGGGGAGTGTGGAACACCTTCGTCGAGTGGAATCTTCAGAATGTCCTCCTCGGAGAGGAGGCCCTTGTGACATCCGCTGGCGGTGATCCAGAGATCGTCTCCGATCCGGAGGGAGAGGTTTCCGGCCGTTCCCTCCATCCACCCCCTTCGGTAGAGTCGCCTCGCGAGCAATCGGAGATGAGTTGCAGGAGAGCGCTCAGTCAAGAGAGGGATTCCTTTTGAAAAATGATTCGAGATAGTTCGATATCTCGAAGAAAGTCTCGTACCGGACATGAGGGCGGTTCTCTTTAGACAGACGCTCCGCCAGAATGCTGCGGGCGAAGATCAAGTCAGCCTCCCGGGCCATCGTCAGGTCGGTGACCGAATCCCCGACGGCAATTTTGAGAGCCTCTCCGTATTCTCGCATGACGGCCGCCTTGTGAACCAGTTCGTCACCTCCCGCCGTTTCGGAGCGGATCCTGAGGAAGGGAGCGTCGGTGTCGGCATGGGCCGCCACCACCCGCGCGATCCGGGTCCGGTAGGGAGCGAGCCGGGCGATCACGAGTTCCACGAGACTTCCGGAAAGGACGACCAGAGGAATGGCATGCCGTTCGAGAAAGTCCAGAAATTCAGGAAATCCCGGACGAAGGGACATGGTGCGCATCCGGTCGATCATCTCGGGGAATCGTTCGGAAGGAATCGTCTCCAGAATGGCCGGGACGCCCTCCCTGAGGGTTGTTTCTCCCGACAGGAGGCGGGGAACGATTCTCCGGGAGGCTTCAGGGGCGAACTCACGCATGAGAAGGGAGAAGGTCTCCTGCTCTGTGATCGTTCCGTCGAAGTCGGAAAAAAGAACGGTCTTCATGCGCCCCACTTGAGAATGGCCTGTCGGAGGGGGCCTTCGGGCAGGCTGTCCAGTGCAAGCGATGCTCCGGTCTTGAGACGGTCGAGGGCTTCATGGAAGGCCCGGACCCCGGCGGCTGGTCCCTGGGGATGATCCATGAGGCCAGTTCCGGCATTCAGGATGACACGGGGGTCGTCCTGGGAGAAAAATCGGGGAAGCGCCCCCGGGTGGATTCCCGCCGACGGAACGGGAGCGAGGCCCGATTCGACGAGGAGGCTTCGGAGTTCCCGTTCGACGACGGGATCGATGGGAAGACTTCCGGCCGCCGTGGGGTAAAGGACGGCATCCGCCCCGCCATGGACCATCAGGGTCCCCAGAAGGACCCGGTAGTCGATTCCGTAATCGGGGGAGCCTCCCAGTGCTCCGGCCATGGCCGGGTGGGCGAAGACGGGAAGGCGGGTGTCGGGGTCGGAGGCTAGGGATTCCATGACGGAAAAGCCGCAGGCGATGGGGGAAACGAGGTAGGCGTTGGCTCCTGCCTCCCGGAGACGCCGGGCCTGATCGAGCATCCGGGAGGCACTCCCGGAGAGGGTCACGGCGTAGAGCATCTCCCGGCCAGTCGCGCGCCTGATCTCGTCCATAACCGGCCGGCAGGCCCTGACGCGGGAGAGGGCCGTGGAGGAGGGGGTGTCCGGAAGGATTTCGTCGTCCTTGATGAGGTCGAGCCCTGCCATTCCGACCTCTCTCAAGATTTCGGCAAAGTCCTCCGGAGCCAGACCCAGGGCGGGCTTGAAGATGCCCATGAAGAGGGGGCGGTTCCGGACGCCCGTCAGGTCCCGGATTCCGGATAGGCCGAAGCGTCCCCGGGTCCCGTATTCCGCCGGAAGGTCCAGCGACAGAATGCGGACCGGCCCGGCCAGGGAGTATTTTCCCAGAATCATGACCAGAAGAGAGCCGATGTCCCCGGAGACGTTGGAGGGCGGATAGGCGACCTTTGCGCGTCCGCGTCCGTCGGGGGCGACAAAGGCCTCTTCCAGGACCCCCGTCCAGGACTCGAACCGGACGGCCTGGTCCGGCCGGAAGGATCCGACCGTCTGGCCGATGGCCAGCATTCGCCCCTGTTTTTCGGGGTCCACTCCGGGGGGAAAGTCGTACAGGACCCGGATCATCTCCCGGGTCATATTCGGGTCCCTTCCCGAAAGGAAAGGACAGGTCGTCCGGTATAAAGGGGGACCCATCCCTCCCGGGAGGTAAAGTAGCGGACGGCCTTGATCCGTCGGGAGGGGGTCAACCGGAACCAGTGCTCGGCCCCGCGGGGAACATTGATATAGTCTCCGGCCAGAACGGTGAGCTCGACCTGGGAGTCGTCCGGAAGGACAAAGCCAAAGATCCCCTCCCCTTCGATGACATAACGGATCTCGTCGTCATCGTGGGTATGACAGGAGAGAAAGCGTTCGAGAAGCGCCTCGAGTCCCGGCAGGGACGGGGAGAGGGAGACGAGGTCCCGGGACTGATACCCCAGTGTCGTCCGGAGTTGTTCGAATCGGGGTTCGAGAAAGGCCAGAAGGCGTTCGGACTCCTCCGGAACGGGCCGTTCCAGGGCGAGAAGCGCAATGAGTTCCTTGTCTGCCGGGATGGGCCAGCGTTCTAGGCGGACACCGACCGGATCGAGGATGGTCCGGATTTCAGAGGGATCGGAAATCCGTCTCCCGTCCGGAAAGGAAAGAAAAGCCATGGTACTCCTGATTGTTTGGGGTCAGAAGACCCGGTAAAACCAGCCGGAAATGGAGCTCGACAGCCAGACGATCAAAAAGACGGGGCCGAGCCGGGAATGATAGCGCCCGAGGGCGACGCCCTTCTTCCGCAAAAATCCAAGCACCATGAGAACCACAAAGAGCCAGAGGGCTCCCTGGGCGGTAATCAGGTGAAACCAGTCGAGGGCCGGGGGAACCGGATGAAAGCGAATCCGTCCCTGGATGCGTTCGTACTCCATGATGGCGGTTCCGGTGACGTCGCAGGTGAAGCCAAAGAGTGCCGCAAAAATATGGCCCCGTCGGATCCGGATGAAATCCGAGGTGTGGGGACCCGAAAAGAAGCTTCCAAGAAAGCGTCCGGTGGCCGCGCCATGGCGGGTGCGTATGAAAAGGGCGGTCAGATATCCGGTGAGGGCGAGATAGATCAGAACGGACATGGAAATGACGTAGGGATTCACGGAAAGGCCTCGTTTCTTAAGGGGTGACGTTGGCTCCACCAAGAGTTTATCAGGGGGGAGACCCGCTCGTCATCCCGCATCCCTCCGGGAGCGGGATCAGGAAGGTGAAGGCTTCTTCCCCTGTTCGAAAAGGGCGATCGGGATCAGGAGAATCAGTGCGACGACGCCGACGGCGGCGTAGACGTCTCCGAAACTCAAAAACAGAGCCTGTTTTTGAACCTGGCTCTCGATCAGGGCCGCGGCCACCCTGTCTGCCGCCGCCGGAGAAAGCCCCAGACTGTTGAGGTGGGACAGGATCGCTCCCTGGGTTGCGACCGTCTGGATCCGGTTGGCGGTGAGGTCGGCCGTGGTCAGGTAGGCCTGGTGGACCTGTTGGGAGCGCTGGAGAAGGGTCGCGAGAAGGGCGATTCCGATCGATCCACCGAGTTGGCCGATCATGCTCGAGACCGCCGCCCCCGTCGACAGCATGCGGCGGGGAAGGGTGGAGAGAGCCATGGTCATGAGCGGAGGGAAGAGAAAGGCCAGCCCTATTCCCCGGAAGATGTTCGGCCAGAGAAAGGAGGCAGGGCTGGACATGGGGCTCAGATGGCCATACCCCCAGAGGGCGATCTCGATCACGACGACCCCCGGGACCATGATCGCCCAGACCGGGACGCGCCCCATGATGCCTCCCGCCACCATGGAGGCGATGGAGAATGACACGATGCTCTGGAGAAGGACAAAGCCCGTTTCCAGGGGGTTCCACGAAAAGAGGTTCTCCCCCATGAGGGGGATGGTGAAAAGGGTTCCGAAGTAGACGGAGCCCAGAAGGGCGTATCCGAGCGATCCCGCCCACAGGGATCGGTTCTTGAGGACCTTGAGATCGAGCAGGGGAGCGGAGGCGGTGAGTTCCCGGATCACGAAGAGAAGAAGAAAAAGGGCTCCGGCGATGGCGGCGAAACGGATCGCCGGAGAGGCAAACCAGTCGTAACGCTGGCCGTTTTCAAGGGCGAACTGGATGGCCGGAATGGAGAGGAGAAGAAGGGCGATGCCGGGGATGTCCACCTTTTCGTCGTCGATCGTGTGATGGGAGTCGGGGACATAGCGGAAAGCCAGATAGGTCAGGAAAAGTCCGATGGGGAGATTGATGAAAAAAATCCAGGGCCAGGATTCGTGGTAGACGAGATAGCCTCCCACCACCGGACCAAGGGCTGGTCCCATGCTGATGCCGACGCCGAAGATGGCGTTGGCCAGGGCGATCTTTTCCGGAGGAAAGGCATCAATGATGAGGGTCTGGCTTGTGGCGAAAAAAGCGGCCCCCGCCATTCCCTGAAGGAGGCGAAAGAGGACGAGCGGCAGAAGTTCCCGGGAGAGTCCGCACAGAACCGAGAATAGCGTGAACAAAAGGATCGAAGCCGTGAAGTAGCGGCGCCGGCCGATCCTGTCCGACACGAATCGGGTCATGGGAATCATGAGGACATTCCCGACGGTGTAGGCGGTGATGACCCACGCGATTCCGTCGAGGGTTGTATCGAGCCCGCCCATCATGTTGGGAAGTCCGACATTGACGACGGTCGA
Source organism: Nitrospirota bacterium (assembly GCA_021820445.1). Lineage (GTDB taxonomy): Bacteria > Nitrospirota > Leptospirillia > Leptospirillales > Leptospirillaceae > UBA4572. The sequence goes on along the minus strand of JAKADN010000003.1, from coordinate 69,217 downwards.
GTCCAGGGTCTCGAGAACGGTGGCCCCTACCGCGGCCGTGACGACCATGGCGGGGTTTGCGACCGGAAGATGGGTGTCTCCGGGTTCATTTCCGAGAGCGGGCTCCATCAGCGAGCGTTTCCCGGGAGAACGACTGGGACGACGGACATGCCGAGGCGCAGCTTATGGTCAGGGTCGCTTGCGGGATCGAGAACAATCTTGACCGGGACCCTTTGAACGACCTTCGTGTAGTTTCCGGTCGCATTTTCCGGGGGGAGAAGGGAAAGCACGGCGCCCGTCGACTGCTGAATGCTGTCTACCCGACCATGAAAGGTCTTTCCGGGGATGGCGTCCACCGTGATCCGAACCGGATCGCCCGGATGGATGTCGTGGAGGTCGGTCTCTTTGTAGTTGGCGATCACCCACATCCGAAACGGGACGATGTATCCGACCACCTGTCCGGGGGCGAGGTATTGCCCTTTTTCGACCGTTTTGCCGGTCACCAGTCCGTCGACGGGAGCCCTGATGGTCGCATAGCGGAGGTTTAGACGATCGATCGCCACCGTGGCTTCATCTTTTCGGACGCTGGCCGCAAGGACCTTCTGTTGGGCGGTGTCGGCCTTCAGTGTGGCCAGTGCTTCCTGGTAGGCCGCACGGTCCCGGTCAAGCCGGGAGGCCGTGGCAAAGGCCTTCTTCGAGAGTCGGACAGTCCGTTCGCTTTCCCTACGGGTGAGAAGAATCCGGGTCTGGTCCTTCTCGATGTTGGCCAGGTTGACCTCCCGACGGGACTCGTCGCGCGAGAGTGCGGCTTTGTCCTTCTCTTTCGTGCTGACAAGAACGCGGTCATCGAGGGAAAAGAGTGGATCACCGGCATGGACGACCTGGTTGTCATGGACGAGGATGCGGGCGACCGAACCGGGAATGCGGGTGGTCACCGGATGGAGATGGCCCGCGATCTGGGCGTCGTCGGTACTGACATGCGTTTTTTCATAGTGGCGGAAAGCGAAAGAGGCGGCGCTCAGAAGAACGATGCCGGCGGTTCCCCCTGCGATGAGCCTGACATTCATAAGGGATATCCTCAATGAGAGATGGCGGATCCTGAAAATTCATACTAGAATCAATTGTTGATTAATCAATAAATTAATCCAAGAAGGGATTGAGGTCAAATCCATGAAGACGGGAGAAAGGAATGACGGATCTCTCCCGATGGCGACATCCGGTCGAATCATGTACCCTTGATCCGATTTTGGATCTGAAAAAAAGATTTTTGCCCCCAACCCCGCCGACGAGGATCCTCAGACTGTGACAAAGCCGCGTTTTCCGATCGAGGTCCCGTTCCGGCTCTTCGTTGCCATGACCTTTGCCGGAACCATCACTTTTCACATCCTGGGACTGGGACTTCATACCTACATCGGCCGTCAGAAAAATGCCCTCGTCACAAAGATCGAAAGGCTGGCGGAGATCCGGAGCCAGCTTCTGGGAATCGAGGCGGGACTTGCTGTTTTCAGGGACCGTCTCACCTCTGTGACAGAGGATTCCACCCGCCTGACGGCCGTTTCCTCCCGCAGACTTTTCCCCCAGATCCGGGTCATCACCTTCCTCCTTCGCGATCTTTCCCAAAGCGGAAGCCGGGAGGCAGGGGGGTTGACCCAGAGCTGGCGGGAGGCCTCGGATTTCTTCTCCCGGTGTCCGAGTGGGGTCTTGCCCATTCGTCTCTGTCTCGGGCAATCCTCTGTCAGATTTGCGGCCTTCGGGGAGTTTCTTGCCTCGACCCGCCAGGAGGTCTCCCGGCATCTTCTTCGGGTGGAACGCTGGCAGTCCCGACTCGAGCATTGGGATACGGTGCTCTATTGGCTGACAACCGTTCTGGGCCTCCTGTTCATGGCCTTGGGGTGGCGCAATGTCGTGTTGCAGGTGGGGAGTCCGATCGAGGATGTCACCCGATATCTTGAAACCCTCCAGGAAAAGGCTCCGGAGTCGTCCTCTCTGCCCGCCCTGTTTTCCATTCGCGAGCTTCGGATCCTGAAAGAGAGCATGAGGGGGGCCCACAAGGATTCCCTGACGGGTCTTCTTACCCGTCAGGCCTTCGCAACGATCCTCAAGCGGGAATGGGAGGGGGATGGGTGGTGCGAAAAAGCGCTGGCGGTTGCTCTGTTCGATATCGACCATCTTCGAATGACAAATGAAAGCGCCGGAATGGCGGGCGGCGACGAGATTCTCCGTCAGGTCGCCGGAATCATCCGGGAGGAAGTTCATCCCGGCGACATCGTCGGACGTTGGGGAGACGACGAGTTTATCGTGCTGTCTTACGGACTGACAGAACAAGAACTCAAAGAATTTATGGAAAAAATCCGGGAAAAAGTGGCAGGAATTCGTTTTGAGGAATCAGGGGGGAGAGCGGTTCGGGTGAGCGGCGGAGGGGGATTAAAGGGAGACGAAGACGACTGGACAAGTCTCGTCAGAAAGGCGGAAGAGTCCCTCTCTCAAGCGAAGGTTGCCGGCGGGGACAGGGCCGTCCTCCGAAGCGAGGTTGAGAGCTAAACAAGAGCCATCGTCTTGAGTGTGGGTCTTTGGCGGAGCTGATCGATAAAAAGATTAGACAAATTACAATTATAGTTGAAATATTAAAATTATTCGGATGGACCCTCACGATTGGGGAGGAGGACAATATGGAAGCCGATTCTGGGTATGTGACCGAGATTCACGAGCTTGTCAGGGAACGCTATGCCGGGATTGTAAAAAAGGGAGGAGGATGTTGCGCTCCAGGCTCCTGCGGAGAGGCAAAGGATTCGGAGTCCCTCAAACTCGGATATACGCGGGAGGAGACGGAGGCGGTTCCCGAAGGGGCGGATCTGGGCTTGGGGTGCGGGACACCTCTTTTTTATGCTGGAATCCGGGAGGGAATGACTGTCCTGGATCTTGGATCGGGGGCCGGGTTCGACGCCTTTCTTGCGGCCAGGAAAGTCGGAAAGGGAGGCCACGTCATTGGGGTGGACATGACCCCCGAGATGGTGGCAAAGGCCCGGGAAAATGCCCGAAAGGCCTCTATGGACAACGTGGAGTTTCGCCTGGGTGAAATCGAGAATCTTCCTGTCGCTGACGATTTGGTCGATGTCGTTATTTCGAACTGCGTTCTCAACCTGTCTCCGGACAAGCCCCGTGTTTTTGCCGATGTTTTCCGGGTCTTGAAGGCTGGCGGAAGAATTGCGATTTCCGATGTGGTGGCCCGGTTCGAGCTTCCCGAAGACATTCGTCACAACCCGGAGCTCTATACCGGATGCATGGCGGGTGCCGAAACGGTCGAGCGACTGGAAATGATTCTCCGGACGCTCGGATTCAAAGATGTCCGCATCACACTCAAAGAGGAGAGCCGGAGCTTCATTTCGACGTGGGCTCCCGGAACGGATATCTCCGAATGTGTGGTCTCTGCCATGATTGAAGGGAGAAAGCCGGAAGCCGGATAGGGGTGTGTCAGGGAGCGGTTCCCTTGATCCCATGGAGGTGACGGCAGACCTCTTTGGCGAGCCCGACCATGTACCGGGCGTCCGAAAGGGCGGAAAGGGCCGATTCAGACGATGGGGCCTCTTGGGGAGATGATGAAAAGGAGGGTTCGCCAAAGGTCATGAAATCTCCATTTCCAAAGGGAGAAGCGGGGTCAGATCCGGAAGAGGCTCCCGCTCCGACGATCCTGTCGATCCGTTCCCAGTCCGCCGCCAGATCGGGAGAAAGGCGGTGGCGTTCCTTTGAAAAAACCTCGCCTGGGATCTGAAAGCGGTTAACCTCGAGTCCCAGGCCATGAAGGAGGGACTTGAATGTGAAGTCCAGCGCCTCGGTGCATTCACGGACGACATCGCTCCATTCGCCACGAGCATAAAAAAGCTCGGCGGCCTTCAGACGTGTTCCCGCATTCCACAAATTTCTTCGAGCGAGATTTCCCGGTTTCTTCAAGTCGCTCTCCTAGGCGATCCGTCCCACGACGACGGCTTCCGCTCCCTCGGAAAAAAGATGGATCTCAGGGGTCATTCCGGCTTCCCGGAAGGCCTCGGCGATCTCCTCCGGACGAAGAAGATGGTTCCCCTGGACGTGTTCCCCCAGATTTTGGACGGCAAGCGGGCGCTTGCGGGGTTCCCGGAGGTCGACGGGATTCTCTGGCCAGGCCGGCTCCCAGATGACGACTGCTCCGTTTTTCGCCAGATGATCTCTCAGAATCCGGAAAACTGTCTCCTTTTCGTCCCAGACATGATGGAGGGCCCGATTCATGGCGATCATGTCCACGGGACCCCCGTGGGCGAAGGTCTTGATGTCGCCGACCCGAAACTCTAGCCGGTCCGAGAGGCCCTGCTCTCGGGCAAGCTGTGTAGCACGCCGGATATTTTCTTCGAAGCCGTCGAGTCCGATCCCCCGTATGCCGGAACATCGTCTGGCAAGGGAGCGAAGGTACCATCCGTTGCCGCATCCGAGATCGACGACCGTCCCGCCTTTTCTGTCGATTTCCTTGAAGACGGAGAGGCTGGGACATATTTCCCGCTCGAAAAGGCCGGAAAAATTAGCTTCGAGCATGGCCCCGAACCAGGGCAGGATGTTCTTTCGTTCCCCGAGAACCTTTTCTCCAGGCCGCTCTCCTGTGTGCATGAGCTCGGCCGCCCGGTCGGCCATGTGCGTCGAGAGTACGGAACCAACGGCCACCGGCATGAGGGTTTGGGGATGGGAGGGACGCATCAGGTCGCCCTTTTCGGTGAGACGGAAACGCTCCCCCTCCCGGTCAAGGAATCCGAAGGCGAAGGCCGCATCGGCCCATCGCATCACATAACCCCGATCCAGTGTCAGATTTTGCGCGATTTCGTCGGCCATCGGAGATCCCAGACGGCAAACGGTTTCGAAAAGACCGTTGACGACGCCAATGAAGGCGACGTTGAGGGCCATGGCTCCCTGAGCCTGCATGCGCATCTGCTTTTTTGTTTCCTCGATCGTGGATTCTGTCACGGATAGGGCTCCTTCCTTCAGGCGTTCCTGGCGACGATGGACCCCATTATACCATGCCATCCGGCCTCTCCGCAGGTTCCGATTTTTTCGGAGGTTTCCTCAGGAGGATCTCGATGGGTTTCCGGACGGTGCGGGAGGAAGCAAGGGGGCGTCCGAGGATGTCGAGCATCGGTTCGCAGGCCTCCCGGAGAAGGCGCGCGTAGGCTTTCCGGTCATAGCTATAGTCCGGAGAGAAGGTGTTGTAGGCCCGGGCTCGGGACGCGGGATCGGGATCTCCCTCGCCGGTGATGACAAAAGAGATGCGTTCCCCGGGGTGGGGTGCTTCTCCACGAGCCGCCAGTTCCTGTGCCACGATCGCCTGGAGGGAGGCCTTGCGGTAGGATTCTGCCTCCTTCGAGATCCGCTTTCTGATGGCCAGCTCCGAAACCGGGATGCGACCTCCCGCGATCTCCACCAGTCCCTCCTCGAGCAGTCGTCTGGCTTCGGGAAGGCGGGCCCTGTAGTCCTCGATATCGCTCGCCAGGGAAAGATGGTCGACGATCCGTTGCTGCATTTTTGCGATAAAAGGGGGGGTATCGCTCCGGCGAAGTTCGATTCCGCGGATTTTTGTTTCGCCCGAGCGGAAAGCGCCGATGTAGCGGTTGGGAACGGCGAGGCCCGGGCGGCCCTTCGACGGGAAGAAGAGAATCCAGCGGTAGAGTCCCTCGACTCCGATGGAAAGGCCGGTCGTCCGGGAGATGGCTTCGGCGAGACGTTGGCAGTCGGCTTCGTCCAGATCGGGATGCGACAGCCAGAGCGAGTCGACGATCCCGTGCAGAAAGTGGTATCCCCACTCTTCCGCGACCTCTTTCGCCTGGAGAAGCTTTTCCCGGCTCAGAGCGGTGACGCATTCATGGGCTTCAACTTTTCCGAAGCGCGCGTTCTTGTAGCCCAGATAGCCGAAGGAGACGACGAGAAGCCATTTGAGAGCGCCCTGGCGTCGCTCGTACTCCTGTCTGAGCCACGGATCTTCCACCGTTTTTTTGAGCTCCTTGTATCGGCGTCTTTTTTCAAGGAGCGGGGCGAGAACCGAAGGGATCAGACCTCTCCGACGCGTGCAGAGGTGGTGTCCGCTTTCCGGGACCCGATTGGCAGGGCAGCAGGAACAGTTGACCGTTTCCGGGGAGATGTTGTAGGCCGTCATCAGGGAGGGATACATCGAGGCGAAGTCGAGTTCCACGACCGATTCGTGGATGCCGGGTCTGGGAAGGAAGACCATGCCGCCCTTGTCGCTTTCGACAAGATCGAGTCCGCTCCGGAATTCCTCCGGATGCCCCTTGTCCTTCGGGACAAGGATTCCGGAGGCGATGGCCCTCGCCATCTGCATGGAGGTGATGCCGGTTCCCGTGGAGGTTCTGGCGAGTTGCTGGAGAGGGATCCGGGTGACGCGGGCCTGTTCGAAAAGCCCGGGAAGCCCCGCTTCCTTCAGGATGAAGGAATTGCTCTGGTCCAGGTGCCATCGTCCGAAAAGGGAAAAACCGCCTGCGCGAAAAACAGTCTTTCCGTAAGAAAGGAAAGAGCGGTCTCTTCCTGGGGAGATCGGCCGCCTTTCTCCCCGGTTCAGGGCCACAGGAATACCGATCTTTTCAGAAAGCGCCAGAATGCGGGGAAAGATCAGGTCATCGCCCCTTCGGGAGAGAATGAGGTCAGGATCCTCCCGTTTCAGAATGGCGTTGATCGTGGCCAGGAGTTCCCGGGGATCCTCTCCGTCAAGAAGCCTTCGCTTCCCGTCGCTCTCGACGACCAGTCCTTCCGTCGCTCCATGCTTTCCGGGGGGGGCCTCCGATTCGAGCTCAAGGGTTATTGTCCGGAGAGGAGGCATGGGGGGATCGGTGTTCCAGGGGGAGTCAAGAAGTGCACGTCTGTCCGGAAGTGTGTCGATTCGGCAGAATGCGAGAGGAAAAAGCCCGGATTCATAGAAATAGAGTTGAGGGAGGGGAATGTCGCAATTGTAGAGGACGATCTCCGGAATGGAGGACACCGCTCTGATCACCGCGAAAAAATCTGCCGGCGACAACGTCGTGAGTTCGAAGACGGGGCGGAGGGCTCCGGAAAAGAGATCGACGCGTTCCGTTCGGACGAGGGAAACAGGACGACGGAGGCGTCCAAGCAGGGTTTTAAGCCGGGCCTGAATGCGTTCTGTCGCATCTGCGTAGAAGCGGGGAGAAAATCGAACTGGACGGAGGAATCGCTCTCCCTTGTCGCTCAGGATCCAGAGCAGCATGCCTTGTGATGCGGGATAGACATCCAGCAGCCATCCCGTTCTTTCAGGACGAATGGCCTTCACCACGATCCTCGATTTCCCGGATGCGGCCCTCGAGAAGGAGGCGTTCGCGACGTTCTTCGAGAAGCATGCAGAGCAGGATCACCGGAAAGGGGTCCACGGGAGAGAGAAAGGCGCCGGCCTGGGCATGAAGGCGCGCATCGGCGAAGAGGCCGTCGAGAAGACTCTGGTCCTCTCGCCTGAGGGCTCTCCGGAATCGGGAGAGGTCGGACAGCGTCTGGTCGACGTTCATTGTAAAGGTGGGCAGCGTCCGTCCCATCAGGGCTCCTGGTCTGCGAAGAGCTTCCCGGGGATTCGACGGGGAGCGGACTTCTCGTTCCTTGGCAGCTCCTGAAGAATTGCCGACTCGATCAATGATTCCAGGAGAGAGAGGAGGCGCCCGGAACGGGCGTCCTTCACGGCTTCGCAGCGGTCGACGGGAAGAATGCAGGGAATGCTTCTCCTGAGCGCGACCCCGCGAAGTGTCGTCATGACGGAGAGCAGAAGTCCTGAGGACTCTCTCTCGGAAACTGCCCCGTCCGAAAAAAGGGGGAGGATACCGGACAGAATGATCAGCGATGCCCGGAATCTCTTGAGCTCTTCCGCGATCCGGGAGACGATAAGCGTGTGGAACTGGTGGATTGTGACCGCTCGCGAGATCCGGATGCGTGAAAGGAGCGTGTGCGGATCCATCGCGACCGCTTTCGCGCTCTGCACGATAATGTCGGGCCGAAAGACATTGTCGCCGCAGACAATGAGGCATGAACTTCCGGATTCGGCCGGATCGAGAAGGCGGGATGCCACGATGCGGTGGACAAAAATGCCGAGCCGGGGTTCTTCTCCCTGCAGGAGGAGAGGCGATTGCAGCGAGGTCTGTTGCAGGAAAAGTGGCGGCAAGGGAGGTGCGCCGGAAGGGGGGAGCGGGGCCTGTCTCAATGCGAACCTTCGAGAGAGGGGCGGAAGAGGCCGCACACCGTCCCAACGATGCGGAATGCACTGCCCTCGGCGACAGGGATTTCATTGTAGTCGGGGTTCTCAGGAGCCAGGATGAGGCGTCCGCCCTTTTTCCGGAGTCTCTTGACCGTTGTTTCTCCGTCGATCTCGGCGACCACGATCGCTCCCTCTTCCGCCGTTTCCTTTGCACGGACAAGGACATAGTCGCCATCCAGAATAGCCGCCTGTTTCATGCTGTCGCCCTTGACCCGGAGAAGAAAAACGGGTCCGGAAGGTAACCAGGAGGGGTCGATCGCGATGGTATCCAAACGGTTTTCCGTTGCGTTGACCGGAATGCCTGCCACAACGCGGCCAAGAACGGGGACCGGGACTGTCGAAGGAAGAAGGGACTCCGCATCGAGGGCCCGGGCACCCTTTCTACGAATGAGATGCCCTTTTCGAACCAGCGCATCAAGATGTTTCCGGACGGCGCTGATCCCCCGGATATCCATCTTGTTGGCGATTTCCCGAAGAGTGGGGGGGTATCCGAGCTGTTCGATGTGCAGATGGATGAAATGAAGAATTTCCGCCTGCCTGGTGGTCAGTGTCTCCCCGGAGGTCTCCATAGCGGTCCCGGCTCCATATGGTGCTAAGGTGATCATTTGTTCACCTTAAAAACATAACAAAGCCATTCAGAGCGGTCAAGGGTCTTTTGGGGCGCATCCGATCTTTCATGACCTGCCCAAGTCAGCTCAGCGACATCTTGCGGGCTATGAGTCTTTCAGAATCCGTTGGTTTTTCGTGAGCTTCTTTTCAAGGGCTTTCCTCCTCGTGTGCCTGATCCGGCAAAAAAGATTCCGACACAAAAACAGGGGCCGATGCGCCCCTCCCGTTCTGCCCGGGCTGTCGATCCCCATTTCCGAGACCTATTCTCCCTGATCGCTTTCTGGTTTCGTCTATCAAACCTCGTTCTGACTCGGGACGAGGATCTCCGTTCCGATGAATGTATGTGGCTCTTGCTGTCCGGACGGGATGGGACTTGCGATTCGCCCGTCGGCGTCATGGATCTCTTCCGGAGGATCACCACGGTCCCTAATTCGTGATCTTGGCTTATCGGATTTGACTCGGACCCCCATTGTTCAGTATCATACTGCGGAATTTTCCCATAAGCGGCAGATGAAATTCCCTTCCGATACCCAATTTCAAGGAGTCAAGAGCCGATGAAGCTTTATGAGCACGAGGCACTGGGAGCCATCTTCAAGAAGTATAAGATTCCCGTCCCTCGTTATGTCTTTTCCGCGGAGATGAATGATGCAGTCCGCCAGTTTGTCGAGAAAGAGCCGGGAGTCGTCATCAAGTCGATGGTGCTGGTCGGAAAACGTGGAAAGGCCGGAGCCGTCAAGGTCGTTTCCGATAAGTCCCAGGTTGAAAAGGTCTTTTCTGACCTGGCAACCCGGGAGGTTTATGGTGAAAAGTCGATCGGGGCTCTTGTCGAGGAAAAGCTAGACATCGAAAAGGAGTTCTATCTGAGCGTTACCTATTCCACGAAGGATAGAGCTCCCGCAATTATCTTCAGCGAACATGGCGGAATGGATGTCGAGGAAATCGATCCGAAACTGATCCATACCTATGTCGTCTCCGATGTGAGATCCGTCTATCCCTATCAGATCCGCCAGTTTTTGGTCGGCATCGGATTCTCCGACAAGGAGCTTCTTCGCCCGCTTTCTGAGGTGATCGTCAGTGTCTACAATGCATTTTGGGGATCGGAAAGCCGACTTCTCGAGATCAATCCCCTCGTTGTGGCCCGCTCCGGAGACAAGAGGAAAATTGTGGCCGCTGACGCCGTCGTCATTCTCGATGATGACGCTTCCGTTAATCCGGCGGTCATCTATGGAGCGAGAAGCGCTCAGGGCCGTCCGCTGACGCAGCGTGAGCAGGATGCGATCCTGATCGACCAGGGAGATCATCGGGGCAAGGCGGGCTCCTATGTGGAGCTCGACGGAGACATCGCGATGATGACCTTTGGCGGTGGTGGTTCAACGGTGACGGCGGAAACTGCGATCGAGGCCGGCCTTCGAATCGCCAATCTGACCGATATCGGAGGGAATCCGCCTGCGGAAAAAATGTACCGGATTTCAAGGATCATTCTGTCGAAGCCCGGCTTGAAGGGGGTCCTTGTCTGCGGCGGAACGGCCAGCAACACCCGGATCGATGTGACCCTGGGCGAAGGTCTGGCCAAGGCGCTTGACGACATGAATGCCGAAGGAAAGCTCGACAAGAACCTTGTCTGGGTTGTCCGGCGGTCCGGTCCCGAATATGTCAAGGGGCTCAAGATGCTTCACGAATGCTTTGTCCGGAATGGAATCCGTGGGGAGATATACGATTCGCAGCTTCCCATCACGGAAGCGCCCATCCGACTGAAAGAGCTCATGATCAAGCATGTAGGATACAAGCCGGAGCAGGTCGTCTAGGCTTTCAAATCATACTGAGGGGGAATCTCTTGAAGGGAACTGTCTATCTGAATGACAAGACGGGTATTGTCGTGATTGGGGCTACCGGCCGTGAGGCCTCCCAGGTAATCAAGGAGTCGGAGGCTCTCTACCCCGGGATCGTCAAGGCGGGGATTACTCCCGGAAAGGGAGGCTCGACCGAATTGCCGGTTCCGGTATTCGATACCCTGAAAGAGGCGGTCAGCGATCCGAAGGTCGGAAAGCTTCTGAACACCGCCCTGATCTACGTGCCCCCCGTTTCTGTGCTGGATGCGGTCATGGAGTGTCTGGACAATGGAATCAAGGTTCTGTATATTATCACCGAACATGTCCCCATTCGTGATTCGGAGATTATTTACCAGGAGAAGGTTCGTCGGGGAGCCATTATTGTCGGAGGGACAAGTCTCGGGTGCTTCGTTCCTTCCGTCGGCCGGGTTGGAGCCATCGGAGGAAAGGATCCTTCGGTTGCATTCCGGGACGGTGGCATTGTGGTCATTTCCAAGAGCGGCGGTCTGACCGTCACGACCGCTGAAATGTTCCGGCGGCGCGGATGGGGAACCTACATGGCGCTGGCTATTGGTGGTGATATCATCTCCAATACCACCTATGCGGACGTGCTGAAAGAGATCAAAGGGGATCCCCGGGTCAAGGGTGTTGCCATGCTGGGTGAGCCGGGGGGCTCTTACGAAGAACAGGTTGCTGACCTGATTCTTTCTGGTGGCTTTGACAAGCCGGTAGCGGCCTTTATCTCGGGCCGATTCCAGGAGCGGATGCCGGAAGGGGTCGCCTTTGGGCATGCCGGGGCCATCGTGGAGCGCGGCATGGGCAAGGCGACTGACAAGATTGCCCGGCTTGAAGCGGCGGGAAAAAAATATCCCGTGAAGGTTGCCTTTTACTACCACGATCTTGTGAAGGCAATAGAATCGCTCGGGGTTCCTCGTGATTTCGAGGACAGCACGACCGAGCATGTGAAGCCCCTTTACTCCACATTCTAGGGGCTAATCAATCGAAGGGGGGTGAAGGAAAATGGCAGAAGAAAGAGCACAAATGGCAACGGGACCTGCGATCGTGGGCGGTGTGATTATTTTGGCGGCGCTTCTCTTTTTCATCATTTTTCTGGGAGAAGGGGCCGAAAGTGCAAACCACATGAAAGCTTGGTTGCCGGGTTCAGCGACCCATCTTTGGCCATAAAGAACTTTTTCTTACTTTCTTAAAATCTCTCTTCTTCCCCCATTTTTTGTCCATTTTTCGGACCAAAAATGGGGGCTTTTTTTTGCCATAAAATCAGGATAAAATATTTGGACGCGATTCCGCGCCCAAATTGTTTTTTGAGGTGCGTGTTTGTTGCCGGGGCTCTCTCATCGGATGAGAGACGAATCTAGTCCCCGGATGTGTGGACCCATCCCCTGCCAAGGAGATTAAGCAATGGCGCTTAACCTGACCCAAAAGATCATCAAGAATCATCTCGTTTCCGGTGAAATGGTTCCCGGAAAGGAAATTGCAATCAAAATCGACCAGACCCTGACGCAGGATGCGACGGGAACTATGGCCTACCTCCAGTTTGAAGCCTTGGGCCTCGACCACGTCAAGACGGAACTGTCCGTATCCTATGTTGACCACAATATGCTTCAGACCGGCTTTGAAAACGCGGATGATCATCGTTACCTCCAGACGGTGGCCGCGAAATATGGGATCGTGTTTTCGCGTCCCGGCAACGGTATCTGCCATCAGGTGCATCTCGAACGTTTCGGAAAGCCCGGCAAGACCCTCCTGGGTTCCGACAGCCATACTCCCACCAATGGCGGCCTCGGAATGCTGGCCATCGGCGCCGGAGGCCTTGACGTGGCCCTGGCGATGGGGGGAGAGCCTTTTTATACCACCATGCCCAAGGTGGTTCTGGTCAAGCTGACTGGAAAGCTTCAGCCCTTTGTGTCGGCCAAGGATGTGATCCTGGAACTTCTCCGGCGTCTGACCGTCAAGGGAGGCGTGGGGAGAATTTTTGAATATGGTGGAGAAGGGGTCAAGGGGCTGTCCGTTCCCGAGCGCTCCACAATCACAAATATGGGGGCCGAACTGGGGGCGACGACCTCGATTTTCCCCTCGGACGAAGAAACAAGGAAGTATTTGAAGGCCCAGGGACGGGAAAACGATTATGCCCCCTTTTCCGCCGATGCCGATGCGACCTATGATGAGACCGTCGAAATCGATCTCAATACGCTCGAACCCTTGATTGCCCAGCCCCACTCTCCGGACAATGTCGTCAAGGTTCGGGAAATTCAGGGCACCCCTGTGAGCCAAGTGGCGATCGGTTCTTGCACAAACTCCTCTTATCAGGATCTTCTTGGGATTGCAGCCATCATGAAGGGAAAGACGGTTCACCCTTCGGTCAGCCTCGGCTTCTCTCCCGGGTCCCGCCAAACGCTGGAAATGATTTCCCAAAACGGCGTTCTGGGAGACCTGATCACCGCAGGCGCCCGTCTTCTCGAATCAGCCTGCGGACCCTGTATCGGAATGGGATTTGCGCCTCCGTCCGGTGGGGTTTCCGTCCGCACCTTCAACCGCAATTTCGAAGGTCGATCCGGGACAAAGGACGCCAAAGTCTACTTGGCCAGCCCCGAGGTTGCCGCCGCCTGCGCCATTGCCGGGGTCATCACCGATCCCCGTGACCTGGGTGTCAAGGCGGAAAAGGTCTCGATTCCAGAAAAGTATATTCTTGACGATCGAATGATGATCTTCCCCCCGAAGGATGGCCACGGCGTTGAAGTCCTTCGCGGGCCGAATATCAAACCCCTTCCAACACGGGATCGCATTTCCGAAACGGTCTCAGGATCGGTTCTTCTGAAGGTCGGGGACAACATCACCACCGACCACATCATGCCTGCCGGAGCCAAGGTTCTCCCGCTCCGCTCCAATGTTCCGGCCATTTCCCAATATGTCTTCGAATCAGTGGATCCGACCTTCCCGAAGCGAGCCAAGGAAGCCGGCGGAGGATTCATCGTGGGTGGCACGAACTACGGTCAGGGCTCAAGTCGTGAACATGCGGCTCTCGCCCCCATGTACCTGGGCGTGAAGGCCGTCATTGTGAAAGGCTTTGCCAGGATTCATCTGGCCAACCTCATCAACTTCGGAATTCTGCCTTTGACCTTTGTCAACGAAGCCGATTATGACAAGATCGACAGGGACGATCAGCTCGAGTTCAGCACGGCCGGGCTTGAAAAGGGAACCCTTGTGCTCAAGAACCTGACGAAGAAGATCGAGATTCCGGTCAAGCATTCGCTTTCGGCACGGGACCTCGAGATTGTCCGGGCCGGTGGAACACTGGCCTACGTCAAGGGGCGGAGCAAGTAGACCTCCCTGATCTTTTTGCACTTTCGGGGCCGGAATATTTCCGGCCCTTTTTTTGATTGCCGGGTCATTGATGGTCAAATTGAGAAAGGATGGAGCATGAGCAAGGAGAATGAGGAGAAGGATCTCAAGTGGCGAACCCGTGTTGGCGGTCAGGTCGACGGGAAACCGGTGGTCAGGGGATACCCGCTTGACGACCTGGTCGGACGCGTCTCTTTCGCGGAGGCGATCTACCTGATCCTTAAGGGAGAGCTTCCGACCGAACGGGAAAAGAAAATGATGGAAGCCATGCTGGTGGCTTGCATCGACAATGGCATTGGCCCTCCCTCGGTCGTTGCCGCGCGGACCGTCTTTTCCGGTGGCAACCCCCTCAACGCAGCTGTAGCGGCCGGTGTTTTGACACTGGGCGACTCGCATGGGGGTGCGATTGAACAATGCGCCAGAATCTACCAGGAAAACTTCCCTGCCGATGTGGTCGATGTCAAGGCGCACGCCAAGAACGTTGTGGAGGAATTCGACAAGAAAAAGAAAAGACTTCCCGGCTATGGCCATAAGCTCTACAAACGGGACCCGCGGACAATGCGTCTTCTGGAATTGGCAAAAGAATACGGCTATATGGGACGATTTGTCGAGTTTGCCGTTGCGGTTCAGGACGAGCTCGAGGCGAAAAGCGGAAAGAACCTTCCTTTGAATGTCGATGGGATGATCGCCGCGATTATCTCCGAGATGGGGCTTTCCTGGAAGACAGGGAAGGGGATTTTCATCATCGGAAGGATCCCCGGTCTTGTGGCGCATGTCGTCGAGGAATGGGAGAGAGAGAAACCCTTCCGCCGCCTCGAAGAAGGAACCTATGCCTATGACGGCACACCTGTCAGGCCTGTTCCTTCGAAATCGTAGCCCGCTCAAGGAGCCTTCAATCAAGAGGGAAAGGCATTGCCTTTCCCTCTTGATGTTTTGGAGATCTTTTTTTTGTAGAATCTTAAAAGGGCAGACATCAAGGCATTCCAGTCGCGCACCAAAAATGACGCCAAGGGAACTTTACCAAGGGCAGATGAAGGATCCCCTAGAATATGCCGGAAGAAAAAATTGAACCGGTCATTCCTCCTCCGCTGGAGGAAATCGAGCAAAAGTTTCCCTCCTGGTATCTTGGAGGGGTCAAGCTTGTTCTTCTGACACTTCTCCTGATCATGTTTCTCTCCATGATTTGGGGGGTCTGGGAGACGATCGAGCAGGCTTTCATTCATGCACGGCATGGTCTTTTGTCCATGCTGAAGTCTCTTCTCGTCAACATTTTGCTCCTTCTGGCGCTCCTTGAAGTCTCGAGAACAATCCTGACATACTTTACGCTGGGTCGGGTAAAGGTGACGTATATCGTCGACTCGGTGTTGGCGGTCCTTCTCTCCGAAACCCTCGTCACATGGTTTTCCAATGAGCCTCTTTCTCGTTACATCGAGCTCGTCATGGTTCTTCTCGCCCTCACCATTCTTCGTGTCTATGCAATCCAGTATCACCCGGCCCCGGTTGGAGCCAGGGAAAAACGCCCGTTTCTCGATCCCAGCCTTCCTCGCGTCTGGCGAAAAAATGAAAATGGTCCCCGCGACAAGACCCCTCCCCGTCAGAAATCCTGAATATACCCCTGACATTCTCTCCGGAAACAAGCAATGACCGGAATCCCAAAGGGATCTGATTGAATTGGTCTGGTCCTCTCTGGTAGACTTTAACTCCCGAACAAGTCACGTGATGTCTTGAATTTTGAAAGCCTCGCCGACTCTTGAGGTGGGATGGTAAAGGATTCTGACTTTGCCCTCTTTTTTTCTCCGAGCGCCATTCAAAACGAACCAGCAAGCTTGTGGAGTGACATATGGATACATCCCAAAAAGAACATGAGACCATGGTTCACGTGTCGATCAATGGAAGGGAGTATGACGTTCCCGCCGGGTCGACGATGGTCCAGGCGATGTGGTACACCGGCCATGAGGTCATCCATGGAATCGGCTGCCTCGGAGGAGTGTGCGGCGCCTGTGCGACCGTTTACCGGATGAAGGGGGATTTCCGGTTGAGGAACGCCCTCGCCTGCCAGACCCTCGTCCAGGACGGGATGAGCTTTTCGATGCTGGATTCCTACCCGATCCAGAGAGCCCATTACGACGTGGCAAGCCTGACCGATCCGAAAGAAGAACTCTTCACCTTCTATCCGGAGTCGGCGACATGCCGGAACTGCAATGCCTGCACCGAGGTCTGTCCCCAGGGAATCGATGTTCGCGATTCGGTATGGCGGGCCAATTTCGGGGACTTCAAGGCGGTCGCCGAGCTGACGATGAGTTGTGTCATGTGTGGATTGTGCGTTTCCCGGTGCATCGCAGAAATGGCCCCCCATGAAATCGCCCTCTATGCGCGCAGGGCTTATGGAGCCAAGGAGCTTCCGTTTCCGACAAATCTCAGGACACGACTGGGCGAAATCGAGAAAGGGATCTTTTCGAAGGAGATGGACCGTCTTCTCGCTCTTTCTCCGGAGGAACTCAAAAAAGAATGCGAGGTCAAATCCTAGAATGTCCGATCTGGTCGATTCGTTTTATGCTCACATGCCGGAGTTCGACGAGACACCCCCTTCGGCCCTTTCTCCCGAAGAGCGAGCAAGCCTTCTTAAATCCTTTTACCCGGACTACAGGCCCGAAGGAAAGGCGACTATCCGGGTCGGTCCGAATGCGGGAACGGTGGTTCCGGAAGAGGTCGCAACCCTCCTTGAGTCCCGCAGCAGGATAGAAGGCCCCCGGCTCATTCCGGACCACCCCGATCGGGATGTGGATGTCCTCATCATTGGGGGAGGAGGGGCAGGGATTACGGCGGCTCTGCATGCCTCCGAAAAGGGGGCGAGCGTCCTTCTTGCCACCAAGCTTCGTGTGGGAGATTCCAACACGGTCATGGCGGAAGGGGGCATCCAGTCGGCCCTCGGAGAGGGAGACAGTCCGGTCGACCATTTCAGGGATACCTTTCGGGGTGGGCATGGGGCGAACGATCCGGCCCTTCTGTCCGTTTTGGTCCAGGAAGGTCCGCAAATGGTGGAGTGGCTCATTTCGCGGGGAATCCTGTTCGACAGGGATCCCCAGGGGAACCTCTCTCTTCGGAAAGGGGGAGGGACATCCCGCCCCAGACTCATTTCAGCCAAGGACTACACGGGTCTCGAACTGATCCGCGTTCTGAAGGAAGACGTCGTCAACGCCCCGGTGGAGATTCTCGAATTTTCTCCGGCGGTCGAGCTTCTTCAAGGGCCAGGCGGAGCCTGTGCGGGCGCTGTCCTCTGGGATCTGGACAGTCGAAAGTATCTGTATGTGAAGGCCCGGACGGTGATCCTGGCCACCGGCGGAACCGGACGGCTCCACCTGGGGGGATTTGCGACATCCAATCATTTTGGAGCCACGGGGGACGGGCTGTGCATGGCTTACCGAATGGGGGCCAAACTCGTTCACATCGATAGCTTCCAGTACCATCCCACCGGGGTCATATTCCCGTCCGAGATGGCCGGAATGCTGATCACGGAAGCGGTCCGGGGTGCCGGAGCCCGCATGTACAATCGGCTCGGACGGCGATTCGTGAACGAACTTGAAACGCGGGATGTGGTGGCCTCTGCCATCATCAGGGAGTGTTCTGAAGGGCGGGGAGTGCCCACCCCCTCTGGTGCATCGGGAGTCTATCTCGATCTCGCTTCGATCGACCGGGAAGCCGGTGAGGGAACCGTCTTAAAGCGTTTTCCGAATATCGTAAAACTCATGACCCGTCATCAGGTCGATCCGACCCGATTTCCCATTTTGGTCTACCCGACCCTTCATTACCAGAACGGTGGCCTTCAGACCGATCCAAACGGCCATACCTCCATTTCGAATCTTCTCGTGGCCGGAGAGGCCTCGGGTGGACTTCACGGGACCAACCGGCTTATGGGAAATTCCCTTCTCGAGCTTTTTGTTTTTGGCCGCCGGGCCGGTCTTGAAGCCGTGAAAGAATCCCGGGAGAGAGCCCCGTTTTCCTGGAAAGAGGTCTCCATGGCTCATGTCGACCATTTCGAGCAAGCGTTGGCCCGCGAATTCGAGGGAGCCGACCGGCCCATGGCCCCGACTCTTTTTCCCGACTACCGCCGCAAGGATTCCTGAGCAACCCCTGAAACGATCACAATTCCTATCGAGAGGAGAAGGTCTTGAACATCCATGAATACCAGGCCAAGGAGCTTTTCAAAAGCTATGGCGTGTCTGTCCCGTCAGGTGTTGTTGTAGACTCGGCCGATCAGGCACGCTCCCTGATCGAAAGCAAGTCGGGAATCTTTGGGGGGCAGGCTACGGTTTTCGCCGTGAAGGCCCAGATCCATGCAGGGGGGCGCGGAAAGGCGGGTGGGGTCAAGATCGCAAAAAATAGTGCGGATATCCCCGGTCTTGTGGCGGGGCTCCTCGGAAAGACCCTTGTGACCCATCAGACCGGTCCGGAAGGGCGAGTCGTGCGGAAGGTCTGGATCGAGGAAGGGGCCGTCATTTCAAAAGAGTATTATTTGAGCCTCGTTTTGGACCGCTCCAGCCGGCGCATCTCAATTCTTGCCAGCACCGAAGGGGGCATGGAGATCGAAGAGGTTTCGGCCGCACATCCGGAAAAGATCCTGACCCTAGCCGTGGACCCTGAGATCGGATGCAAAGGATTTGTCGGTCGCCAGGTGGCCTCTTTTCTCGGCCTTCCCGTCACCCTTTACAACGCGTTTGCGTCTTTGCTCTCGAACCTGTATCGATTTTTCATCGATACAGATTGCATGATGGTCGAAATCAACCCACTGATCCTGACGGGCGACGGACGTCTCCTGGCCCTTGATGCGAAGGTGTCTTTTGACGACAACGCCCTGTATCGTCAGGACAAGGTGATGGCCCTCCGGGATCTTTTCGAAGAGAACGAGCTTGAGATTGAGGCTTCGAAGCATCGACTCAATTATGTCAAGCTCGATGGGTCGATCGCCTGCATGGTGAATGGGGCGGGATTGGCGATGGCGACCATGGATGTGATCGCACTGGCCGGTGGCAGTCCGGCGAACTTCCTGGACGTAGGAGGGGGAGCCAGCAAGGAGACCGTCGAGCAGGCTTTCCGAATCCTGTTGGGAGATCCGGCCGTCAAGGGAATTTTTGTCAACATCTTTGGTGGCATCGTCCGGTGCGAGCGGATCGCCGGTGGAATCATCGCCGCTGCCAAGGATGTCAAGCTTCATGTTCCCCTCGTGGTGCGCCTGCAGGGGACAAATGCCAAGGAAGGAAGGGAAATGCTTCGCGACTCCGGCTTGAATTTGCAGGTGGCCGAGGAGCTTTTTGAAGGAGCAGAAAAGATCGTTTTGGCCGTGAAAGGAGCAAAATGAGCATTCTCGTCGATCGGTCCACCCGGGTGATCGTTCAGGGGATTACCGGAAAGGAAGGAAGTTATCATGCCATGGCGTGTCGTGACTATGGGACGCTCGTTCTGGGGGGAGTCACCCCGGGCAAGGGCGGCACAGTCCATGAGGGCTTTCCGGTCTGGGATTCTGTCAGGGATGCCGTCGATGCGGTCCATCCCGATGTGTCCCTGATCTTCGTGCCTCCGGCGTTTGCCGCCGATGCCATTCTGGAGGCCGCGAATGCCGGAATCGGGTTGATCGTTTGTATTACCGAAGGGATCCCGGTTCAGGACATGATGCGGGTTCGGCGCATTCTGGACATTAAAAACGAAGAGGGAGAAGACATTCGGCTGATCGGTCCCAACTGTCCGGGAATCATCACCCCTGACGGGGCCAAGATCGGAATCATGCCTGGCTATATCCACAAGCGCGGGCGCGTCGGGGTCGTGTCCCGCAGCGGAACACTGACCTATGAGGCGGTCTGGCAGCTGACCCAGTTGGGGCTTGGGGAGTCGACTTGCGTGGGAATTGGAGGAGATCCGATCCGCGGTCTTAACTTCCGTGAAGTTCTCGCCCTCTTTGAAAAGGATCCGGAGACAGAGGCTGTTGTCATGATCGGAGAAATAGGGGGGGATGACGAGGAGAAGGCGGCTGCCTTCGCCCGAGCCCATATGACGAAGCCGATCATCGGGTTCATTGCCGGACTGACGGCACCACCCGGTCGCCGGATGGGACATGCCGGTGCCATTGTCTCGGGCGGAAAGGGTTCGGCTCGGGACAAGATGAAGGCCCTGGAATCCTACGGGGTCATTGTCGTTGACAATCCGTCCGTGATCGGACGGACTGTGGCGGAAACGCTCAAGTCGGGATCCTACCGTCGGGTTCCGGCCTGTCATGGTTGCTGAAATCAACACAATGCGGAAAGGAATACGATATGGCATCTGAGGTCAAGGTCGGGGACATGGCCCCCGACTTCACACTGGAAGATCAGGACAAGAAGCCGGTGACCCTGTCTTCCTTCAAGGGAAAGAAAAACGTGGTGCTTGCCTTCTATCCGTTGGACTGGAGCCCCGTCTGCACCAATGAGAACACCTGCTTTTCAAACGACCTTCCCCGCTTCGAGGATTCGGACTCGGTGGTCTTGGGCATCAGTACCGACAGCACCTTCTGTCACAAGGCCTGGAAGGAGCACCTCAAGCTCAGGCAGACGCTTCTCTCCGACATCAAGAGAACGGTATGCAAGGCGTACGGTCTCTATATCGAAGAGGCCAATATCAACAAGCGGGCGACCGTTATCGTCGACAAAAAAGGAGTTGTCCGCTACGTCAAGGTTCAGGAAATCCTGACGGCGCGTGACGACCAGGAGATTTTGTCAGAACTGAAAAAGCTCGCCTAGTCTTGAGATTTAAAGAGAGATGCGTGAAAAAGGCCTCCCATTCGGGAGGCCTTTTTCATTTGTGGATTGCAGGTCCTACTCCCCCGAGGAGGTGTAATGATTGCTGGGGGCGGCTCCGCCAGGAAGCGGGACGACGAGGCGAACTTCGTCAAATGTCGCCGTCTGGGGGTAGGAGTAGGAGAGATGAAGAATGAGTTTCCGGGGGGATGGAGGGGGGCCCGGGAGGACGAAAAGAAGGGGAACTATTTTCTTTGATATGGCGGGAACGACCCAGTCCTGATGCGACATGTAGTGGTCGGTCCAGTCGGTCTTCCAGGAGGACGGGTAAAGATCCTTGAAGGGTTTGCTGGCATTTTCAAGCATGAATTGGTAGCTCTTTTTCCCTCTCAGCCTGAAATGCTGGTCATTGGCCGTCAGATCAAGGATGTTTTCCCTGAGATGAATTCTCAGGGTCCGGGATCCCTTGTCCTCGATTTCGACCGGAAGAAAAATATAGGTAATCCCGTTTTTCTCTTCCATCACCGGGGGAGACAGATGGAAGGAAAGAGGCGAATGTGTCCGGATGGTGCAAGAGGAGAGAAGAAACAGGGACAAGAGGAAAAGGCCCGCTTTTCCGAGCTGCCCTGTTTTGAAATGAGGCATTTGTTTTCTTTCGCGAAAAAGGTCGACGCTCACCCGCAGCCACATCCCCCGCCGCAACATCCTCCACCTCCGGACGGCTGGGTTGCGGGTGGGGCGAATTCTGATCCGGGAGCTCCGGCCACAGCACTGGCAAACGATGAGGGAATCTTTCGAAGATCAAGACTCTTGCATTTCTGGCACTCTGTTTCTCCTAGGCCGGTCCTGATCGACTGGAGGACAGAAAAAACATTTCCGCACGTGTTACAGGCATATTCATAGATAGGCATTCGATCCCTCCTGACGTGGTGTCCTTATCAGTCCTTATTTTCTCACACCCGACCTTCTTCTTCAAGCAATGAGACCCCCTACGGACCGTCTGCGCCTAAGGTTCGTATCATGAAAGTGGGGGTGGGAAAATGTTGACAGATTGAATCCTCTCTCTATAATGATGGGTGAAGAGTGGGGAAAAGTGGGGGAGGGTGGATGGGATTTTTCCGTGGACGGTTTCTCCATAGTCTGGATACCAAGGGAAGGGTCGCAATCCCCCAACGCTTCCGAGAGGCAATGGACGCCGGGAGGGAGGAGATTCGCCTCGTGATGACAGTCGATCCCGAGGGCTGTCTGGTTGTTTATCCGGAGGGGGCCTGGACGGAACTTGAGCGAAAATGGGAAGAGCTTCCGCAAATGAACGACGACCTCAAGACCTATCTTCGTTTCATGGTCGGATGGGCCTCGGAAGGTGTTCTGGACCGCCAGGGCAGAATCCTTGTGCCACCGCCTCTCAGGGACTATGCAGGGCTTGAGCACGAGGTCTGGTTTGTGGGACTTCTCCACAAGTTTGAAATCTGGAACGGAGAACGGTTGGGGACGGCGACTGGCCCCGAAAAGGTCCGGTCTGTCACCCAGAAGCTCTCCGGACTCTTTTGAAGGAGCATTCCGAAGAGCCGGGCAGTCTGGTCCATCGTCCCGTCATGCTCTTGGAAACACTCGAATGGCTCGACATTCGGCAGGACCGGTGGTATGTAGACGCCAATCTTGGCGGAGGAGGGCACACGCGGGCGATCCTAGATCGGGGAGGGTGTGTTCTGGCCATCGACCGGGACGCAAAAGCCGTGGAACGCTTTCTGGAGGAGACGGGATCCCGTTACTCCGGGCGTATCGTGACAGTTCGCGGGAACAACGCCGAGATCGCCCATCACGTGCGGGAGGCGGGAGTCACCGTCTCGGGGATTCTGTTCGATCTTGGGTGGTCAACCCTTCAGGGGGGAGAGTCAGAGCGGGGGTTGTCCTTTTCGGAAGAAGGCCCTCTGGACATGCGCCTGGATACGACATCGGAAGAAACGGCGGAGGATCTTCTGGAACGATTGCCGGAAAATGATCTCGCCGACCTTTTTGCCGAGGGTGACGAACCGTTGGCTCTTCCTATCGCCCGGGCCCTTGTTCAGGCCAGAAAGTCCGGGCGTCTTCCCAGAACGACGACCGACCTGGCGGCCTTCGTCTCCGGAGTGTATTACCGGAAGGGCTTTCGCAGGAGCAAACGGCACCCGGCCACCCGAGTGTTCATGGCTCTTCGGATCCGGGTCAACCGCGAGTATGAGAATCTCGAAAAATCGCTCTCCGGATCCCGGGAGGTCCTCGCGGAAAAAGGGGGAAGGCTTTTGGTTCTGACCTTTCACTCGGGAGAAGACCGGATCGTGAAGCGGACCTTCAGACAATGGGTGGCGGAGGGAGAGGCGAACTTTCTTTTTCGAAAGTCTCTTCCGCCAGGGGAGGCGGAGGTCCGGGAAAATCCACGATCGAGGAGTGCCAGGCTGCGGGGTGTGTCCTTTGGCGGAGGCTAGCCAAACACCTTTCTGGAAAAAACGTTCGTTGGCCTTCCTGTTCTTTGTGTGCGGGATTCTCGGCCTTCTGGTCGGGATGTCCGTCAGTATCGAGTCTGTCCGGGTCAAAAGGCGCGTCACCCTTCTGAATTCGGAGGTCGCGAAGGCCGAATCCCGGGAAAAGGAGCTCGAAGAAGAAATGATCGCCCTCACACGGGAGGCCCGGTTACGGGGATACGCCCGGGCGAATCATCTTGAAAGAGCCTTGCCGGCAGAGGTGCTTTATCTTCCGTAGCGTCGATTAACCATTCATCCCGGACGATTCGTTTTCGCATCGTCCCGAAGGTCCTCCCATGAAGAGACGGACAACGTTTGCGGTCATCATCGTCATGGCAGGCTTTGCCGTTATCTTCGGACGGCTCTTCATCCTTCAGGTCCTCGATTCCCCTCTGTATCTCACCCTGTCCCGGAGCGAACGGGAGCGCCTTGCCACAGTGGAGGGAGCCCGTGGAATGATTCTGTCAGCGGATGGACGCCCTTTGGCCGACAACCGGACCGTCTCAAGTCTGGCTGCGGACCCTCTTCAGATCCGACGCTACCAGAATCCCTCTCTCCTTGCGGCACAGCTCGGTCCCGTTCTCGGAATGCCCCCAGAGGAGATCCGGAAAAAGATCTCGGTCCGCAGGAGATTCGTCTGGATCAAGCACGGGATCACCGAGGCCGAAAAAAAACGGATCGGAAGACGGATCCGGGGACTTTACATTCTTTCGGAAAAGCGACGGACCTATCCTTACGGCTCCATTTTTCGTTCTGTCCTTGGCCGGATCCGGTCTGACGGAACACCCGTCTCGGGAATTGAAAAAGGGTACGACGGATTTCTCAGGGGAAAAGAAGGAAAGGTTGTCAGGGAAGTCTCTGCGCGAGGCCGTTCCTACTTTCAGACGGAGTCGGCCAATTCGGAATCTCTTTCGGGAAATACGGTTGAAACGACTCTGGTTGCGAGCCTCCAGGAATATTCCCAGGACGTCCTCGATGAAGAACTGCGTGCGGTGGATGCCGAAGGAGGCATCGTGGTGGTCATGGACCCCAAGACCGGGGCGCTCCTGGCACTCGCCTCCCGGGTTTCAGGGCGCTGGGCGGGACCGACCCCGGGGGTCTCGCTCGTCTACGAACCTGGCTCCATCTTCAAGCTGGTGACGGCTAGCGCTGCGCTGAACGAGAACCGGGTCTCCCCGGCAGACACCTTCTTTTGCTACAACGGAGCGATGCCGATACCCGGAGGTTTCCTGCACGATGCGGAACCCTATGGGACGCTCTCCCTCGGGGGAATTCTCGCCCATTCGAGCAACATCGGGATTTCGCAGGTGGCCCTGCGGCTCGGTCCGGCCACCTTTGAGAGATACATCCGATCATTTGGCTTCGGAGAAAAGACCGGGATCGATTTTCCAGGGGAATCCCGCGGCCTGTTTCGGGGAAGCAGTCGCTGGTCAAAGCGATCCCTTTACACCATCGCCATGGGGCAAGAGATCGGGGTCACTCCCATCCAGCTTGCGACGGCCGTCAGCGCCATTGCCAACGGAGGACGCCTGATGCGGCCCTATCTGGTGTCACGCGTCGTGAGTCCGGACGGGAGACTATTATACACCCATCAACCCCGTCTGGTGCGGCGTGTCATTTCGGAGAAGACCTCCCGGACAATCCTGTCCCTTTTGACGGGGGTCGTCTCGCCCGACGGGACAGGGGCAAATGCGGCTATCACCGGCTTTAATGTCGCAGGAAAAACTGGAACGGCCGAGGTTTACGACCCCGACCGGCACGTTTATTCCCGAACCCGGACGGTCGACTCCTTTGTCGGCATCCTCCCTGTGGACAACCCGAGGCTCGTGGTATTGGTTGTCGTGATCCAGCCGAAGGGAATTTCCTGGGGAGGGACCGTGGCAGCGCCTCTTTTCCGGAAGGTGGCGGAAATGGCCCTCGTCCATTTCCGGATTCCTGCCAGTTCTCCGGGTTTGTCCGGAGGGACGGTGGCCCAGGTCGACCTCCCGCAGGACCGGTAAGAAAAAAAGAGAAAACTGTGCGCTGCGTCATGGGATGCGGGATAAACTTTCTTTACAATGGCGGGACCACAGGACAGGAGCGGAGTGTATGGGCAATTTTGAGGGTTTGAAAAAGGGACGGGATTGGATGGAGCGCTTTCTCCCGCCTCCGGCGACGGGAAGCTTCCCCGAGGAGCTCACGGGTCTTGCGGACGATTCGCGGATGGTGGTGCCGGGGGCCCTTTTTATTCTCCGGTGCGGAACCCGCTATGAGGAAGGGCATCTTCGGGAGGCGGTCTCGAAAGGCGCGGCACTTCTCCTGGTTCCCGAGTTGCACCTTTCTTCCGTATCTCGAAGGCTTGGAGAGTGGGGGGCGAGTCTCCCACTCTGCGCCGTTCCGGATATCCAGGAGGCCACCGGAGTCATAGCCTCCGCTTGGTGGGACTGTCCCAGCCGGAGCCTAAAGATCGTCGGGGTCACGGGAACAAACGGTAAAACGACCTCGAGCTTTCTGACCCGGGAGATTCTTTCGGCCGGAGGGATAAGGAGCGGACTGATCGGAACGGTCTGGTTCGACCTGGGGGAGGGTCTGGTTGAAGCCCCTCAGACGACTCCCGGAGCTCTTTTCCTTCAGGAATCCTTTGCCCAGGCACGGAAAAATGGTCTGGGGGCGATCTCCATGGAGGTATCCTCCCATGCCCTCGACCAGGAGCGAGTGGCAGGAACGTATTTTTCGGCCGTTCATTTTACGAATCTCACCCGGGATCATCTCGACTACCACAAGACCTTCGAGGACTACTTCCTCGCCAAGTCCCGTTTGATCTTCTGGAGCAACCCTGACGGAGGCCGCCCTCCCGCGGTGGTAAACGGCGACGATCCTTATGGAAGAAGGCTTCTGGAAAGGCTTCGGCGGGAAGGACGCGAATGTCTGTCCTACGGACACGATCCCGCCTTCGACATCCACCCCGGCGAGGTTCGGATCACCCTCGATGGAATCGAGGGAACGGTCCGGATTCCCGGAGGGGGGGTTCACGTCGCCTCCGCCCTTCCGGGAGACTTCAATCTCCAGAATCTCATGGGTTCCATCGGATGCGCCCTCCTTATGGGGGTTTCTTCGGATGGGATCGAAAAGGGAATCCGGAGCTTGTCCGGGGTTCCCGGACGCTTCGAAAGGGTCAATCCCGGTGGGCCGTTTGCGGTGATCGTGGACTACGCCCATACCGACGACGCCCTGAGGAATATCCTCACGGCCCTGCGTCCTCTGACGGCGGGCCGCATCATCACCGTCTTCGGATGCGGGGGGGACCGGGACCGGGGCAAGCGTCCCCGGATGGGGCGGGTGGCCGGGGAGCTGTCGGATCTTGTGATTCTGACCTCGGACAATCCCCGGACAGAGGATCCTGGTGCGATCATGGACGAAGTTGTCCCAGGAATACGGGAATCCGGGAAGGACTTCATAAGGGAAGAGGACCGGAAGGCAGCCATCGCCAGGGCTATCGCGGAAGCGGGTCCGGGGGACGCCGTCCTGATTGCCGGGAAGGGGCACGAACCCTATCAGATTCTTGGAAAGACCAAGACCTCCTTTGACGACAGGCTCGTGGCCCGGGAGTGTCTCGCCAGCTTGGCCGGGGATGCCAAATCGTGACGACGCCCGCCGTCTCCCCCGAAATGACACGGGAAGCGCTGGGAGGGGTCTGGAAGGAGTCCCCAGGACCGCCTTCGAAGGCCGACTGGATCAACGCGCGCAGCGATTCCCGTCTGATCGTCGAAGGGGATGTTTTTGTGGCAATTCCCGGGGCGCGAACGGACGGCCATGCGCATCTCGAAGACGCCCGCTTGAAAGGAGCCGTCTTTGCCGTTGTTCAGCGCCCCGTCCCAAACTCTCCTCTTCCCCAGCTCGTGGTGGCTGACACCGTTCTCGCCCTCAGAGGTCTGGCCACGCTCGCCCTTGAGGCTCACCGGAGGATGGGTCACCGCCTGGTGACGCTCACGGGATCTGTGGGAAAGACCACGACCCGGGAACTCGTACGCCGGGGGCTTGTGGCGGAAGGCGGGGTGCACGCCAGCCAAGGAAACGAGAACAACGAAATCGGGGTTCCTCTCACCCTTCTCTCTTGGCCTAAAGAAAGGGCCCATTGCGTCCTCGAGGCGGGGGTGAGAAAGACAGGCGACATTGATTATCTGGCTCCCCTGCTCAAGGCCGACGTCGGAATCGTCACCGCCATCGCCCCAGGCCATCTCGAGAACCTCGGGTCGGTCGAATCCGTCTGGGGTGAAAAGTCGAAGCTTCTCCGGGAGGTCCTTCCCGGGGGAACCCGGGTGCTTCCCGAACCGGTCCGCCGCTCCTTCGGGACAGATTCCCTCTTCGGGGACCATTCCCGGACTCTTTTGCTCGGTTCCATTGGAGAGGAACCGACCCTGCCGGGAACGGTCGTCGCCCATCTCCGGAGTGCCCCCGGGATGATTCTTCATGTGGAGGAATGGGGGGTTGACCTTCCCCTTTCCCGGCCTTCACTGGCGCTGGCCTGGTGCAGCCTTCTGGCCCTCATCACTCTCCGGGCTCTCGGTGTCCCCCCGGCGGAGGGAGCGGCCCGCCTGGCCGGTTACGAGGGTCTGCCGGGGCGAATGGAGAGGAAAGTTCTTCCGTCGGGACTCCTGCTTCTTCTCGATCACTACAACGCCAACCCGGCTTCGATGCGGGAGGCTCTCGACTGGCTGGCCCGGGAGCGAACGCTGCGCCCGGGGTCCCGCTCCTTCGCCATCCTGGGAGACATGCTGGAGCTGGGGGAGGAGAGCGGGGCTTTCCATGAGGCATCGGGACGACAGGCCGCGCGGACGGGTATCGACCGCATCTGGTATCGGGGTATGGAAAGACCGGCTTTCGAAAGAGGGTTCCGGGCGGAGGGAGGAGATCCGGACCGGATCCGGGATGCCGAGGAATTCGCCAGGGACCTGGGTGTGAGCCATGGACCTGAGGGTGGGGACATTCTTCTGGTCAAGGGGTCGCGCGGGATGAAACTCGAAGAGGTCGTGGCGCCTCTTCTTGAAGGGATATAGGCCGTGCTTTATCAGCTATTCTACCTCCATCACATGGTCCCGGTCCTCAATGTATTCCGGTACATCACCTTTCGCTCGATCTACGCCACCCTGACGGCCCTTGCCTTTGCCCTTCTGATGGGACCCCTCCTGATCCGGGCCCTCCGGCGGCTCCAGATCGGACAGGAGGTTCGTGACGACGGTCCCCAAAGCCATCTTTCCAAAAAAGGAACCCCGACGATGGGGGGGGTCCTCATTACCGGCTCGCTTTTGTTTTCCGTTCTGCTCTGGGCCGACCTCACCAATCGGTACGTCTGGATGGTCGTGGCCAGTTTCCTGGCGAACGGGGCGATCGGTTTCGCGGACGATTACCTGAAGGTCGTCAGAAAGAGATCGAAAGGATTGTCCGCCCGTCAGAAGTTCTCTCTTCAGATCGGCGTGGCCCTTTTCCTGTCCTTATGGTTTCTGAGTACTCTTCCAGGCGATACCCGGATCGTGGTTCCCTTCTTCAAGACCCTGAATCCCGCCCTGGGGGCCTTCTTTGTACCTTTTCTGGTTCTGGTGCTGGTCGGGACCGCGAACGCCGTGAACCTGACCGACGGTCTCGATGGACTGGCCATCGGCCCCACGATCGTCGTGAGCCTTTCCTTCGTGGTGATCAGCTACCTCGTGGGGCACCATCTTTTTGCCACCTATCTGAAAATTCTCGAGGTTCCGGGGGCCGGGGAGCTCGCCGTGGTCATGGGGGCGATGGTGGGGGCCGCTCTGGGATTCCTGTGGTTCAACACCTATCCGGCCCAGGTATTCATGGGAGATACGGGATCTCTGGCCATCGGGGGGGCGATCGGCATGGCCGCGATCGTCACGCGCCAGGAGCTGCTTCTCCTGATCGTCGGCGGGGTGTTTGTGGCGGAGGCCCTTTCCGTCATCCTGCAGGTCGGCTCCTACAAGCTCAGGAAAAAGCGGATCTTCCGGATGGCCCCCATCCATCATCACTTTGAGCTGGGGGGCGTCTCCGAGCCCAAGGTCATCGTCCGTTTCTGGATCGTCTCGGTGGTTCTGGCGCTGATCGCGCTTTCGACATTCAAGCTCCGATAGGGGGAGGAGCCATGGAAGGATTTATCGGCAGGGGGTCGGATGTGCTGGTGGTTGGCGGGGGGCGTTCGGGACTCGCCGCCGCGAATCTGGCCCTTGATCTCGGGGCGTCCGTCTCGGTGGTCGACGATGATCCCGGAGCCTTTTCGACACCTCCGTGGGAGGCTCTCAGACGTCATGGGGGACGGATTCTCTCCGACAGGAAGATCGGACCCTGGATCCGGGAATGGTCCTCCCCCGTCCTGGTGAGTCCGGGCATTCCCCCGATCCGCTGGTCCGGAGAGGTGGTGGCACCGCCGCTTCCGCAGGTTCGGGGAGAGCTCGAGTGGGCGGCCTCCCTCTGGCCCCACCCCATCATCGCGATTGCTGGAACGAACGGAAAGTCCACCACGACGGCCCTCGTGGCCCATCTCCTCACGGAAGCGGGATGGAAGCCCTTCGTCGGCGGGAACTTCGGAACCCCCCTGTCGGAGGGAGTCCGGAATGTCCGGGAGGCGCTCGGAAAGGGCCGACCCTCTCCGTACGATGTCGGGGTCATCGAGGTTTCGAGCTTCCAGACAGAATCGATGCAGTCCTTCTCTCCGGCTCTTTATCTCCTGCTCAACATCACGCCCGATCACCTTGACCGCTACGGAGAGTACTCGCTGTACCGGGGGGCCAAGATGAGGGCCGTCTCCCTTTTCGGTCCGGATACGACGGTGATCTGGAACGGAGATCAGGAGGATTACCGGACCGGACGTTCCATCGGCTCAGCCAGAGCGGCTTTTGTCATCCGGGGGGACGCATCCGGGGCCGATTTCGGCGAAGCGCCCGTTCTCCGGATTCTTCCGGACCGGATGGAGATCGCGGGTGTGACGGGTATATCCCCAGGACGCCCTATCTCCACGGAAAAATTCCTGTTGTCGGGAGGCGGAAATCAACAGAATCTCGGATTTTCCCTTCTGGCCGTGCTCCTTTTTCTTGAGGGACAAGGACGGATGGTCCCGATGGAACTCCTGGAACGCGGAATCGCCACATTCACGGGCCTTCCGCACCGGATGGAGAGGATCGGCACGGTCCGGGGGGTGACCTTCGTCAATGATTCGAAAGCGACGAATGTCGGGGCGGTCGAGGCTGCGCTGGCCGGACTTTCCGATGCGGAGAAACCGAACACCGTCCTGATCATGGGAGGCCGCGACAAGGGAGGATCCTATCTGCCGCTTGTTCCGGGGATCCGGCGTCATGTCAAGGAAGTGGTGGTCCTCGGGGAGGCGCGCGAAAAGATCCGACAGGAACTTTCTCCTTATGTGGCGGTGGAAGAAGCATCGGACTTCTACGAGGCGGTCGCCCGCGCATTTTCAGTCGCCGATTCGGGGGAGACCGTTCTTCTGTCTCCCGCCTGCTCAAGCTACGACATGTTCCACGGGTATGAGGAACGCGGAGACCGGTTCCGGGACGCGGTCAGGCGACTAGAAGAACAGTTCGGAGGAGAAAGGAGCCGGCGTGCACCCGATCATCGACACGAAGGCTGACAGGAACGGCGATCGACTTCATCCGACCCCCCTCCCCGCTCCGTCGGGTGCGATGGACGGGGCCCTGGCGATTCTGGTCTTTCTCCTGATGATGCTGGGAGTGGCGCTGGTCATGTCCGCCCGCCTCGCCCTCAAGTCTCCCTATCAGCTCTTCACGCGGCAGATCCTTTCGACGGCGCTTGCGCTGGTGGTCATGTTCGCGGTCTCCCGGGTCGATTACCATGTGTGGACCCGGCGACGGCTCCCCCTCTGGGGTGCGGGCCTTTTTGCCCTTCTTCTTCTGATGGTTCCGCACGTGGGGATTGTCCTGAACGGGGCCCGCCGCTGGGTTCACCTCGGTTTCCTGACGCTGCAACCCTCCGAACTCGCACGCGTAATCCTGGTGATCCTGATGGCCGCGCTTCTTTCCCGGGAGCGGATAGAGCAAAAGGTTCAGGATGACCGCCCTCTGGTCATGCGGCTCCCGAAGGCCCTGGGATTTGCCTTCCTGATGCTTCCCTACCTGGCCATCATCCTCCACGAACCGGACTTCGGTTCGGACCTGTTCATCGTCATCGTCATCGGAGCCATGCTGTTCCTGGCGGGCGTGTCAATGCGACAGCTGGGCGTCCTAGTCCTGGGGCTCGCCGTGGCGGCGGGGCTCTTCCTCTTCCACCACGCCTACGCCCTCGCCCGGTTCCACAACTTTTCCCAGACCCACCGACCGGCCTCCCTCCTCGGGACCCAGTTGGGCCAGAGTCTCGTCGCGATCGGCTCCGGAGGGCTCTGGGGGCAGGGTCTTGGCCATGACTGGATCGGGGGAGGAGTCCTTCCGGAGCCGGGAACGGACTTTATCTTCGCCCTGGTGGGCGAAGAGCTCGGCTTCTTCTGGTCCGTGGCCGTTGTGGCCGTTTTCGGCGGGATCTTCTATCTCGGGATGCGCGTCGCGGCCCGCTCTCCGGATTTTCTTGGTCGCATCCTGGTTCAGGGGCTGACCCTGTCGGTCGTTCTCGAAGCCCTGATGAACCTCGGTGTCGTGACCGGTGTCTTCCCGACAAAGGGGATTCCCCTTCCCTTCATGAGCTTCGGAGGGTCCTCCCTTCTTGCAAATGCATGGGCGATCGGGATCATTCTTTCCGTTTCACGGTACAGGACGACCTCCGGGGATTCCGTCCCGGAAGGTGAAGGAAAGGCCTAGTTCTTGGGTGCACTCTATCACGCGGGATCCCGGCTTTTGGTGACGGGAGGAGGGACGGGAGGGCATGTCATCCCGGCCATCGAGATTGCCCGTGCGCATCGCGAGCGGGCGAACGCCCCCGTTTTCTATGCAGGGGGAGACGGGAGTCTCGAGGCCCGGCTGGCAGAGAGGGCCCGCATTCCGTTCTTCCCGGTCAGCTCTGGCGGCTTCGTCGGAAAGAGTTTGTCCGGGAAGCTGGCGGGACTTCGAAAAATGGCAGGTGGCATCCCTTCGGCCATCAAGGTCTTGACCGAGAGCCATCCCGATCTCGTGATCGGAACCGGGGGCTATGTGCAGGTCCCCGTCGTGCTGGCCGCGCGCATTCGCGGGATACCCGTTGTTCTCCTCGAGCCCAACAGGGTTCCCGGGCTGGCGAACCGGCTTCTCAGGCCCCTGGCCGTTCGGACTGTCGTTGCGGGGGAGCAGGGACAAAAAGGGGGGGGAATTCCCGTGGCTCCCGGCGTCCGTGGGCCAGCCCCTCTCCCGGAGCGTTTTTTCAGAAATCCTCCCAAAATCCTGGTCATGGGAGGGAGTCAGGGTGCCCGGGCCATCAACCGGAAAATTCCGGAAATAATCGGGGAATTGAGAAATACCTCTGTCGGACCGATAGAGATATTGCACCAGAGCGGGGAGCGGTGGCTGGAGGAGACGCGGGAGAGCTACCGAAACCTCGGGCTTTCGGCCCGGGTGGAGGGATTTCTTCCGGGGATCTCGGGCCTGCTTTCGGCCCAGACCCTGGTCATTGCCCGGGCGGGAGCCATGACCATTGCGGAGTTGACCGGATCGGGAACCCCGGCGATCTACATCCCCTTTCCCCATTCGGCCGGGGGACACCAGGAGATGAATGCCCTTTCCCTCGCAAAGGAGGGCGGGGGATGGTTCTGGCGGGAGGATCGTCTCGAGGATCCTGCGGCCTGCGCCAAAGATCTCGCCCGAATTCTCATGGGCAGGGAGGAGTTGTTCGCAACCGCAAGGAATGCATGGCGTCTCTCTCCGGCGGTTCCGGCGGAAGAGTGGCTCCAGGCATTGGAAAAGACTGTTATATAAATATATTTGATTCTTACTCTGTGTATTATGGATCATCTTGGAACATGAGGGTCAATCCGTTACAATAGTGGAAGAAACCTCGGAGGGCGCGATGCGCAAGAAAACGGGAAAGAAGGTCCATTTTATCGGAATTGGCGGGGCGGGAATGGCTCCCATTGCCGAAATCCTTCTGGAAAGAGGCGTGGCCGTTTCGGGCTCGGACATCGGAGCGAACGACTGCACCCGGCGGTTGGCAGAAAAAGGGGCGACCATCATGGAAGGCCACGCGGCCTCCCACATGAACGACGTCTCCCGCGTCGTCGTGTCCTCTGCGATCAAGCCGGGAAATCCGGAATGGACGGCGGCCATCACGCGAGGAATTCCCGTCGTTCACCGGGGAGACATTTTGGCGGAGCTTTTGAATTCCGCCTTCGGGATCGCAGTGACCGGCTCTCATGGAAAGACGACCACAACTTCGATGATCGCCACGGTTCTTCTCGCGGCCGGATTGGACCCGACCTGCGTCGTGGGAGGAAAGGTCAGCACCTTCCCGGGGTGCGCCCTTGTCGGGAAGTCGCCCTATTTTGTCACGGAAGCGGACGAAAGCGACGGATCATTCCTGAAGCTCGAACCCCGGATCCGGGTCGTGACAAACATCGACCGCGAGCATATGGACTTTTACGGAACCTTCGAGACGCTCGTCGAGGCCTTTGCCACATACCTCGATGCGGGAGAAGTCGGGGGGATCGGGGTTCTGTGCATCGATGATCCGGGAATCGTCTCCGTTGTCTCGCGACTCTCCACCGTCCCACTGACCTATGGCCTCTCCCAGGAGGCGCGCGTCAGGGCGGTGAATATCGCCTTCGAAGGGGTGGGATCGGCTTTCGACGTCCTGGTCGACGGAGCCTTCTGGGGACGTTTTTCCCTGAAGGTCCCCGGCATCCACAACGTTCTGAACGCCCTGGCCGCAATCTGCGTCGGAACCTGTCTTGAAATATCTCCGGAAACGATGCAAAGGGCCCTCGCCGGCTTCGTCAGCGTCGGAAGGCGCTTCACGATCCTCGGCGAAAAAGACGGGGTCCTTGTGGTGGATGATTACGGCCATCACCCCACAGAGATCCGTGCAACCCTCTCTGCGGCCCGGCAGGCCTATCCGAAGCGCCGAATCGTCGCCGTTTTTCAGCCCCATCGTTTCACCCGGGTCAGGGATCTCCAGAACGCTTTCGTCGAAGCCTTCGGGGATGCCGACAGAATTTTGGTGACGGAGATCTATGCCGCGGGAGAAGAGCCGATTCCGGGAGTGGCCGGGGAGGCCCTTTACCACAAGATGAGAGATCGCTGGGGAGAAAAGGTCGACTATGAGCCTCGCCGCGAATGCTGGATGACCCGACTGCTCTCCCTGTTGAAGCCGGGTGACCTGCTCCTGACTCTTGGGGCAGGGGACATCACGCGTCTTGGAAAGGAATTTCTTCTGTGGGAGCCAGTCTCACTCGTCGCCCGCGAATCCGATCCCGTGAACGTCTGAGCCGTTATTCCTCGATCCGGATCGGAGGACCGATCTCCTCGGTCGTCTGCGTCTCCTCAGCCGAAGAGATGGAAGAGGTCTTTGACCTTAAGAGCCGGAACAAACTCCCCGGCCCTCTTGTCTTCTCCGGCCGGGGAAGCAATATCCTCTTTCCTGACCAGGGAATTGAAGGAACGCTTGTCCGTTTCGAACCCGGCGATTGGGCATCGGCTTGCCGCTGGACGGAGGAGGGGGAGGTTTATGCCGAGGCGGGATATCCCCTGCCGGCCCTCGCCCGCGAAGCGGCCAGACGGGGAGTCGGAGGCTTTGAGTTTCTCTCCGGAATTCCCGGAACGGTGGGCGGCGCCGCCGTCATGAATGCGGGGGCAGGGGGACGGGAATGGTCGGATCTCTGCAAGAGCGTGACCGTCATGACTCCTTCTGGCACTGTCGAGACAATTTCTGCGGAGAGACTGGGATACGGATACCGGACCTCGTGTTTTTCCGGCCGCCAGGACCAAAGCATGGCCGCCTCCGCTCAGGAAAGCCTTCCGAGGGGAAGCGTGCTCCTGGGAGCGCTTCTGTCGGGTCCATGCACCGCTCCTGAAGTCTGTCTGGCGCTCCTGACCCGTCATCTCGACTACAGGAAACGAACGCAGCCGCTTGAAGAGCCGAGCCTGGGATCCGTTTTCAGAAACCCCGGCGATGGACCGGAGGGGTATACGGCAGGCCGACTCATCGAGGAGGCGGGTCTCAAGGGCGAGCGACGGGGAGGAATCATGGTTTCTCTCCGCCATGCCAATTTTTTTGTCAATACGGGCGGTGGATCCGAACGGGAATTTCGGGATCTTTTGGAGTACGTGGCCCAGCGGGTCAGGGAGCATTGGGGTGTGGTTCTGGAACCTGAGGTGAGAATGTGGAACGCATAACGCAGGCAATGCTCAAGGAAAAAGGAATCAGGAAGGTGGCGGTTCTCTGTGGTGGAGAATCAGAGGAGGCTCAGGTATCAAGGGTTTCCTCAAAGGCTGTCTCCGGAGCCCTTGTCCAGGCAGGATTTGAAGTCCGGGAGCTCGAAGCAGACCGGACTCTGGCGATGACTCTTTCTGAATTTGCTCCGGATGTGGCCTTTCTCGCCACCCATGGTGGCGCGGGGGAAAACGGGACGCTCCAGGGTTTTCTTGAAATTATGAAAATTCCCTATACCGGCTCCGGCGTGCTCGGGTCGGCGATCGGGATGTCCAAGATGCGTTCGCGAGCCCTCTTCCGGGAGAGGGGACTTGCCGTTCCGCTGACCTATGCCCACAGGATAGGATCGGACTTCCGTGCCGACAGCGTCTCCTTCGACCCGCCCTACATGGTCAAGCCGGAGTCCGGAGGATCCTCCATCGGGGTCCGTCGGATCGAGCGCCGCGAGGAGCTCGCCCAGGCGGTCACTCTCGCGGGCGAGTATTCTCCGTGGGTCCTGATCGAGCAATGCATCCGCGGAAGGGAAATCCAGTCGGCCGTTCTGTCCGACCGCTTTCTCGGGGCCATCGAGATTATTCCGGGAAACGCCGAACCGTTCTATACCTATGCCTCAAAATACTCGCCCGGGGCCTCCCGCCATATTTGTCCGGCACCCCTCTCCGACACCCTCCTGAGCGAGCTGGCCGAGTCGACGCTGGAGGCCCACCGGATCCTCGAGCTTCGGGGGACCAGTCGTCTCGATACGATCCTGAACGAGGAAGGGGTCTTCGTCGTTCTCGAGGTGAACACCCTTCCGGGGCTGACTCCGACCTCCCTGTTGCCGGAAATCGCCTCCCACGCAGGACTCACTTTTACCGATCTTCTTCTGGAGCTCCTGTGGACAGCCCGCCTTGACGGGGAGCGCTCCACTGTCCATGCCGGCCTCTGATGGGAACAGGGGATTCCGGGCCGGGGAAACCCTCCTTCCTGAGGCCCGGATCTGGCCGATACATTCTTCTTCTTCTCTTCTGGCTCTTGTGGGGAGGATTTTTTCTCCGGGGACTCTTTCACTCTCCGGCCCGCTCTTTCACGGTCACGATCCTTGGCCCGGAAGTTCTTGACAGAGAACTCGTCGCCGGATGGCTTTCGCGTGTGCGGTACCGCACCTTGCCCTATCTGGACCGGGAACCCCTCGAAAGGCTGAAAGAGTCCCATCCCTGGATCGAGTCCGTCAGTGAAAAGGATCTTCCTGGAACAGGACGCGTCGTTCGCGTCAAGGTGTGGACGCCGGTGGGCCTCTTGCGCCCGGCCTACGGTCTCATGGCTTTTCAGGCGCCTCTGGCGACGGCCGTCCCTGCAAGGGTTTCCTATCTGAACGCGCAGGGGCTCTCTCTCATGGGGCGGTCCTATCCGGGGACGGGGGCTCTCCCCCAGGTCATCGTGCGCTCCCCCCTGACCCGCCCGACCGGAATACGTCTGGTCCGCACCATCGAGACTGTTCGTAAATGCCGCTCGGAAGGGGCACCCTCGGGGCAGTGGTTCAGCCTGAACGGGCCCCATGAAGTTCGCTTCTACCCCGCCCATAATCTGCCGGTGCTCCTGTTGGGAACGGATCTCGGCTGTGCACCGTTCCACCTTTTCCGCGCCTATCTGAAAAAGTCCGGCGTCCTGGCCACCGGCAAGCTCCCCGAAGGCATCGACCTGCGCTTCAAGGGAATGCTGATTCTTCGTCCAACTCTGGAAAATCACACCCCTTCCTCTTCCCATTCCGGGAAAAAAGAAGGCCGTTCCTGAGGGGATCCTTTCCGTTTCGATCTGTTGAGACACTTCCCCCGTTGTGAGAAAATGGGCAGGCTTCGGGAAGAGCCGGGCGGGCACTTTAAATTTTCAGGGGAGACAGAGGCATCAGATGACGGATCAACCAGTATTTGCAGCCATTGATTTGGGTTCGACAAAGGTGTGTGCCGTATTGGGGCAGGCCATCGATGACGACCGGTTCGAGATCGTCGGGATCGGGACCGCATCGACACAAAACGGCATCAGGAACGGGACGATTGTGGATGTGCAGCAGACGGTGGCGGCCATCCGGAAGGCGGTCGACGTCGCGGTCCGGAAGGCGAGCTGTCCCGTTTCCCGTGTCGTTGTCGGATTCGCGGGAGGCGAGATCGACGGCCAGGACCAGCGGGTGATGATCGCCCTCAAGGACCGGGAGGTCCTGGCGACGGATATCGACAGGATCTTGCAGGAAGCCCGAACGATGATGGGCTGTCAGTCCTCCGAACTTCTCCACACCATTCCCAAGTCCTACCGGATCGATGAACAGGGAGGCATCGTGAATCCCGTCGGAATGGTGGGGGCCCGTCTGGAGGCACTGGTCCATGTCATCCGGGGTTCCGACATGGTGCTCGCAAACCTCAAGCGAAGTGTTGAAAGGTCCGGGCTCACGGTTCGTGACGGAGACCTCGTTCTGCAGCCTCTTGCAAGTGCGCGGGCAGTTCTGACCGAGGACGACAAGGAGCTTGGGGTGTGCGTCGTCGATATCGGGGGTGGAACAACTGGGATGGTTCTTTATCAGAACGGCGCCCTCTCCGGGGTCCGCATCATTCCTTTGGGGGGAGCGGCCATGACGAAGGACCTGGCCGCAGTCATGCGGATTTCCCAGTCCGAGGCAGAGCGGATCAAAAAGGAGGTTTTCAGCTCCCCGGGGCAGTCTACGCCTCCTGAGGCTCCGGAAGAGGAGGGGGCAACGAACCCCCCCGTTTCCGAGGAAAGTCCGCAAGGTTCTCTCCGCAGGACCCAGGTTCGGGAGGTCGTCGAGGCAAGGCTCGAGGAAATTTTGACGCGCGTCAAGGGAGACCTGGACCGGATGCGCCAGAACGCCTTCCTCGCCCGGGGAGTCGTCCTTGTGGGGGGCGTCGCCCGGATGCCGAACATTGTGCCGTTTGCGGAAAAGATCTTCGAGATGCCCGTTTCCGTCGGACAAACCGGTCTGCGCGTCCAGGGCCTGGTTGATCAGGCCTCCGCTCCCGAGTTCGCATCGGCCATTGGCCTCCTTTATTTTGCGAGGGATCAGTGGGGACCTCAGGATCTCCCCCACCGGGAAGACGCCCCTTTCCAGGAATCGCAAGAACCGAGAAAAGGCCCGACGGCCTCGTCCGGTGTCAGGATCTGGAACTGGCTTCGGGAAATCATCTGACGGACCAAACAGGGAAGGTTTCCGGAGGACATCTCGCCGCTGGCGGGCCGATTGACCTCTCATGATCGTTAACAGTTCGGAGCCGCTTGGCTCCTTGGAGTGTGGGAATGGATCCAGAATGGGGTGAAGAGCCCTTGATCGACTACAAGCAGTCCGGAATCCTCGGGGCCCGCATCCTTGTCATCGGAGTGGGCGGTGGGGGGTGCAATGCCATTCACACCATGATCATGTCCGACCTGAAGGGCGTTGAGTTCGTGGCGGTCAACAC
The DNA here is from genome assembly GCA_021820445.1 of Nitrospirota bacterium. Lineage (GTDB taxonomy): Bacteria > Nitrospirota > Leptospirillia > Leptospirillales > Leptospirillaceae > UBA4572. The sequence continues at coordinate 30,124 of JAKADN010000003.1, read as the reverse complement.
CGATCTTCAGGCCCTAAACCGGATCGATGCCCACAGGATCCAGATCGGAAGCGCCGTCAGCAGGGGGCTGGGAGCCGGTGCCAATCCCGAAGTCGGCCGGCGTTCCGCCCTTGAGGACGTCGACAAGATTCGCGGAGCGGTGGCCGGATCGGACATGGTCTTCGTGACGGCGGGAATGGGCGGCGGAACGGGGACAGGGGCGGCCCCGGTGATCGCACAGGTGGCCCGCGAAAGCGGCATTCTCACTGTGGCGGTTGTGACGACCCCCTTCGGCTTCGAGGGGCCGAAACGATGCCGGAACGCCGAGGAGGGGCTTCGGGAACTCCGTCGGTTCACCGACACGCTGATCGTGATTCCCAACGACCGGCTCGAATCGGTGGTCGACAGGGGAACCCCTCTCATCGATGCCTTCAAGAAGGCTGACGACGTCCTGCGACAGGGTGTCCAGGGGATCTCGGACATCATTACCCGTCCGGGACTCATCAATCTCGACTTTGCCGATGTGAAGACGACGATGGCCAACATGGGCCGTGCCGTCATGGGGATCGGAACGGCCTCCGGACCCGAGAGGGCTCTGACGGCCGCCCGTGCCGCCATAAACAGCCCCCTTCTCGAGGACAGTTCGATCCGGGGGGCAAAAGGCATTCTCGTGAACTTCCGGGGAGGCTCGGACATGACCTTAAACGAAATCACCGAGGCCTCCCGACTCATCGAGGAGGAGGCCGAAAAGGGATCGGCCAATCTGATCTTCGGAACAGTGGTCGAAGACCATCCGATGGAGGAGATCCATATCACGGTGATCGCGACGGGATTCGACCAACCCGCCGACCGGGCACCTGGGAAGGCCGAGAGCTCTTCGGCCGAGTCCCTTCCTGCCGATGGACAGGAGGAGATTCCCGCCTTTCTCAGAAGACAGGGGGGGCAGTCCCCCCGTCCGCTTCTTCGGGAGACCCAACCCGCCGAACTTGAGCCGGAGGGGGATCTCAACGAAAGGCCCGCCATCTGGAGAAAACGCGGGGAATGAAGGATTTTCTCCGCCATCCACTCCTCTCCTCCCTCGGTGTCGATCATGGGTTCGGAACGGTCGGGAGTGCTCCGCGTCCCCAATGCCTTGTTCTTCGCCAGACCCATGGCACGCAGGTCCTTTCCTCAAGGGAGTCCAGGTCCCAGGAGGGGCCCCTTGAGGGGGACGGACTCATCTCCGGGGATCAAGGCGAAGAGGTGGGGGTTTTTACCGCCGACTGCCTTCCTGTACTTGCCGCCGCGGAATCGGGGGAGTTCGTGGGGGCGTTCCATGCGGGCTGGAGAGGGGCCGCGGCGGGGATCGTCCCGGCGGGCATCCGCCGGTTCGGGGAGATGGGAAAGATCCTTCCGGCCGACATTCGGGTCGTTCTCGGGCCGGCCATCGGACCCTGCTGTTTCGAGGTCGGGCCCGAGGTCTGGGAGGCCGTCCGATCGAACACTCCGAGCTATGTCCAGGGACCGCGACGAACGCTTGACCTCTGGGCGCTCGTGACGCACCAGCTTCTCGAGGTGGGGGTTCCCCTGGAAAATATCGGAAGGATCCCTCTCTGCACCCGGTGTCATCCGGACCTCTTCTTTTCCCATCGGGGATGGGGGAACCGCCGGAAAGGGCGGTCGATGCTCAACTATATCCGGAGAGAGAGGCGATGATCCCGGCCAATCTCGCCAGAATCAGAGCCCGCATCGAAGCCGCCTCCCGGGCGGCAGGACGGACGGATCTCCCGCGCCTCGTCGGGGTGACCAAGATGCGGACCATCGAGGAAATCCGGAGTCTGGTCGATGCCGGCGTGACGCATCTCGGTGAAAATCGGTGGGAAGAATGGGAGGGCAAGCGGAACGCCCTTGATGAAGGAATCTCCTGGCATTTTATCGGAGCGATCCAGGGGCGGTCCCTCCGGAAGCATTATAGACCGCTCTTCCGGGTCGATTCCCTGGACAATCTCTCCCATGCCCGTCTTCTGTCCGATCTGGCTTCGCGCGAGGGGGTGACGCAGTCCGTCCTTCTGGAGGCGAACATCCTGCGCGATCCAGGGCGGTCCGGCTTTCTTCCGGAGGAACTGGAAAAAGAGGTCGGATCGCTTGCGACTCTGGAGGGGCTCGATATCTGTGGGCTCCTCGTCATGGGGCCTGTCCCCGATCCTTCCGGCCGTCAGGACAAAACGCGGAAGGTTTTCGAAGATGCAAGGGAATGGTGGATTCGCCTCAAGGGACATTGGCCTTTTCTCGTGGAGCTTTCGATGGGCATGTCCGAGGATTTCGAGGAGGGGATCCGCTGCGGAGCCACGGAGGTGAGGATCGGCCGCCTTCTTTTCGAGGAAGGGATCGTGTGAGCGATACGTGGAAGTCAGGCAAAAAAAATCAGAAGAACGGACATCTTTCGAAATCGTTTGCCGAGGGAGAGTTCCCCGGCACCATCTGGGTTGTCGGAGGGGGGCAGATGGGTGGCGTCATCGCCCGCCATCTGGCGAGCAATCGTGCGGGTGTTCGCCCGGCTCTCTCGGTCGTCGATCCCAGTCCGGAGGTGCTGAAGCTCCTGAAGGGGGAGGGAATCGAAGGAGAGACGTCCCTTCTTGCTCTGATGAAAAAGGGAAAGAGTCCCGACCTGCTTTTCCTTTGCGTCAAACCGGGCGTCTTTCTGAAGTCAGAGTCGGAGGTGTCGGACGCATTGTCGGCCCTTCCTTCGGAGGTTCTTTCGGTTTCCGTCATGGCCGGCGTCCCGCTCTCCCATCTTAGACGGAAGGTTCCGAACCTCCGCTGGGTGCGCTCCATGACCAATCTCGCACTTTCTGCCGGCAAGGGCATGACCCTTCTGACGGCCTCCCAGGAGGTGACGCACTCCGAGCAGACCCTTGTCTATAGCCTTTTTTCAGGGATGGGCCGGGCACTGTGGCTCCCGGAGGATTCTTTCGACGCGGCGACCGCCATCGCCGGTTCGGGTCCCGGATTGCTGGCTCTCGTCGCCGAAGCCCTGGCCGATGGAGGGGTCCGGGAGGGATTGTCCCGGGAGACCGCCACTCTGCTGGCCTCCTGGGCCCTCCTTGGGACGGGAGCCCTGCTGGCTGAAAAGGGACACCTTCCGGAACTCCTGAAGGCGAAGGTCGCCTCTCCATCCGGGACAACGATCGAAGGGCTGGCAGCCCTCGAGCGTCAGGGGGTTCGGGGGGCCCTGATCGAAGCGGTGCGGGCTATGGCAATCCGGTCCCGGGAGATATCCCGAAACGTTTAGACTTCATCAAGGGAGGATCTCATCAGACTCTTCACGACATTACTGAACCTGTTCACCTGGATCGTCATCATACGCGCACTCCTCTCCTGGGTGCGTCCCGATCCGCACAATCCGATCATCCGGTTCATGGACTATGTCACCGAGCCGTTTTTGGCTCCGATACGGAAGCTGGTTCCACCCGAAAAGATGGGCGGTCTCGACCTGTCCCCTTTCATCCTGATTCTGATCATTCAGGGGATCGAACGGTTCGTTTATTGATCCGGGACTTGAGTCATCTGCGTCGAACGGAGCAAAGGAGGGGTCATGCTCGATCATACAACGCTCAATGACCTTCGCGGTCGCGAATTCGGCAGGAGCCTGCGCGGATACGCCCCGGGCGAGGTGGACGAATTCATCGAGAAGCTTCTGTTCGAGGCGGGTCAGCTTGTCGATGCTGTGGGGACCCTCAACCAGCAGCTCCGGGACCTGCAGGATGAAAGGGAGGAGATCAAAAAACGGGAGGAGCAGCTCTCCGCGACCCTTGTGGCGGCCCAGGCTACGGCCGACGAATGGAAAGGACTTGCCAAAAAGGAGGGAGAACAGATTGTCAGGGAGGCGCATTTGAAGGCGGAAGAGATCCTTCAGCGGGCCCATAGGGAGTCCGAAGAGCTTCTCCGGGAGGCCAGGGAAAGGTCTCGTTCTGAAGAGGAGAGCCGGACCCGTCTCCGGCATGAAACGGAAATGACCGTGTCTCGCCTGAGGGGGGAGCTCTCCTCCTTCGGAGACGCTCTCTCCCGCTGGGAAAAAACCGCTTCAGAGATGGGTGAAAACGCCAGTGAAACCCCCAAAGAAATCCGCTTCTGATCCCGCCGCCACTCAAAAATCTCCACGAAAAGTCTGGCGTTTCGAAATCAATGTCAAGCCTGGCCAGGCAAGACCCTGCCTCAGGCGGGAACAGAGGGGATGGATTCTCGGGGTCCGTGAACCGGCCAGGGATGGACTTGCGAACAAGGGCGTCGTCCGGGCCTTGTCGGATTATATCGGGGTGCCGGTCTCTTCTGTGTCGATCGTTCGGGGAGAGGGAAGCCGGATCAAATTGATCGAGGTCTCCGGTATCGATCCGGAGGAGGGATCCAGGAGACTTGAAGAGGCTGCGACGGGTTCGGGCCCTTGAGGGCGCGGCCGTCCTCCGTCGTGCTCACAAGAGTTTCGAATGGGACGTCTTAGTCGAAGGTGACGGTTTCGCTGCGAATTTCATGTCCGTCGTCAATCCGCATTTCGATGGTGATGGAGTAAACGGGGGAGCCGCCCAGCCAGAAGGCCCGCGATGTCTCCTCCTTCGGGGCCAGTGGCTCGAACATCATGTAGGCCGGGGGAAGTTTCAGTGGAACCTCCGATCCGTTGCCGATTTTGTAATGGGCCCCCAGCATCTGGAGTTTGATGGGGTTTCCCTCAAGGGTGTATTTCATGTAGGCCACGGAGGGGGAGAGGAGCATCGACATGTTGAGCCGCCAACCCTCACCCTGGATGCTCTTGAAGGTTGTTCGCGTGCTGATGCTCCGTTGGGAGACGATCTTGTGCGGTTTTCCCAGAGGTCCGGCCTTGAAGCCGATGATCGATCCTCCGATTCCTGCCACAAGCAGAAGTCCGATGACGATATAGATGGCGATCGTGACGGGACTGAACCCCTGCTCCTCCTTGGGTCGGGAAGGGCTGTAGAGTTCTTCGTATTCGGCGGGCGGGGGACTCGGAGAAGGCGCTTCTTGCGCGGAGGACTTGTCTGGTATCGTTTTTTTTGGACCACTTTCCGGCCCTGCGCCTTGTCGCGATGCGGTCATGGACAAAAACTCCTTGGGTCTTCCTCGCCTTGCCGAATCCTGCGGCAGGTACGCTCAAACATATCTTTCAATTTTACTTCATGACCCTGGCTTGGGGCAAGGTTCTCCGAGGGGCCCCGCCAAGCGGGAAAATCCCGGTCTAGAGGGTTCTGACATCGGACCAGCGGTCGATCCCCTCGGGACAGGCCTCGCGGTCGATCCAGAACTCGGAGGGATGCATTCTCATCCCCGATTCACGCAGAACCCATTGGGTGGGGAGATCTCCTTCCGGGTCGAGGACCCTGGCAAGGATGTCGCGCTTTTCCCGGCCTGTCACAAGAAAGATTCTTGTCCCGGCTTCCGCCAGAGTGTGGTAGGACATCGTGATGCGGGGAATCCGCCCAGGTGTTTCGGGGACGGCAAGGATCAGGCGATGGCGATCGTCTTCCGGAGAGGTCCCCGGAAAGAGGCTGGCCGTGTGTCCATCGGGCCCCACGCCGAGGAGGGCGATATCGAGAGCCGGCGGGTGGGGAAGGGGGTTGCCCAGAGCCTCCGCGAGAAGCTTTTCGTATCTCAGCGCTTCCCGGTCATGGTGGGGGGCCTCCCCATGAATCCTGAAGACGGTATTTCCGGGGATTGATCCAGGGGAGAAAAAGTTTTCCTGGGCCATTCTGAAGTTGCTCTGATCACTCTCCGGAGGAACGCATCGTTCGTCGGAGAAAAACCAGTGGATTCTGGACTTCGTCTCGTCGGGCCAGGAGGCTATTTTTCTGGCCGATGCCCTCAAAAACGGGATCGGGGTGCTGCCGCCAGAAAGACCGATCGACGCGATGCGTTTCTTTTCAAGGAGGACCAAGATCCTTTGCAGAAAAGTGTCCGATCCCTTCTCTGCCCAGTCGGAGAGGGAGGGGTAAACGCAAACGACAACGGGTGGGGGGCCCTCTTCAAGATCTGTAAGGCGGGTCATCTTGCAACTCCTAGGTTTTGGGCTTCAGGAACTCGTTGACTGGCAAGCTTCCAAGCTCCCCTGAGACCTGTTTCAGGATTGTCGACAATGTGGACGGGCATTTCGGAGAGAATCTTCTGGTATCGTCCCTTGTTCGTGAAGTGATCCATGAATGAGGATCGCATGAGGAAAGGGTGAATCTTGCCCGGAATTCCGCCGGCCAGATAGACGCCCCCGGTTGCGAGCGACTTGAGGGCAAAGTTTCCGGCTTCCTGTCCCAGGAATCGGCAAAAATTTTCAAGAATCATGGTGCAGAGAGGGTCATGTCTCGAGAGCGCGGCGTGGGTGAGTGCGGCAGGAATCTCATCCTCCGGAAGGGTGGGGTCCAGCGGAAGGCCCGCTGGGGACTGTCCCTGAGTGTGAAAATGGTAGAGATTGGCGATTCCTTGGCCGGAGACCACCCGCTCGACGCTGGCATGGCCGAAGCGGGACCATAGATAGGTGAGAAGGGGGATATCGGCGGGAGATTCGGGAGCCCAGTCCGAATGTCCTCCCTCCGTCGGTATGACGATTGGTCCCTGTGCGCCTGGGACAAGGATCGACTCCCCGAGACCTGTCCCGGGAGCGACGACAACCCGGCTTCCCAGGGGATCCGGATGTCCCTCGTTGATGACAAGGGTCTCTTTTGGGGCAAGACATGTTGTTCCCCAACCCATGGCCACAAGATCGTTGACCAGCAAGACATCCCTGACGGACAATCCGAGAAGGACCCCCAGTGATTCCGTTTCGACGATCCATGGAAGATTGGTCGTCTGGCAGCGGCCATTGACCACCGGACCGGCGATACCAAAGGCTGCCCCCGCGATCGAGAAGCTTTTGGAATAGCCGGTCCGGGCCTCCTCGAGAAAGGATTCAAGGACCCTTTCGAGGGAGGCGAAGTTGCGGGAAGGGTATTCTTTTTTGAAAACGGATAGGGGGACCTGATCCTGCTCCCCTTTTTTCGGGGTCGCCGGAAATAGGCCGAGAAGGGTTTTTGTTCCGCCGATATCACCGGCCAGGATCAAAGGGTGAAGAACCGTGCTGATCTGGGAATTGACGGGGGAAGGGTTTTCCACGACACCACCTTTCTGCCGATCTTCGTTCGAAGTCCGGGGGCTCGTTGACCATTTCGTTATGGGGGCCATGTGTCTGAATGCCGAGTTTCTTGACAGAAACTGAACCGGGTCTTTATGATCATAAAATGTTGCGGCAAACTTGTCATCTCTATTCCTCTCTGTCCGCAACCATATGGATTCTTTGCCTTGCTCCCATCTGAATGAAAGGCACCACTCCCATGGCGATCCCTCTTCAGCAGGCCCTGAAAGTCGGGGCATATGTAATGCAGAAAAAATGGAAAAAAGAAGAAAGGTTTCCCCTCGTTCTGATGCTCGAGCCCCTCTTCAGGTGCAATCTCGAGTGTGCCGGATGCGGAAAAATCCAGTATCCCGAGGAAATCCTTCGAAAAAGACTGTCTCCCGAGGAGTGTTTTCATGCCGTCGAGGAGTGTGGTGCACCGGTGGTCACGATCGCAGGGGGCGAGCCCCTCATTCATCCGGAGATCTCCGAAATCGTCAAGGGGATGATCGATCGCAAGAAGTTCGTCTATCTTTGTTCCAACGGGATTCTTCTCGAAAAATACATGGACCGGTTTTCCCCTTCTCCCTACCTGACCTTCAGCATTCATCTCGATGGACTGAGGGAAACCCATGACCGCCTTGTCTGCCGGGAGGGCGTTTTCGATACGGCTGTCCGGGCGATCAAGGCTGCAACGGGCCGGGGTTTCCGTGTGACCACGAACACGACGGTGTTCGAAGGGGAAGATCCAGGGGAGATCCGGAAGTTCTTTGACTTCGTGAAGGAGCTGGGGGTGAACGGGATGATGATTTCCCCGGGATATTCCTACGATTGGGCTCCGGATCAGGAGCATTTTCTCAAAAAGGACCGGACCCGGAATCTGTTCCGAATGATTCTTTCCGACCGTGCCGGCAAGGGGTGGAATTTCAATCACAGCCCATTTTATCTGGACTTCCTTGAGGGACAGAGGGACTATGACTGTACCCCATGGGGCAGTCCCAACTATTCCGTCCTTGGGTGGCAGCGTCCCTGCTATTTGTTAAATGAGGGGTATGCCTCCTCTTACAAGGAACTCATAGAAGAGACGGATTGGAGTCAATATGGACCCTCGTCCGGTCATGAAAAATGCCGGGATTGCATGGTTCATTGCGGCTTCGAGCCTTCTGCCGTCGGAGACGCCACATCCTCGCTAAAAAATACCCTTCGCTCCATTTCGAGTCTCCTTCCCGCCGGCTGAACGCGGAAGGAAAGAGTTCGAATGTCAACGTATGTCGTGGGGGATCTGCATGGACAGATCTCCCTGCTTCTCGCACTCCTCGACAAGATATCATTCGATAGGGAACGGGATCGCTTGATTGCAGTGGGAGATGTGCTCGACCGGGGGGCCCGGGTGGGCGATCTTCTTCTTTTCCTGCATGACGCTTCGATGGCGGGGTGGTTTCTTTCGGTCAAGGGAAATCACGAGGAGTCCTTTCTCCGGTTCCGGTCCGGAGAATGGGTCTCCTGGTACACCACTCCGGCTTTTGGAGGGGAGGCCACTCTCTCCTGCTTTGCCGACATTGGGGAAAGACAGTCCAGGGTCATGGAGGAGTGGATTTCCTCATGGCCTCTCGTCTGGTCGGATGAAAAAGCGATTGTCGTCCATGGCAGCCTTCCCCCCGTCCCCGGAACAAGTCTGGGCGATCGCGACCTTTGTGAAACAAGGATTTCCGGGGGAGAGGGAGGCCATGAGTGTCTGGAGCTTCGCCCCCCCAATCTCTATCCGTCCTGGGATGGCAGACTTGTTGTTTCAGGGCATACCATTGTCCGTAAAGCCGGATTTTGGAAAGACGGGATCGCGTTGGTTGATACGGGGGCTTACCGGACCGGCATTCTGTCCGCCTTTTGTCTTGAAACAGGCCAGTTTCACAGGGTGTCAGGTGTCCCCGAGTAAGGTAAGGGGGTCAAGGCTGTGGAGGCGTGGCGAGAATCTTTCGTGCCGCTTCGATTCCCGATGTAAAACTTTGGGAAACGGAGACCCCCGACAAATAGGATCCCGCCAGATGAATTCCCTCCGGGAGAGTTTCCGTGAGCCTTTCGATGCGGGTCCGATGGCCGAGCGTGTACTGGGGAATCGCTCCCTCCCACCGTTGAATGCGAAGAAAGTCCGGCTGTCCCTTCGACCCAAGGATCGTCTCCACCTCTTTTTGGACGATGTCGATCAGGTCTTCATCAAAGGCAAAGGCCAGTTTCGGGTTGGGCATTCCTCCTACGAATACCGTCAGAAGAACCTGACCTTCCGGGGCTCTTCCGGGAAAGAGCGAGGAAGAAAAAAGAATTCCTAGAATCTTTCTCCGCTCCTTCGTCGGGACAAGCAGTCCGAACCCGTCCAATGGGTGGGAAACGTTTTTCCTGGAGAATCCCATGGAGACCACTGCAATCGGGGCATAGGGGATTTCGGATAATGGACCTTCGGATTCAGGGCTGATCTCCTGCAGAAGCTCCGATGTCTGGGTTGCGCTTCCTGCAAGAACAACATGGCGAGAATGAAGGTAGTATGTTTCTTCGTCAAAGAGAAGGGCCGTCCTGAATCCTTCTGAGTTACGGGTGCATCCGATGACCTCGGCATTGGTTCCTGCATCGGTACCGAGACGATCGGCGAGGGCTTTTGGAAGGAGTCCCATCCCTTCGGAAAAGGAAAAAATAGATCGGGTCAAGGGGGAGGAGGGGGGCTTCTGTCCCCATTGCATCGCCAGGGCTCCTCGAATAATTGATCCGTAGCGGTCCTCTAGGGCGGTCAGGCGTGGAAAGGTATCCTCCATGGAAAGAATCTCGGGGCTGGAGGCATAGACTCCCTTCACGAACGGATCGATGATCCAGTCGAGAAAGTCCGATCCGAAGCGCCGGGAGACAAATTGAGCGACGGTTTCTTCGGTCGGATCTTCGGGGTCGTTCGGCTCATAGGGAGGGATGAATGGCTCCTGGAGCAGCCTGAGTTTCCCTTTCAGTGACAAGGCTGGCGTCGTAATGGCTTCCAGGATCGAGGTCGGGAGTGGGACAGGTTTCCCTCCCTTGAGGATGAATCGCCTCTTTCCCGTCAGGCCGGCCTGAACAACCGCTCTTTCCAGTCCGAGCTTTACAACGTAGTCGAGAAGTGGATCCTCAGGGCGCAGGAATAGGCTGTTGGGACCGGTTTCGATCCGATAGCCGCCTTCCGAGAGGGTCCGAATGACGCCACCAAGGTGGTCATTTCTTTCCACGAGGCGGACGGATCGGCCGTGTTCTTTAAGGTGGACTGCGCAGGCCAGTCCCGCAATTCCACCTCCTACGATAAGAGTTTCTATATCGATATGTGACACTCGGCTCTCCGTCAGGGTCTTGCGTTGATCACCAAAGACATTTGTTCGGGCGGGATAACTTTATCCACTTGGAGTCGCGAGGTCAATATTGTGCGTAGCTTGCATGGAGAAAGCCTTCTCGCCGTCCACGCCTTGGGCTTGATTCTATCGCATACAAACCTGGATTGCCCGGGCTGAAAGGCGCGGGATGAAGGATGGCAGAGAGGACATTCCCCTCCCGCCTGATGGGAGAGCCCACGCATCTGCTTAAGCGATCTGGGAGGTCTGACTACTCTTTTTTTGGGAAAGCCAATCCATTACAATAAAAAGAATGTGGATCGGACAGGCTGCATTTTATCGGGTCGGGTTCGGTGGATGGTTTTATCCTAAATAATTTTTCAGGAAGGAAAAACTGCTGATGGATGTCCAGATAGAGCCCCTTGAGGGAGCACAGCGTAAATTTCGGGTCGTCTTCTCCGACGCGGATGTGAGGGCGAAGGTTGAAAAGGAAATTCGCTCTACCGTCAAGACGTTGAAAGTTCCCGGTTACAGGGTGGGGCATGTTCCAGCCTCCTATGTTCGATCCCGTCCCCCCTTTCTGGCGTCGATCCATGAATCGGTCACGGATTCCTTGCGTCAGGCGGCGATTGATGCCCTCGTCAACCAGGAATCGGGAACGGTTGTTTTCCTTGATCCAGAACCTTTCTCTGTCTCCGGCGAGCATGAAAAGGCGGGAATTACCATTTCCGGAACCCTTGAATGCTTTGCCATTCCGGATGATTTTGTGTGCGAAGGAATCTCTTTGACTCCCGAATCGGCTCCGACGGTGACCAAGTCCGAGATCCAGGAGGAAACAGCGTCCTTGTCTAAGCGTGCTGGGACGCAGTTCCGGAAAGACCTTCCCGAGGATGCCCCCATCGAGGAGGGGGATCTGGTGTCGTTTTCCTTTTCCTTCACTCATCCGGACACGGGACTTCCTTACGAGAACAGGCAGACAATCAATGTGGGAGATCCCTCCCATCCAGAGTCTCTGACCCGATCCCTGATCGGACGCAAGGTCGGGGAATCCTTCTCTGAGCGACTTCCGTTCAATATTCCAGGTGCAAAAAAGGGGGATAAGGGTCGGGTTGAAACTCTAGACGCCCAGATTAAGATCGAGAGTCTCAAGCGGATTGAGCCGGCGACTCCTGAGGAGCTTCTCAAGGCCTTGTCCTCTGGTCAGGAGAACCAGGCCTCGTCGGAATCACTCGAGGGATTGGTCGAGAAAAGAATTCTTGAACGCAAGGTTTCGGAATTGCTGACCAAAAAGCTGGAGGAGCTTGTGCTTGAGGTCCTGTCGCGGAACCCGATCGCCGTTCCGGAGCGCAGGATCGATCTTGAGGTTGAGCGCATGGTTTCTGCCGGGATGGCCGCGAGCGATATCGACAAAGAGCAGGTCCGTCGGGATACGCTCTGGTGGTTCATTCTCGACGCCCTTTCTAAGAAGATGAACATTCAGCCGGCCATGGGCCGTGTTGAACAGGAATATCTGGCGCTCGTTCGCCAGAGCGGGAATCCAGGAAATGACGAGGTCAGACGCAGGGAATTTGTCGAGCAGGCCTTTCTCTCGGCCCGCCGAAGGCTCACGGAGGAAATTATTCTCAGGCAGTCGACATTTTCCGGGTGGGAGGAATTTTTTGGTCCCGAAGGGCTTCTCTCGAAACTCGGCTGGAATGATTTCGGAGTTCGTCCCGAACCTCACGACCATTCGTCCCATACCCATCACGACCACGAAGGGCATGACCATCACCACGATCATGATCACACGCATTGAAATGATTAGGCCCATGAATGGTTTTGAATCCGGATTGCCGACCTATAAAAAGAAGGATTGTCGCTCATGCTGATACCGATGGTTGTCGAACAGACGAACAGGGGAGAGAGAGCCTATGATATTTACTCCCGGCTTCTCAAGGACAGGATCATCATTCTCGGTACGGCCATTGATGATAACGTGGCCAATCTGGTGATTGCGCAGATGCTCTTTCTCGAATCGGAAGATTCTTCAAAGGACATCAATCTCTATATCAATTCTCCGGGTGGAATCGTTACGGCCGGTCTTGCAATCTATGATACGATTAAATTCATCAAGCCGGATGTCTCGACCATCTGCATCGGTCAGGCTGCCAGCATGGGGGCCTTCCTTCTCTCGGCCGGGACGAAGGGGAAGAGATTTGCCCTCCCCAATGCACGGATCATGATTCACCAACCGATGGGGGGGTTCCAGGGTCAGGCCACAGATATCGAGATTCATGCAAGGGAAATTCTTAAGCTCAAGGCAGATCTCAATAGAATGCTTGCCGAACATTGTGGCCAGCCCATTGAGAAGATTGCCGTCGACACGGACCGTGATTACTTCATGTCTTCGCAGGAAGGGAAGGACTATGGTCTGATCGATTCCGTCATCTCCACCCATCGTCCGGACCAGAAGGCAGGGTCTGTCTAATCGAGAATCTTATGTCAGTGAGGATGCTATGGCAGGCAAGGATCGCAAGGATAAAAACAATGTCGGGGATAGTGGAGTCGCGTGCTCCTTCTGCGGAAAGAGCCGCGAGGACGTGCGACGCCTGATTTCCGGGCCGGGTGTCTATATTTGCGATGAGTGCATCGAGCAGTGTTCGGCGATAATTTCTGAGTCCTGGGAGGAAGAGCAGGAAAGGTCATCCGCCCCCAATCTCATGAAGCCAGCCGAAATCAAGAAAGCCCTCGATCAGTACATCATCGGTCAAAGCAGGGCCAAAAAGATCCTCTCTGTCGCTGTCTACAACCATTACAAGCGGGCCCGGGCCAACAAAATTGCCGAAGATGTGGAGCTTCAGAAGGGCAACATCATCATGCTGGGGCCGACGGGGACAGGGAAGACTCTTCTCGCCCAGACCCTGGCCCGCATTCTTGATGTGCCGTTTGCGATCGCCGACGCCACAACCCTGACAGAAGCGGGATATGTGGGTGAGGATGTCGAGAACATCATCCTGAAGCTGCTTCAGTCGGCCGACTATGATGTGGAGAAGGCTGAATGGGGAATCATTTATATCGACGAAATCGATAAAATTAGCCGCAAATCCGAGAATCCGTCCATCACGAGAGATGTCTCGGGTGAAGGGGTCCAGCAGGCTCTTCTCAAGCTTGTGGAAGGAACGGTGGCGAACGTTCCTCCCCAGGGGGGACGAAAGCATCCTCACCAGGAGTTCATTCAGGTCGACACGACGAATATCCTCTTTATCTGCGGAGGAGCCTTCGTCGGGCTCGATTCGATCATTTCCCAACGTCTCGCGAGAAAAACCATGGGATTCGGGGCCGAAACCTCACCCTCTCAGGATCGGACCCTCTCAGGAAAGCTTTTGATGGAGGCTCGTCCGGACGATCTTCTTAAATATGGGATCATTCCCGAGTTCATCGGTCGTTTCCCGGTGATGGCGATCTTGGAAGATTTAGATGAGTCCGCATTCCTTCAGATTCTGACCGAGCCAAAGAATGCTCTCGTGAAACAGTTTGAAAAACTTTTTGCCATCGAAAAAGTCAAGCTGAGATTTACGGAGGGAGCCCTCAAGGCCGTCGCTCACAAGGCCTTTACCCAGAAAACGGGTGCACGGGGCCTTCGCGCGATCCTCGAAGAGGTCATGCTCGATCTGATGTATGAGATTCCTTCCCTTCAGAATCTTTCGGAAGTCATCATCTCGGAGGCCACAATCAATGAACGCGAGGCCCCGACGCTCATCTGGGGCGACAAGAAAAAGGATGTGGCGGGACCGGATGACAGTCGGGGATCCCTGTCCGCCTGAACGAAGGCCCCGGATAAGGTTAAGGCTTTGATTCACCGCCCTGGGAATGAGCGGAAGGTCGGGTCAGGGTAAACCGGATATCTGGAAAAGACTGCGCATTCAGATTCATGTGGGCGAGTTTGACGACAAAGGAATTCGGGCTTTGCACAAACCTTGGAAACAAGAGGATTCCTTTTCGTTCATATCCCGGGAAAAGCCTGGCTGAGGGAATGTAGGTCATCCGGATCAGTTTGCGGGCTATCCGGATCGGCTTGGCCGATCCCAGGAATCCATTTGACACACTGTCCTGGGCTTCATCCACGCTGAGGGCTCTTTCGACCTGTTTCGGTCCCCTTTCAAGGAAAAAGTTCATCGGATCAAAATCTAGATAGCCGGATCCGTTGTTTTTGACCGTGACAAGAAAGGCGTTGAACTCCGCATTCAGGAGCGAGTTGTAGTAGGGGGAACCCTTCGGAATATAAGAAAGGGTGAAGGTGATTCCGTCGATGGTTTGCGAGGGAGGAATGACGGCATAGTTTGTGTCGACGAGGTGGAATCCCTTGAGATAGAAAAGGCTGGTGGCAATCCTGTTCCCGATGGATACAAAAATGATGACAAGGATCGCAACGATCAGGACGAGGGTATAATTGATCTTGGGCTTCAACGGAACATTCCTTTCTATTAGATTAACGTGAACAATTTCATCAGGAAACGGGGGTTTGGCCCCCTGATTTTGATTGTCCTCGCTTCGCTTTCCATCCTATCCGGATGCGCCCATTCCGGTGGCCCTCATCCATTCCGCTCCCAGCAGGGACTTCTTGCACCGTTGGAAGACCCGGACTCCCTTGTCTCAGACCCGTCCTCCCTCTCTCTTTATCTGGGGGACCTTTTTAATGCCAGGGGAGAGGGGGGGACGGTCCTTTTCGGCCATCGGCTGGCTTCGAAGCTCCGAGCTGTGGAGGGAGAACAGGTTGCATCGGTCTGCCGATCCATTCCCTGCTATGCGGATGTGGCACGCAAGCTTCATTATAAGTTCATCCTTGCCGCCACCATTCAAAAGGATGTAACAAAAGGCGGCTCCGAGGAAATCCTGACCCTCACCCGATGGTCTGTCGATCCGTTATTTCCGGAGGTGACGGTTCCCGTCACCTTTTCCATGAAAGGACAAGCCCCGTCCTACGAAAAGCTTGTCAAACGTGGGGTCTCCCGGATGATGCGCCGGGTCGAGGCTCTTTCCAGCCGAAAAAATGTTGCGGGGCCCGAAGGAGCAGCGAAAAAAATACGGAAACTTGTGGCCGAAGGAAAAGTGGATCTCGCCCTCCGCCAAGGGGAGGCCATCTTTAAAAACGGGTCGAGCCCTCCCCATTCGATCGAATTCTACTCGACATTGTACCGTCTGGAAATGAGCGCTGGCAAACCTGAAATGGCCAGAAGGGTGGGAGAAGAGGCCATCCGGATCCGACGCGCCTCTTCTGACCTGTTCCTGGAAATGGCGAGGAATGCGAGGGATGCCGGAGAGTTGAACAGGGAAAGGAATATCCTGTTCGAAGGTCTCTCCCAATACCCCGAAGACCGCTTTTTCTGGAGAGAACTCGTCGATGATTCTATCGACAAGGGAGATTTCTCGCAGGCTTTTAAAATCATTCATATTTTTAACAAAAGAAATGGTTCGTCTCCGGCACAGCCTTCTTTTCGCTGGGAGGTTTATGCTTGTCTTGTCGGGCTTGACCGAGGAGACGAAGCCGACCTCTGGTATCGCCGCTATATTTTAAAACACAAGGTCGGAGAAGTGCTGCCGAAGCCATTCATGGCCCATGCCATGGTCATTCGTGAACTGCAAAAGGGCGAATGGAAAAAGGCAGAAATGAAAGCCCGGGATTATATTGCCATGGGGGTCCGTTCCAGAACGCTTTATACGGATTGGATGATAGCCATGGGGGCTGACAACAATCCCATCGGCGAAGCCCATGCGGCCAGACTTGCCATTTCAGCGGGTTTCAGCTCCCGCTGGATCCGGGATCAGCTTGCCTATCTCGAGCAAAAGGGGTACTGATATCCATTGACGATTCCGAATTTTCTTTCTGTTTTGCGGATTCTCCTGGCTCCAGTCTTTTTCGGACTTGTCGCCTACAAGAATATGACCTGGGCCTTCTGGGTTTTTTTTGTCGGTGGTCTGACGGACAGTCTGGACGGACTCCTGGCCCGTCTGCTGAATCAAAGATCAAAGCTCGGAAAAACTCTGGACCCTGTCGCAGACAAGGTATTTCTCTCCTCCGCGGCACTCTCCCTCGGGTGGTACGGCATCATACCGCGCTGGGTCGTCATTGTTTTTGTAACGCGGGATATTCTTCTGGTATCAGGCGTTGTTCTTTTGAAGCTTGTCGACAGTCCGATTCCGGTGGAGCCCCATGCTCTAGGAAAGACAACAACGGGATTCCAGGTTTTTTACCTCGGGTTTGTTGTCATGAATATTTCCGGTATTCACTTCAATGCATTGATCCCAGCCCTGCAGGTAGGATCGGTGATATTTTCATTCCTGTCAGGGGGATATTACA
This sequence comes from Nitrospirota bacterium, assembly GCA_021820445.1. Taxonomy (GTDB): domain Bacteria; phylum Nitrospirota; class Leptospirillia; order Leptospirillales; family Leptospirillaceae; genus UBA4572. The sequence continues at coordinate 13,347 of JAKADN010000003.1, read as the reverse complement.
TTTTTCGCGGGCTCTCCTGGGTCCAGAAGGAAAAAAATGGAAGCAATCGAAGTTCTTGACCCTTCGAGCGGAGAAAAAAGTGCGCTCGGCCTCCTGGTCAAGGAAGTCATTCCGGAAAGTCCCGCCTGGGATGCAGGGATAATGCCTGGAGACCGCTTGATGGCAATCAATGGCATTGTTCTCCGGGATCTAATCGACCTTGAGTTTTTTCAGTCCGACTCTGACGTTCTCATCAAATATAAAAACGGAAACGAAATACGGTCCATAGAAATTGAAAAGGATCCCGATACCTCTCTCGGAATCGTCGTGGATCCCCCTCCGATTCGCCGTTGTCCCAACGACTGTGAATTTTGTTTTGTGGACCAGATGCCGGAAGGAGGGCGCAAGTCCCTGTACATACGGGACGAGGATTATCGGTACAGCTTCTTGTACGGAAACTTCATTACCCTTACCAATCTGACTGAAAAGGATTACCAGAGGATCCTGGAGCAAAGGCTGTCCCCTCTGTATATTTCCGTTCATGCCACTCCTCTTGAGATTCGTCGAAAAATCCTCAAGAACGAAAAAGCCCCGGACATCCTTCCGCTTCTGAAGAGGCTTTCAGAAGGGGGGATCACCCTTCATACGCAGATTGTCCTGACTCCCGGAGTCAATGACATGGAGATTCTGGACAGGACCTGGCGGGATCTGCTCGAGCTTTATCCAGGGGTCGGGTCCCTGGCCGTTGTTCCGGTTGGCTTGACCGCGCACAGAAAGGGTTTGCCAGACCTTCCTCTGATCGGGAAGACATACGCCGCAAAAATGCTGAGGACCCTTGCCGCGATGCAAAAGGCTTCACTCGAGAGGGTAGGGGATCCTTTTATCTTTCCGGCAGATGAGTGGTATGTGATTTCAGGAAAATCCTTTCCGTCGCTGACGCGGTACGGATCACTCCCCCAGCTTGGAAACGGAGTGGGTTTGGTCCCGCTCTTTCAGCGCCAATGGAAAAAGGGGATGCGGTCAGTCCGGAGATCTCTTCCCGGAAAGTTTGTTCTCGCAACGGGGTTGGCGTTCTCCCCCTATCTTCAGGAGTTGACAGAGTTGTGGGGAAAGTCAGATCTGGCGAGAAAGGATGACTTCATGGTCCTCCCCGTTCAGAACCGATATCTGGGTCAGACGGTGACCGTTGCAGGACTGCTTTCAGCTCGTGACATCATTGCCGCAGCCAAGGAAGCCCGATTGCCAAAGGAGGCGATTCTTTGCATTCCTGACATCTGTCTCCGGGACGGGACGGAGATTCTGATCGATGATGGAGCCTTGACGGAGATTGCCGTCAGCACGGGTGTCAAAACGATTGTGGTCCCCTCTTCGGCCCGGGAATTCTGGTTCTGGTTGAAAGATGTGTCTGATGAGTCCCCGCTCAAGGAGGTATCGGCCTGATGGCGACGAACACCCTGTACCTGAGAACCCCTGCCAAGATCAATCTCTCTCTTGTGGTGGTGGGCAGACGGGAGGACGGGTATCATGAACTCCTGACAGAGATGGTCATGATCGATCTGTTTGATGAACTCCTTCTTGAGAAAGTCTCTGATCCGGGGATTCACCTTCGGCTTTCCGGACGTCCTGTCGACGGGGATCCGGAGAAAAATCTCGTTGTCCGGGCCTTGACTCTTCTGATGGAGAGCGTGAGAAGAAAGGGGGTGAGTCCTTCCGGGGGATTCGCTGCCGATCTCACCAAGAAGATTCCCGTCGGGGCGGGCCTGGGCGGAGGCTCTTCAAATGCGGCAATCGCCTTGTGGGGAGGGAACCGGCTGATGGGAAACCCGCTGTCTCTGGACGAGATGCGGGAGATCGGTCGAAGTTTGGGAGCGGATGTTCCTTTTTTCCTGGGAGGACCTCGGGCGATGGGAGTGGGGAGGGGCGATATTCTCGTACCACTTCCACCGCCGAAGCCTTTTGTCGTCCTCCTGTGGAATCCTGAAGTTCCTTTGCCGACGCCTTCTGTCTATCGTGCCATCGATCCGGCCGATCTGGAGATCAAGGGGACTGTCGAATTGACAGAAAAAGAGCGTTCTAATAGAATTGGTAGTCTTTTGAAATCCGGTGATTTAGTCAATAGCCTGGAGAAACCAGCCATTGGTCTTTGTCCTCAAATAGCTGAGGGGATAGATTTTCTGGGCAGAATTCGTCCGGGAAATGTCCGGATGACTGGATCCGGCCCAACCGTCTTTGCCCGGTTCGATTCACGAGAGATGGCGCTCGGAATTGCGAATACAATGGCCATGACGCTCGGAGGATGGACCGGCGTTTTCGAAGGGCTTCAGGCTCCTCCCGTACCTGGAGTTTGAGTTTTCAGGAGGGAGAGCTTTTTTGTGTCATTTACTCGGACTCCTTGGGGCGTCGACAAGCGGCAAGTCACGAGATTTTGGATCTCGCATTCCCAGGTTCGAATCCTGGCGCCCCAGCCAGTTCGCCTTATAGGGGCAGCCATGTTTTCCAATTCGGAGGACGTGGGGTCTTCTTGCGAAAATTGAAGGGTTCTTACTCAGGAGGATCGATACGGTCGTGAGGGAGATAAAGATATTTTCTGGGAACGCCAACATTTCGCTGGCCCAGGAAATTGTGTCTTACCTTAAGGTTTCGCTCGGGGCATCGACCATCGGGGCGTTTTCCGACGGAGAAGTCCGTGTCAGGATCGATGAGAATGTTCGGGGAAATGATGTTTTTCTGATCCAGTCCCTTTCACATCCCGTCAATACACATCTGATGGAGCTTCTCGTCATGATTGACGCGGTGAAAAGGGCTTCTGCCCAGCGGATTACCGCGGTGATCCCCTATTATGCCTATGCGCGCCAGGACAGAAAGGATCAACCGAGGGTTCCGATAACGGCCAAGCTTGTTGCGGATCTGATCACGACGGCGGGAGCGTCCCGGATCCTGACGTTGGACCTTCATACGGGCCAGCTCCAGGGATTTTTCAATATTCCGGTGGACCATCTTCATGGAACCCCTGTCCTGATTGAGCCGCTTAAAAAAATATCCGGGCAAAATCTGGTCCTCCTCTCCCCGGATGCGGGTGGGGTCGAAAGAACGCGCGTCTTCGCCAAAAGACTTCAGGCTCCCCTTGCCATCATCGACAAGAGACGGGAAGGGCCAAATCAGTCCCAGGTCATGAACATCATCGGGGATGTTTCAGGAAAGACTGCAGTCATCCTCGACGACATGATCGATACGGCGGGGACTATTACGCAAGGAGCCCAGGCCGCCATGGATGCCGGGGCCAAAAGGGTTGTGGCTGTTGCCACGCATCCGGTTTTGTCCGGAATGGCCCTCGAGCGATTGAACAAGTCGGTGATCGATGAGGTGATTGTGACAAACTCCATTCCCATGGGTGGGAAGGACGAGGTCTGCCGCAAACTTCGAGTCTATTCCATCGCACCTCTGCTAGGAGAGGCGATTCGGAGGATTCACGAAGACGATTCTGTCAGTTCATTGTTTATCTGAGATTTTCAGGGGTTTCTGATAAAAACTCCGGAGAGTAAAAAGGAGGTCGGTGTGGATCACAGCAAGTTGAAAGTGTCTCTCAGAGAAAAAAACGGAAAAGGTGTGGCACGGTCACTCAGGCGATCCGGTCATATCCCGGCGGTTGTTTACGGGGGCGGGAAATCACGGGCTCTTTCGGCTTCCCTGAAGGATGTGGAGAAGGCCTTGCACACCCATGCTGGAAAGAATGCCCTGTTTGATCTCGAAATACACGGAGGCCCAGAGGTTCATAAGGCCTTGACTCTCGTCCGGGATATCCAAAGGGATCCGATTACCGGAACGATTCTCCATCTGGACTTTTATGAAGTTTCAGAAAAGGCGAGGGTGCGGAACAAGGTTCCTCTTGAAGTGATCGGAGATACGCCCGCCGGGGTTAAAAAAGGCGGGATCCTGGATTTTGTGATGAGGGAACTCCATATCGAATGTCTCTCGTTCCAGATGCCGGACCATATCAAGGTGGACGTTTCGGGGCTCGATATCAATCAGACCCTTCATGTGAGGGAAATTTCGCTTCCTCCTGGGGTCACAGTCCTTGATGACGGAAATTCCGTGGCCGTGCATGTCATTCCGCCGAAGGCCGAAGCCTGATCCGACGACTCTTTTCATCACTGGCTTGATCAGGGTGTGGAGGTGGTTTCTTGCCTTTGGTGATCATCGGGCTTGGAAACCCTGGGCCGGAGTATTCGGGAACCCGTCACAATGTCGGAAAGAGGCTTCTTGATTTTTTGTCTGAAAAATATGCCATTCCTTTGGACAAAAAACAGGCTGACTTTCAATTTGGAGAGGGTTTGTGGCGAGACCGTCGCCTCCTGCTCGTATTTCCGATGACCTTCATGAATCTGAGCGGGAAAGTGGTTCCCTGGCTTCGGATGAAGGGGGCCGGAGACTTCTCCCGGTGGTTGTTGCTCCACGATGACCTTGACACCCCTTTCGGAATGGTTCGTTTTCGTGAAAAAGGTGGAGCCGGGGGGCAGCGTGGTGTCGAATCGATTCTGAGCTCGGCCGCTTCTAAGGAAATCTCCCGAATCAAGGTCGGGATTGGAAGACCCCCCTATGTGGGGGCGGATATCAGCGGATATGTCCTTTCCCCGTTTTCTAAAGAAGAAAGAGAACGGCTTCCATTTTTATTCGAGAATGCTTTGGCATTGACCGAAAAATGGCTGATGTCCAGAGACGGGAATTGAAGAAGGGGATTCTGTGGGGCTTTCCTGCGGCATAGTGGGGCTTCCGAATGTCGGAAAGTCGACGCTTTTCAATGCGTTGACGGCGGCATCCGTCCCGGTTGCCAATTATCCTTTTTGTACGATCGATCCGCATTCCGGGATCGTTCCTGTGCCCGACAAAAGGCTTGACCGCCTGGCGGAACTGTACAGTCCGAAGAAGGTGACGCCAGCTACGGTGGAATTTGTCGATATCGCCGGACTTGTCAAAGGTGCGAGTCAGGGAGAAGGCTTGGGCAACCAGTTTCTGGGGCACATACGGTCCGTGGACCTCATCGTCCATGTTCTCCGAGGGTTTCAGGACGGAGAGATCACACATGTCCATGGTGAAATCAATCCAGTCTCGGATCTCGAAGTCATCGAAACGGAACTCCTCCTGGCGGACTTGTCTTCTCTAACGCTCCGGTTGCCGAAGCTGGAAAAGCAGTGGAAGTCGGAAGGCAAGGATTCCGAAGCCCAGAGAGCCCTTTTCACGACGATCCTGAAGGGCCTTGAGGAAGGGCGTCCTGGTCGGGAGATCCCTTCGGAGCCGTCGTTGGAGATCTTTCGGCGAAGCTTGGGCCTCCTGACAGACAAACCTGCCTTGTATGTCGCGAATGTTTCCGAAGGAGAATTCCAGCATCCTTCGGAAAGGGTCAAAATGCTTGAAAAGGCGATTGCAGGAAGGGGTGCCTCCCTGATTCCTATTTGTGCAAAATGGGAAGCCGAAATTGCTGAACTGCCGCCCCAGGAAAGAGCAGCCTTTCTCGAAGGATTGGGTCTGGAAAGTTCAGGGCTGGACCGGTTGGCCTTCGAAGGATACCGGTCTTTGGGCCTGGTGACCTTCCTGACCGCCGGGGAGATGGAAGTTCGGGCCTGGCCAGTTCTGAAAGGAACGACAGCTCCCAGAGCCGCTTCGGAAATCCATTCGGATATCGAGCGCGGGTTCATTCGGGCCGAGGTGATGAGGTATGAGGATCTTGATCGGCTCGGTTCTGAAAAAATCGTCAAAGAGAAGGGACTTCTGCGCCTTGAGGGCAAGGAGTACATCATTCAGGACGGAGATGTGGTCTATTTCCGTTTTCATGTCTAGATCAATCGAGAGGTGAATTCCAATGAATTTTTATGAATGCGTCCTGTTGTTGAAGCCAACCCTTTCCGACGAAGAGTCCGCTGCGGTGGTCGGAAAGTTTGAGAAAATCGTCGGGGACAAAAACGGAACCGTCCATGCCACCCAGCGGCTTGGCAAGAAAAAGCTGGCTTATGAGCTGAAAAAGGAACGGAAAGCCGAATATGTTATTCTTTATATCGAACTTCCCAATGCCTCGGACGAGCTCGAGCTCGAGCGCAATGCCCGTCTCGATGAGAGGGTGCTTAAGTCAATGATTTTAAAAAGGAAAAAACTCGTTGTTCCCCCCACCGAAGGACATGCCGAACATCCTGCCGGGGCGGAATCCACGACCGAGGGTGCGGTATCGGTTGAAGGAGCGGCCATTTGAGCAGTTATAACAAGGTGATTCTTATGGGCAATCTGACCAGGGACCCAGAAATGCGGGTCACAGGGGGAGGAATGTCCGTTGGAACCTTCACTCTCGCGATCAACAATCGCGTGAGGGGAAACGATGAAAAAGAAGATGTCAGCTTCATCGATTGTGTTGCCTTCGGAAAACAGGCTGATTTTGCCAAGGAATATCTTGGGAAGGGAATGCCGATTCTGATCGAAGGCCGTCTTCAGCAAAACCGTTGGGAACAGGAAGGTCAGAAGCGTTCGAAGATCGAGGTCATCATCCAGACTTTGACCTTTGTGGGCCCGCCCAAGCGTTCATCGGGCTCCGGCTCCGATATGACACACCGTCAGGAATCCTATCCGGATCCTGGTGCGGATCTGCTCATGGGACAGGGAGAATCAGACATCCCTTTTTAATGTGATTATCATGAAGAATATTAACAGCATTCAGCTCAAATGAAAGGAAATACACGCATGGCAGGTCAGGCTCGCTCTTTCCAGAGAAAGAAAGTATGCCGTTTTTGCACAGAAGATCTTCTTATCGACTTCAAGGATCAGGTCACGCTCCACTCCTACCTGACCGAGAGGGGAAAAATTCTTCCCCGAAGACTGACTGGAACCTGCTCCCATCATCAGAGGGCGGTCTCTAAGGCGATCAAGCAGGCCAGAAATGTTGCATTTCTTGCCTTTGCCGAGGAAAGCTGAGCTGAACACTCCCTTTCCCGTCGGAGTTTTCCTGTCGACGGTGTCTTTTTCAACGGCACTCTATCTCTCCCTGCTAGCCCTTCCCCGGGTCGGCATTCTTGTCGCCATGTTTTCCGGTGTTCCTCTCGTGCTGGCCCAGATTCAGTTCCCGGCCCAGCTTCTGGGCACTGGCGCCATGATCACGTCAGGAGGGCTGATCTTTCTATTGGGATCGCTTCTTCATAATCCCATGCCGGGCCTTCAGGTTCTGATCTATATCGGATGGTGTGGCCTTCCGGCTCTCCTGACAGCAGAACTGTTGCGTCGACAGGTGCGTATCCTTCCGATGCTTTTCTCGACCTCCTTCCAGATCCTTTTTTTCCTCGGGGGAATCGGTCTTTTCTTGTACATGAAAACCCATGGACAGATCTGGACCGGGTTCGCCCAGACGATTCACGGGGCACTCGATGTCGTGATGAATGCGGCCATAAAGAATTCCCAAACAACCCTGACCCCCTCGGATCAGGCCCGGGTTTTGGGCCTCGAACCCCTCATATACCGAGCCTTCATTGCCCTTCTTCCCGGTGTCTTGTCGAGTCTCGCACTCCTGACAGCCGTGACTGTATGGGCCACGACAGTCGGAATTCTTGAAAGCCGGAATCTTTCTTCGGGAGTTCTAGGAATCGATCGGTGGGTTCTTCCCGATCCCGTCATTTTTGCCTTGATCGCGTCCATGGCACTGCTCCTGATACCCTCTTTCGAAATCCGGGTACTAGGAACCAATCTCGTCATGGTTCTGGGGGTTCTTTATGTAGGACAAGGGGCAGGGGTTTTGTTAAGCTATGTAAGGAAGAGACGTCTGGGGGCATGGTTTTGGCTTGTATCGGGGGTCTTTATCCTGATCCAGCCAATGTTCCTCATGATTCTGGGCATTGTCGGGATTATCGATATCTGGGCAGATTTTCGTCAGCTCAGGGGAAAGTCGCCTGGAGGGGACGGATCGAATGAAAAAGGGCGTTTTGTGGAAAAGAAGCTGGACGACCTTTCTGACGGGGACGGGAGCCATCGCTACTCTTTTCGCACTCTCCGCCTGCGTATCCCCCTCCGGGGCTCCCGTCTCATGGGGCCATTCCGGAGGGGAGGTCGTCTCCAGGGAGCGATTCGGGCAGCCTGACTTTTCCGTTGTCGAAGGGAAAGTCGGAATGACGGAGGTCGGACGAGCCTCCTGGTATGGCCCAACATTTTATGGAAAACGAACGGCAAGCGGATCGATTTTTCGTAAACACGCTTTGACGGCCGCCCATCGCACCCTTCCATTGGGCTCGACCGTCAGAGTGACCAATTTGGCCAATGGCCGCTCGGTCGATGTTTTAATCAATGATCGGGGTCCCTTTGTTTCGGGACGGATCATCGACCTCTCCTGGGAGGCCGCCAACCGCCTTGAAATCATTGGTCCCGGAACGGGTCTGGTCAAATTGACCGTTCTCTCGGTTCCAGGGGGGCGAGGAACGGGGCCAGAAAGCCATTACTCGATTCAGGTCGCCTCTTTTTCGAGCTACGACAAGGCTCTGAGCTACAGAAAAAAGCTGAGAGGATATGACCACATAAGAATACAACGGGCGCATTTCGGCGGTCAGCCGATTTTTCGCGTGCAGGTCGGCCATTTTACGGATCCGCAAAGGGCCCGTTCAGTTGCCCGGGAGGTGAAGGCGAACCTCGGGAGTGCCTTCATCGTTGAGGTGGACTAAACGTTTTAACCATTAATCGAAAAGGATGAAGAATGTCGGAAGCAAAAATTGAAAAGCTGGGAAAAAGGCTGACTCTTACAAAGGAAATGCTTCAGAAAAAGAAATCGGAAGTTTCGTCCGAGAACCGGAAGGCTGACTCAGAGCTCCGGCGTCTCAAGCGGATTGTCCGGAGGGTTGCCAACAAGAGACGACGGCTGTCTCCTCCCGCTGAAGGTGCTTCCTCGAAAGAGAGCTGACGATGGCAATGATCTGGGAATATCGCGTTGCACCCATCAGTCGGGAGCAGATTGAGAACCAGCTTAATTTCCTGGGTGAGGAAGGGTGGGAACTCGTGCAGATCGTTGTCATGAACAATCCGGAGATCCCTTATCAGGGATTCTTCAAAAGAATCCAGAGCACCCGGTAATCTTCAGGAAATCCTATTGTGAGTTTTTGAGGATGAGGGACCGGATTTTCTGATCGGCGTCGTTGAGTCCCTTGATGGCATCCTTGTCGAGATGGTTCAGCTTTTCTGAGGCCTGGTCGAGTGTTTGGGACAGCGACGTAATTTCTGCCGGGGAAATCCGGTTTCCCGGGGCTCCCTTGAGAAACTTTTTTGCGGAGTCAACGGCGATTCGGGCCTGTCCGAAATTCTGGTCGAGCGTATCGTGAACCGCCGCTTCGATGCTCGTTTCCGCCATATGGAGATCCAGGGAGCGATGGAGTCTCTGGTAGGACTGGCTGAAGTTCTTTCCCTGCTCGTTCAGTTGCAGCTTGAGGTTGTCCATCTGGGATTTGAGGTCATTGACTTGGGATCCGTTTTCTTTTTTTCCCATGGAATAGGCGATGGCAATGGTGATGACGATCGCCATCACGATCAACAGATTTTTCATAAATTATTGGTCCTTGAGAAAATTGTCAGGAAGTGGCTACATTCGCTTCCCATTGTACCATGTTGGATTTCCCCTTCCTAATGCGGAAGCCGGGAGAAATTGATTGCTGCGGGTGATCGGAACGTGAAAAAAAAGATTCAGTGGAAGGAAAAGACGGTCGGAATCGTCAGCCTCGGGTGTCCGAAAAACGCCGCCGATACCGAACGCATGATCAGCGATCTTTCCGGTCGGGGGTATACCGTGGTGCCCGATCTGGAGGCAGCGGAAATCCTCCTCGTGAACACCTGCAGTTTCGTGACCGACGCCCGGAAAGAATCGGTCGATACCATCCTGGAGCTTTCCCGGTACAAAGAGGAAGGGAAGGCAAAATATCTGGTCGGGGCGGGTTGCCTGGTCTCCCGATACCGGGACCAGATGGGGGATCTCATTCCCGAAATGGATTTGGCGCTGACCACCTTCGATGAGGGACGGCTCGGCGAAATTCTTGACGAGGTGGGTGGGATTGCCCCCTCAGTTCGCCCCCGTCTGACTTTTCCGCTGGCAGAGTCGCGTTTGACTCCTCCCCACAGGGCCTATGTCAAGGTTTCGGAAGGCTGCGATCATCCTTGCACCTTCTGTTCGATTCCCCTCGCCCGGGGAGGGCAGGTCAGCCGCCCACCGGAGGAAATCCTGGCCGAGGTGCGGCACCTTTCCTCTCGCGGGGTAAAGGAGATCACCCTTATTGCCCAGGACCTGACACGGTATGGCCATGACCTGGGTCAGACCGATGGCCTGTCCGCTCTCCTCGAAAGGATCGACACGGAGGGAGGCGTTCCCTGGGTTCGCCTCCTGTATGCGTATCCGACGCTGGTTACGGAGTCTCTTTTGCGGACGATCCGGGAATCCCGGAGCATCCTGCCTTATCTCGACATCCCTCTGCAGCATGTCGACGAAGGAATCCTGGGGGCTATGAAAAGGCCTGGAAGCCTCGATTTCATGAAAAGGCTGGTCGACCGCATCCGGAACGCCGTTCCGGAAATTGTCCTGAGAACCACCTTTATCGTGGGCTTCCCCGGTGAAGGGGAGAAGGAGTTTGAAACCCTGCTTCGCTTTGCCGAGTGGGCCCGCTTCGACCATGTCGGGGTTTTTGCCTTTTCAAGGGAAGAGGGGACGCCCTCCTACGACCTTCCGGGACAGGTCCCCCACAGGACCCGTATGCGCCGGAGAAAGGATCTGATGTCGCTGTGCGCGACCATCGCCCAGGAGAAGAATCGGATCCTTGAAGGAAAAACCTTGCCGGTATTGATCGAAGGCCTCTCCGAACAGTCGGATCTGGTTCTTGCCGGACGGATCATGGGAATGGCCCCCGACGGAATTGATGGAGAGGTCCTGATCCTTTCGGGACAAGGCCGTCCGGGAGATATCGTGGATTGTCGGATCGTAAAAACCCATGCCTATGATCTTGAAGCATGGGAAGTCGGAGTTCCTGAACCGGCAGTTTAATCGCTCCGACCTTCAAGGGCTTCACCTTCTCCTTTCAAGAGCCTCCCCTTCTCAGAGAGGATTGCTTTCTGTTTCGGTCCGGAAGGAAGACGTCAGGGCCGAAAGGGACCGGACAATTTCCCTGAGGCACTCGACAGCCGGTACGGCAGACGAAATATCTTTTCCCCTGGCTTCCATGATCCCCGAAAGAGCATTCACGGCTTCCAGTATCCGCTCGGAGGACTTCTTCTGCCCCTCCGTTTCTCCCACGATGATATCGACGTTGTGCCCAGTGGTCCGGACCATTCCGGCCAGGGTATCGAGGACCTTTTCGGCCTGGCCCGCCTTGGCTCCGCAATCCGCCAGCGCGGAGGCTTCCTTGCGGATGTCCGAGACTGTTTCGGCGATGGACGTCTGAATATCCGCGAGGGCGGCGCTGATTTCCTCGGTGGCTTTTGAAGTCGTTTGGGCAAGCTTCCGGACCTCCTCCGCCACGACGGCAAATCCCCGCCCCTGCTCCCCGGCCCGGGCCGCTTCGATCGCGGCATTCAGTGCGAGGAGGTTTGTCTGGGTCGCGATAGCCGTGATGGAGCCGGCGATGGTGCCAACATTCTGGCTTGCCTCTTCGAGACCGGCAATACGATTTGCAAGGCTGGTTATTTCCTCGGAGGATGTACGGACGGACTCGAGGACGCTTCGAACCGTCTTCGATCCATGCTCTGTTTCACCGACGGCCTGCTTCGAGGCTTTTCCCATTTCGAGCGCCAGCTCGTTCTCCCGTCGGGCTTCCTCTGCCAAAACCTGGGCCTTTCCCCGGACATCGGCCAGAGTATTGACGGCCTCGCGAAATCCCTCGGAGACCGCCGAAAGAACCCGGGAGAGCTGGTCGGTCTCTTGGGAAATTGTCTGGGCTTGCCTGTTCAGATCACCGGTCACCCCGGAAAGCTCCTCAATCAGGCGGTCAATGCCCCGGCCCACCAAGCCAGCCTCGTCCGGTCCGTCAATCTTCGAAAGTCTGGTCAGGTCACGATTCGATGCGAGAAGGACGGTTTCGGCGGCCGTCCCCAGCCGCCGGGCCATCTTCGACAGGGCCTTGAAATCCCAAAAGAGCACGATCGCCCACGCCATGAGCGTCACGATCTGGACCCATGTCTGGATCGTTCGCATTCGGAGGATGTTTTTCTCGATCTTCTGGATCTGCCGGGTCATGTGGGCAAACAGGAGGCGGGTTTCGATGACGTAATGGGAAAAGGCCGGATGCGCTATTTTTGTCCACAGCCTCGGTCCAAGGTTTTCATGGTGGTTTTTGACCAGGTTTACGATCTGAAGCGATGTGGAATGCGCTTCGTTCCGGTCCCGTACAAGATCCTTCAGGGGTGCCAAAGTTCCCCAGGCTTTTTTTGCATCAATCTTTAGACGAACCATCTGGACGTGGGAGAGGGCCTTCATCTGGATGACAATGGCCTGGTCCGCGCTGAAGTTGGCACTGGTATTTTCCACGAGTTTGCTCATGGATCGCTCCATGCGGGACTCGGAGGCCATCATGAGGGCGAGGTCCATTGCCACGGATTGGAGAGAGGCTTCGGACTCGATCCCGCGTGTGAGCTGGTACTGCAGCCAGCTTCCCGTTCCAATGTTGAGGATGAGCATCATGACGACCACAATACCCGTTTTTCTGATGAGTTTTTTCATAAAGACCCTCTGATATGGCAGACGAAATTGACGCAGGATTTGAAATCAAGAACCCTTCTAGTAAAAGGTCCTCTTTTCTGCCTTGTCAGGATCCGCTTCTAAAGAGCAAAGGATGTATTCCTCATGATCGGAAGAAATTCGGGAGGCAGACAGGACGATAAAATACCCTGGGAATAGCGGGGGATCGTAAGGCCAGTTTCAGGAGTGCCCCTTTCTTGAGGGAATCCCATGGATCATTCGTCTATGTCCGTCTCATTTTTCTTTTATTTTTTGATGGTAAAGGGACGATGCCGGGGCATCGTCCCTGGGACGAGAGGGGGGATTCCGGCTTCCAGTTCGGAATCCCATTCATCACCGGATCCCCATGATCCGGTGATTTTCGAGGACAGGGCAGACTGTCGTATGGCCTACGCAGTCACCTTTTCCGGTACGGCAAGAGGCTCGGAAGATCGGGAGGTTGCCACCCGATAGATGTTGTAGAGGAAGATCCATTGTCCGGCGATGATCATGAAGCCGCCCCAGGCCCGGGCCACCATGTAGGGGTGGGCGGCCTGGACGGACGCCACGTAGGGGATCTCGTAGACCTTGGCCGCCGCCTGGATGAGGCCGGCCGCCGTGAGCGAGGTCCAGAAGATGATGAACCCGATGGTCATGAGCCAGTA
>JAKADN010000018.1 GCA_021820445.1 Nitrospirota bacterium | reverse complement strand
CTCCGTCTCATTGCGGCCGTGGGTTTCGAGATAGCCGATGGCGACGTTCCATCCCTCTTTCTGCCGCTCCCGGGCCTCCTGGAGCATCCGGTAGGTCTTTCCGATGCCGGCCGCCGCCCCCAGAAAAAGCGTGAAATGCCCCCGCCCGGCAGCGGGAAGACGGGGTTGGTCCGGGAGAGGATCTGTGTCCCGGGAGACGACCTCCGGTGGGAGGGGGTGAAGGGTCGGAATGAGGGTGATCTCGACATCGATTCTCCGGAAATACCGGAGAACCGCCCGGACGAGGGAGCGCCGCCAGGGGGTGGCTCCGCCGGCATGTCCCAGAACAAGACGTGTCGTCTGTGTCCGTTCAATGAAGCGCCAGAGGGTCCAGGCCACCTGGCGTGTCCGGAGGACGGAGAGCTTTCCTCCGGCCTCCCGGACTGCGGCCCCGAGACCCTCCGGAAGCGCCGGAGCTTTTGAAAAACGTCGCCCCCAGAAGGGGATCTTCTCGATGTGGAGAACCAGGAGCTCCCCCCCCAGACGCCGGGCGAGGGAGCTTCCGGCCTCGAGGAGGGTCCGGAAGGTCTCGGGGTTGGCCGAGACCAGCACGGTGATCCGTTCGAAGAGTCCTTTTTCTCCCCCCTGACGGATGAGGTCGGCGTCGAGGACTTTTGCCAGGAACTGGAGCGTCAATTCCCGGAGACGGACCAGGTTGGCCGTCGTGAAGGCTTTTGAATCACGGGCGGCATCGCCTCCAGGAAAGATCTGGCCGGACCGGATGCGTGTGGCCAGTTCGGCGGGAGGAAGGTCCACAAAGATCAGTTCGTCGGCTCTTCTGACAAAGTCCGAGGGAACGGTGATCCGGACGGGTTGGCCCAGGATCTGGGAGGCCGGAAGCGAAAGCTCCGAGATGTGAAGTCCGTTCAGGGTGGTCATGACGCTGATGCCCTGATCGAGAAGCCCGTCCACTTCCTGCCAACGGGGGCGCCTCCCGGGCCGTTCCGGCTCCCGGGCCAGTTCGTCGATCAGAACGGTCGCCGGGTGACGGCTTTTGAGGGCGTCCCAATCCAGGTCGGCGACAGAAATCCCGCCCCGAAGGGCCATGCGGGGCGGGATCCGCTCGATTCCATGGGCGATCTTTGCGAGATCGGGGCGGGGCTTCTCTTCCAGCCACCCGATCACCGCATCGACCCCCTGAGCGGTCAGGGCGCGCAGATCGAGAAGGGCCCGACGTGTTTTTCCGACCCCGGGAGCCCATCCGAGATAGATCCGGAGACGTCCTCGTCCCAGTCCATGCGGGGGAACCTTATCCGATTCATCCTCCAAGAGACCTCCTTCCATGCCCAAGACCTTTTGTCAGCGACCCTATCATACAGGGCCTCCAGGCCACATCCTATTGGCCGGTTGGCCAGTGCCGGACCACCATCCGGCCAATTGTGACGGGCCCCGGGGCCCGGGTATAACTCGAAGTGTCCGTAACAGTCGTCATCCGAGAGGAGAGCCTTGCATGAAAAGAGAAAAGACACGGTTTTCGGCCCTGGGGCCCGCTGCCCTCAAAAAATCCGTCCTCATGCTGAATCCGGTCACGCTGTGGCGCAATCCGGTCATGTTCCTCGTATGGGTGGGGAGTGTCCTGACGACGCTCTTCACCCTGGATTTTCTCGTGAGGCATTCGGGAGAAGCCGTCTTTACGGGTCTGATTTCCTTCTGGCTGTGGGCGACCATCCTCTTCGCCAACTTCGCCGAGGCCCTGGCGGAACTCCAGGGAAAGGCCCAGGCCGAAAGCCTCCGTGCGACGCGGTCCGACACCATGGCGAAACTCGTGGTCGGTGACGAGGTCCGGCTCATCCGGAGCACCGAGCTCAAGAAATGGGACCAGTTTCTCTTGTCTCCCGGGGACACGGTCCCCACCGACGGGGAGATTTTAGACGGAGCGGCGAGCATCGACGAATCCGCCATGACCGGGGAATCGGCTCCGGTGATCCGCGAGGCCGGAGGAGACAGGTCCGGTGTGACCGGCGGGACCCGGGTTTTGGCGGGAGAGCTCCGCGTGGCCGTCTCGGCCAATCCGGGGGAGACCTTTCTCGACCGGATGATCGCTCTGGTCGAAGGGGCCAAGCGGAAAAAGTCCCCCAACGAAATCGCCCTCTCGATTCTCCTGATCGGGCTCTCTCTGATTTTTCTGGTCGTGGTGGCCACCCTTCCGGCCTTTTCGTCCTATTTCAAGACGCCGGTCAGTCCGACGGTGCTGATCGCCCTTCTGGTCTGTCTCATTCCCACGACGATCGCGGGGCTTCTGCCCGCCATCGGAATCGCCGGCATCAAGCGGGCCTTCGACGCCAATGTCATCGCCAAATCCGGAAAGGCCGTGGAGGTGGCCGGCGACATCGATCTCCTGCTTCTGGACAAGACCGGGACCATCACCTTCGGAAATCGGCAGGCGGTCCAGCTTCTTCCGGCCGCAGGCGTCTCCCGCGAAGAGCTCGCCCGGGCCGCCCGGCTGGCCTCCTTCGGGGATCAGACCCCGGAAGGCAAAAGCGTGCTGGCGCTGGCGGAAACGCTTCTGGACGATCACTCCCCGGTATCCGGGGTCACACCGGTTCCGTTTACCCCCCAGACCCGCATGAGCGGCGCCGATTCGAGCGAGGGATCCTTCCGGAAGGGCTCGGACGATGCCATCGAATCCTTCGTCGGCCACCCCCTTCCCGAAGACGTCCGAAAGACCGTGACGGGAATCGCCCAGTCCGGGGGAACGCCGCTGGTCGTCGTTTGCGACAAGCGCGTCCTGGGTGTGATCCACCTGAAAGACGTCATCAAGCCGGGGCTTGCGGAACGTTTCAAACGGCTTCGGGCCATGGGCGTCGAGACGGTCATGGTAACCGGCGACAATCCCCTGACCGCCGGGGCGATCGCCCGGGAGGCGGGGATCGACGACTTTTTCGCCCAGGCCAAGCCCGAAGACAAGATGGCGCTGATCAAAAAGGAGCAGGACAAGGGCCGGCTGGTCGCCATGAGCGGAGACGGGACCAACGACGCGCCGTCTTTGGCTCAGGCCGACGTGGCCCTGGCCATGAACTCGGGAACCCAGGCCGCCAAGGAGGCGGGGAACATGGTCGACCTCGATTCGGATCCGACCAAGATCATCGCGGTGGTGGAGATCGGAAAGCAGCTTCTGATCACGCGCGGAGCCCTCACGACCTTTTCGGTGGCCAATGACGTGGCCAAGTATTTCGCCATCCTCCCGGCCATTTTCATCGTGAATTTTCCGGCCCTGGGAGTGCTGAACGTCATGAAGCTCGCCACCCCCGAAACGGCAGTCGCCTCGGCCATCATCTTCAACGCCCTGATCATCCCCGCCCTGATTCCCCTGGCATTGAAGGGCGTGGCCTACCGGCCCATCGGGGCTTCGGCCCTGCTGCGGAGAAATCTCCTGATCTATGGCGTCGGGGGAATCCTGGCCCCTTTTGTCGGGATCAAGCTGATCGACATGGGGCTGGTGGCGATTTTCACCCGTATGGGGTGACGGATTCACTCCTGAGCGAAAGGAGCTGTTCATGATGACGCTTCATCTGATCCTGGGCCTGGGGATCTTCGGACTCTTCGGGCTCTATCTTGTGGCCCTGTCCCGGGTATAGGAGGACCTATGGCACTCTGGATCGCTCTGGGAATCCTTTCGGGATTCCTGACCATCTACCTTTTCTGGACCTTTATGAACGCGGAGAACCTGTGAGATGACGGTATTGGACTGGATGCAACTGATCCTGATTTCCCTCTTGATCGGAGGGGGGGCCCCCGTGGTGGGCCACTATCTGGCCTGGGTCTTTACAGGCCCCCGGATCGCTCCGGAGCGGTGGATCCACCGGCTGATCGGCGTCGACCCGGACAAGCCGATGGACTGGCGGGAGTATGCCGGAGCGCTGCTTTTTTCGAATGCGCTCTTCTTTGCAGCGGGATATTCCCTGCTCTGGGCCCAGGGAAGACTTCCCGTGAACCCCCGACACATTGCGGCCATGAGTCCGGAGGTCACCTTCAACACCGCCGCCTCCTTCGTGACCAACACCAACTGGCAGGCCTACGTCGGAGAGGCTCAGCTCTCGAATTTTTCCCAGATGGTTCCCATCACCTTCCTGATGTTCGTGGGGGCCAATACCGGCATGGCCGCCCTGGTGGCGATCCTCCGGGGATTTGCCCGCTCCGGGACAGCCCATGTCGGAAACTACTGGGACGACTTCTTCCGATTTTTCGTCCGGGCCTTTCTTCCGGCCTGTTTTGCGATGGCGCTGCTTCTCGTGTGGCAGGGGGTTCCCCAGACCCTGTCGACCACGGTCGTGGCCCATTCCCTCGAAGGCGGGAGCCAGACCCTGATCCTGGGCCCGGTGGCCTCCCTCGAGGCGGTCAAGAACCTGGGCACGAACGGGGGCGGCTTTTACAATGCCAACGGGGCCCATCCCTATGAAAATCCGACCCCGCTCACCAATACCCTGGAGCTTCTGGGAATGCTCACCTTCACGGCCTCTTTGCCGTTTCTCTTCGGGCGGCTCACCGGCCGTTCCCGCCAGGGCTGGGCTCTTTTCGCCACGATCATGATTCTCTACGCCCTGGGCCTCGGAGCGGTCGAGATCTCCGAAAAAGGCCCGAATCCCCTTCTGGCTCCCGCAGGAATTGCCCAGACGACCTCGCCCCTGCAGGACGGAGGAAACACCGAAGGAAAGGAGACGCGGCTGGGGATCACCCAGACGAGCTTCTTTTCAAACACGACCATGGCCGCCACCACCGGGGCCGTGGATGCCGCGATGGACAGCATGAACCCGCTGGCCCTCATGGTCTATTTCTCGCACATGTGGCTGAACGAGGAACCCGGCGGGAAAGGAGTCGGCTTCGCCGGACTCCTCAAAGAGGCGATTCTGGCCATCTTCATCGCCGGTCTCATGGTCGGCCGCACACCGGAATTTCTGGGAAAAAAGCTCGAGGCCAGGGAGATCAAACTCGCGGCCCTGTCCCTGATCGTGACCCCCTTCACGGTCCTTCTCCTGACCTCAGTCGGGGTGACGGCCTCCTTTGGCACGAGTTCGATGGACAACCCGGGCCCCCACGGCTTCGAGGAGGTCCTGTACGCCTATTCGTCCGGCAATGCGAACAACGGCTCGGCGATGGCCGGCTTAAACGCGTCGACCCCGTTCTATGCCGATTCGATCGGAATTGAAATGCTCCTGTCCCGGTACCTGCCCCTCCTGCCGCTTCTCGCCATGGCCGGCGCGCTGGCCCGGAAACGGATCCATCCCGTCACGGCCGGAACGCTTCCCACCGATACCCCGCTCTTTGTCGCGCTTCTCGTGGGATTCATGCTGCTGGTGGGGCTTCTGACCTTTTTCCCCGGGCTGATGCTGGGACCGATCCTGGAGCAGCTGTCCCTCATGAAAGGACTGTCCTTCTAGCCCGGCCGGCCATTGGCCATGGGTATATCGGAGCCCGGGACCGATCGATCCCGGAGCCCCTCGCTTTTCGAGAAAGGGTGCCATGAAAAGTCTGTTTCCGTCGCTTCGGGCGACACTGCTTCTCTTGATTGTCACGGGTTTTGTTTACCCTTTGGCGGTGGATGGCGCGGCCCATCTTTTGTTCCCGCATCGGGCCGACGGTTCTCTGATCACTAAAAACGGGGTGGTGATCGGCTCCTCCCTCATCGGACAGCCTTTTTCGAAGCCCGTGTATTTCCATCCCCGGCCGTCGGCCACCCCGGACCCCACCGGTTCGGGGTCGGTTCCCTATGATGCCGCCTTTTCGTCGGCCTCGAACCTCGCGCCGTCGAACGGAGCCCAGATCAAGGCGGTGACGGCGGCCGCAGAGGCCTACCGGAAGGAGAACGCTCTTTCCCCCGCCGAACCCGTTCCGGTGGATGCCGTCACCGCGTCGGGATCGGGTCTCGACCCGGACATCAGCCTGGCCAACGCCCTCCTTCAGGTGAACCGGGTGGCCGGGGCCCGGCATCTTCCCCCGGCCCGGGTCAGGAGCCTTGTCATGGCCCATGTCGAGGGTCCCCAGTTCGGTCTTCTGGGGGCAAAGCATGTCAATGTGCTCACGCTCAATCTCGCGCTCGATGCCCTGAGGCCCTGATCTCCTTCCCCCCCAAAAAACAATGACGGTCCTCGCCCTGTCTTCTCATGGGCCACAATGAGCCTCAGGCAGGGAGGGTCCGTTCTAACCAATGAGAAAGGTTCCTCGATGATCCGACAGACAGGTTCACTGCGGCTTGGCAAGACCCTTCTGGCCTCCATCCTTTCGCTCCTCTTGATCGGGGGGACGGAAATCACCCTTGCCCGAACGGGCGTCGCCTGGGCGGATTCCTCCGCCCCGGCCGCCTCTTCAACCGCGCCAGCGGGATCAATACCCGCCGGATCTTCGTCAGCAACAGCCCCTGCGGCGGCGACTCCGGCCGCCACCCCGGCCGCGCCGTCCGACCTGGTGATTCCCTCCATGAACATCCATATGAAGGGCTTCATCGACGTCTACGGCCAGTACAATCCCACATCGGCCGAGACCACCGACTTCCGGGCCTACGACTACGGGGCCAACTCCTTCAACATCAACATGGCCCAGCTCAAGCTCTGGCGTCCCGACGACGACGGGGTGGGATTCGTGCTCCGGGCGGACTTCGGTCCGGGGGCCTACGCCTCGGCCCAGAACTTCTCTCCGGGCTACTACGGAGCCCTGGGCGGGGGGCATGCTTTCGGAAGCAATGGAACGACGCTTGAAGCCCCCAACGCAGCGGGGATGCCCTACTCCTCGTTCTGGATGGAAGAGGCCTACATCAACGTGCTGGTGCCGGATACCAACAAGGAGCTCGAGGTCTTCACGGGGCAGTTCCAGACGCTGGCGGGCTTCGAGGTGATCCAGCCCACCGGCAACTGGATGATCTCGGACGGGTACACCTTCTTTCTGGGACCCTATACCCAGACGGGGGTGCGGGTGCACTACGCGCCGAACGCCACGACGAACCTCTACCTGGGAGTGAATAACGGGTGGAACTCGAACTTCCAGTCGAACGAGGGGAGCTACTTCCAGGACATCGAGCTGGGACTGGTGGCCAATCCCGTGAGCTGGCTCAACATCAACTTCTCGGGGTATCTGGGACCCCAGGTGCGGAACATGTACTTCGATCCGCTCTTCCTGGCAGGTATTTCAACAGGGGCCCAGGCTCAGTACACCAACAACAATGCAAACACGCCGACCTGGCGCAACTACGGGGCCTTCGTGGTGGAGGTGGGGCCGTTCGCCCACTTCACGCTGGTGACCGACGACTCCTACGGCTGGCAGGCGGAGGGGCAGATCAGCCCGTCGACGGGGATGCCGATTGGAAATGCCACGTGGTACTCGAGCGAGAACTTCGTGCGCTACGACATCAACGACACGATGGATCTGGTGGCCCGCTACGAGGTCTACTACGATCCCAACGGCTTCATGACGGGACTTCCGGGGACGGCGATCAACGACGAGACGGTGGATTTCCAGTGGAACTTCATGCCGAACGTGATCAGCCGGATCGAGTACCGCCACGACAACTCGAACAACGCGCTCTTCAACAACAGCTCCTACAGTTCGGCAAACCGGGGTCCGGCCCTCTATTCCCAGGACACCGTGGATCTCGAACTCATCTACACCTTCTAGCAAACGGGGGAATTCCCCGCAGGGGCCGGCATCCGGCCGGCCCCCTTTATCAACCTTCCCTTGAGGAGCGTTTATCATGAAACGATTCGGAGATTCAGGAAAAAGGCTTCTGTCGGCCCTTCCCTTCCTGCTCATACCCGGCGTGGCCCAGGCCGCGGCCGGTCCGACACCCGCCGCCATCGCGGCCGACACGATCTGGACGGTAGTTGCCGCGGTCCTGGTCATGTTCATGCAGGCTGGCTTCGCATTCCTTGAGGCGGGGCTGACCCGGGCCAAGAGCGCCGGTCACATCGCCGTCAAGAACATCGTGATCTTCTCCATCGCCTCGCTCGTCTTCTGGGCGGTGGGATTCGCCGTCTGTTTCGGGACCGGCAATGCCATTTTCGGGACTTCGGGATGGGGTCTGGCCGTCTCCGACAAGGACATCAACACGGTCTTTTCCTCCCTCTCCTTTTCGGATATTCCTCTCGCCGCGAAGTACCTCTTTGAGGTGGTCTTCTGCGCGGTGAGTCTCGCCATCGTCTGGGGCGGGATGGCCGAACGGACGAAGTTCATCGTCTATCTCGTCTTTGGCGTCGTCTTCTCTGCCGCGATCTACCCGGTGGTCGGCCACTGGATCTGGGGTGGCGGATGGCTTTCGACCCTGGGAATGCAGGACTTCGCCGGTTCCACCGTCGTCCATCTGCAGGGTGCCTCCGCGGCGCTGGCAGGAGCCATTCTCCTCGGGCCCCGTATCGGGAAGTACACGAAGGACGGTAAGTCCAATGCCATTGTCGGTCACAATATTCCCTTCGTGGTTCTGGGAACTCTGATCCTCTGGCTCGGATGGTTCGGATTCAACCCCGGTTCCACCATGATGGCGACCACGCCGTCGGTCGGATACTTCGCCTATGTGGCGATGACCACCAATTTGGCGGCCGCTGCCGGATCTCTTGCCGCAATGTTCATGGCCTGGAAGCTTCTCGGAACCCCCGACATGAGTATGATCGCCAACGGCGCGATCGCGGCTCTTGTCGCCATCACCGCCACCTGTGCCTTCGTTGATCCCTGGGCCTCTATCGTGGTCGGGGCTGTTGCTGGTATCATCGCAGTCGTCGGAGTGCTCCTCGTCGACCGCCTTCGGATCGACGACCCTGTCGGAGCCGTGGCTGTTCACGGTTTTGCCGGAGTCTGGGGAACCTTGGCCAACGGACTCTTCGCGACCCCCGACCGGGCGAAGCTCCTCGGGGTGGGCGGACCCGGCCTTCTGTACGGGGGAGGCTTTCACCAGCTCATCGTTCAGATCGAAGGGGTGTCGGCGTCTTTTGCCTACGTCTTCATCATGAGCTTCCTCGTCCTTTACGCTCTCAAGGTCACGGTCGGTATCCGCGTGTCCGAGAAGGAAGAGCTTCAGGGACTCGATATCAGCGAACACAAGATGTGGGGATATCCGGAAGTTTTCAACCCCTCTTTCGGAGGAACGGCCCCTCTGGGAACTTCCGCGGAGGGAGCCTCGTCCTCACGGATTGAATCGGCCCATGCGCTCAGCCAAACGACCCGGCCCTAGAGACGGATCGGGATCGCGACAACCAGAAAGGAGTCTCGATGAAAAAGATCGAAGCGATCATCAAGCCGTATCGCCTTGAAGGCGTCAAGGAAGCGGTGACCGCCCTGGGCGTCTTCGGGATGACGGTGTCCGAGGTCAAGGGATACGGGCGCCAGAAGGGCCATACGGAACAGTACCGCGGGAACGAATTCCAGGTGGACTTCATTCCCAAGGTGAAGATCGAGATCGTCGTCACCGATCCGGATGAAAACCGGGTTGTGGAGGCGATCCAGAAGGCGGCCGGCCGGGGGGCGATCGGGGACGGAAAGATCTTTGTCTCCGATATCCTCGGAGCCGTCAGGATCCGGACGGGGGAGAAGGGGGAGGCGGCGCTCTAGCCGTTCCTGACGCAACCGCGACCAGGTCCGCAAGACGGACGTAAATATGGAGATTGGGGAATGGGGCCTTCGGGCCCCTTCTTGCGTTTCAGGCGGGGAGAACCGACTGCGAAAACGTCAGATCCTTCATGCTTTCTCGATTGTCGACAAGGCCATAGAAACTATCAGAGTTCTGCTTTCCTTTGCCTTCGCTCATCCCTATCTCAGAAATGTCCCCTCCCAATGGGTCCTTCGGATCCCTTCTTCCCAGAGACCATTGTCCCGATCTTCGTTGGATAGGCCAGTTTACCCATGAAAACCCTCTTCGCTTTTGATCAAAAGCCAATACAGAAGACGATCGTGGGGAAGGCGATGATGCTGTTGGCGGGGTCATAACGGGTCCGTCTTCAGGGGCGAGATGGAACGGCCCAGAGGCCCTTGCCGATGATTCGTCGAATGGAAGGGGCGGCGACGAGATCGTTCATCAGGGCCTTGAGTGCGTCACGGTTCGGCTGTTGGTAGGGATGTGGGGCTATCACTCCCGCACCTTGTGGTTCCCGGATTCGAGTCTTATGGTTCGGCTATCCGGTCCTTTGCGATTTCTTCGTAGTTCTCCGCAGCCTCACGGGTGAGGATCTTTCGTCCGTGGATCATGGATGAGAAGAGATCGCTTCCGAAGGTCAGTTCGTACTTGACCAGCCCTCCCAGATGAAGCGCCAGGAATCCCAGGATCGCATAGAAGCCGGCGGCGTGGATGTTCGAGACGACCTCCTTCAGGGGTTTTCCGATCGCGGGGGAAAGGGCGTGGAGAAAGGGAAGGGGATAGAAACCCCACTTGAGGGAGGCCCAGAGAATTCCGGTGAGGGCCTGAAGCGGAAGAAGAACGACGAAGAGGGGAAGATAGAGGAATCGCCCCAGACGGTTGTGGCCCGGATCGGGGTCAGGGAGCGGCAGCCCCTTGGAGTCGGTTCTGGGGCGCAGATGAAGGGCGATCTCCTCCTTCATGACAGCCAGAAACCCTTTTCCTTCGTGGCGGGGATCGAGATCTGCCCAGCGCGAAAATGACTGTCCATGGAAGGCCAGATGAAGTCGAGCCAGGACGAGGAGCGCGAAGACGTATCCGATGTAGGCATGAATCTTTTCAGTCAGGACATAGGTGGGTTTCGGAAGGCCAAGCTCGCGGTGCCAGTCGAAGAGCAGATAGGTCAGGATCAGGAGCAGAATAAGAAGAAGGTTTCCCCAATGCCAGAGACGGAGGCGGGGTTCCCAGACAGGGACCTGGGCATAATAGCGTTCGGAGTCGGAGAGACGGGAGGGTTTGTCCATCGATGCGTGACCTGCCTTGGTGTGTGGGATGTCTAAGACGTTTGAGTATGGTACAGTATCGGGATCAAGAAGAATCATATCACAAGACCTGTAAAGACGGGCTCAAGAAAGGAGGGGAATGGACGTGCGACGGATCGACATCTCGAGAGGGACGCTGGGACTGTGTGGGGGATTCCTTCTCGTCCTTATGGCATCCTTTCCGGTTCATGCGGCCGAGGTCAAGAAGGGACCGATAACCGCTCCCTCGCTGGGAGGATATGCCGTCGACGACTCCCTGAACCGGGTCGTCATTCCCGCCCAGACTCCTTCCTTCGTCGGCGGGCAGTCTCCCCCGATGGCGGTGACCCCGGGGAACCGGTTCATGCAGATTCTCGTGAACCACGTCGCCCTCTGGGAAAGCCAGAAGACCGGCCTGGCCGTCTCGGAGGACCAGCGGAAGAGGTTTCGTGAGATTCTCGGAAAGGTCCGGCCGGAGCTGATCCGGAGTGACGCCACAGACCTGCGTCTGGTCCAGCTCTTCGAAGCTCTCCTGGTCGGGAAACGGGTTCCGGAAAAACGCCTCCACGCTCTGAACGCCCGGATTGGTGAAGTCGAAGGGAAGGAGGCCATGCAGTTCCTATCGTCGCTCAAGGAGTTGCAGGCCGTTCTGACGGCCCCTCAAATCGAGATGCTTCGCCAGAGGAACAGGTCGGCTCTACCCTCGGCCGATGTCTCCGTCTCTTCCGCCCTCATGTTTGCGGACCGGATGCTTTCCATCCGGTGGCAACGGGTCATGGAGGGATCCCTCTCCGGCCCTGCCCGCGAAACTTTGGCCCGCCGCTATCACAAGGCCCGCAATTGGCTGTGGAGCCTGGCAGCTGAAAAAACGGTCTCCGACCGGTCGGTGGACGACCTCCTTTCGGAGCCTTTCGTCGACATGGAGGCCTTCGGAGAAATCGAGAAGAAGGCGGGACCCCTTGAAGGAAAGTTCTGGGGAACATTCCTCCGGATCGTGACCCTGCTTCAGTCCCCCGTCCGGTAGGTAATCACCCCGGATGGAGACGACCACTGGCGGCACCTCCTTCTCCGGCCGCAGGAAAAGGGGAACGCTGGCCGCCTGGATTCTCGTTCTCCTGTGGGGGTTCCATTACGTCGTCCTCTACCGTCCCCTCCGGATCATCGACCCGGAGCGCTACCTTTTTCTCCGGTTCGGCTGGGCAGGCAGCGTGGTTCTTCTCCTGGCCTTTTTCCACCCCTTCCTGCGGGGCATTTCTCCGGCCAACTGGGGCCGGCTGCTTCTTCTCTCACTTGTCGGGATCGTGGGTTACCAGTGGGTTTTTCTCAAAGCCGCCTCCATCCTCGATCCTGTCCCGCTGGTCCTGATCCTCTCCCTTGGACCGGTCTTAGTGGCCCTTTACAGCCACGCGCGGGGCCATGAGTCCTTTTCGGCCTTCCAATGGGGAATGATGATCCTGATCGGCGCTGGGATCTTTCTGGTGGTCCGGGGGGAGCCGGCGGGAAAAAGCCTTCACGACCACCGGGCCCTGGGGCTCCTGATGGCCTTCTTCTCCCTCCTTTTCTTCACCCTCTCGACCCTTATGGCCCGATCCCTTCTGTCCCGGGTCGGCACCCTCCAGGTGACCCTTGTCCCGATCCTTCTTGGAGGACTTCTCCTGGTCCCTCTCCACCCTTCCTGGATTCTGCCTCCCACCGGGCCCCACGCCACCCTCGTCCTTTTATCCCTGCTCTATTCGATCGTCGTGGCCCTGTTCATCTGTTACTTTCTCTGGAATCTGGCGATTGCCGACATCGGGCCCGCCCGGGCCGGCCTCTGGACCAACGGCCAACCCATCGTCGCAGCCGTGGGGACGGCCCTGTTCCTGCACCGCCCTCTCTCCTTCGGCCAGATTCTGGGAGGTGTGATCGCGGTGGCGGGGTTCTGGGGATTCTTCGGAAAGGACCTTATGAAGAAAGTCCCGGGGTACACTGAAATCTCATGAATGTTATTCTAAATAATGTTTTGTGCCATGACTCCCGGTGATTCTTGACATCTGATGCGTGATGCATCATGATCGAGGTCATGCGAACCACACTGGAGATCGACAACGATGTGTTGGAGGCGGCGCGGGAAATCGCCCGCCGTCAGAAAAAGACCATCGGAAAGGTTATGTCCGGCCTTGCCCGCAAGGCGCTGACGGCGATTCCCGACAGGGTGGCCGGCGAGCAGCCCGAAAATACTTTCGGATTTCGGGCCTTCCCCTCCCGGGGAGGACTTGTAACAAACGAGATGATCGACCGCCTCAAAAATGAAGAGGGCGAGTGAAGCGGTTTCTTCTGGATGTCAACGTTCTCATTGCACTGCTCGACAGCGACCATATGCACCATGCCTCGACCGTCCGCTGGTTTGCACGCCACGGGGGCAGGGGATGGGCCTCCTGTCCCCTGACCCAGAACGGATGCCTCCGGGTCATGTCCAATCCGTCCTACCCCAATTTTTTGCCTGTGCCGGCGGTCAGGGAGCGTCTTGCCGAAGCCTGTTCCACGCCTTTTCATGATTTCTGGCCGGATGATCTGAGCCTGCTCGATGATGCGATCATCGATCCCTCCAGACTCCAGCATTCCGGACAATTGACGGACATCTATCTGGTGGCTCTGGCGGTCCGTCATCAAGGCCAGTTGGTTACCTTTGACCGCTCCCTTCCGTTTGAGGCCGTTCGGTCCGGAGGAAAGACCTCCATCGTGTTTCTGTGAACGATTCTCCCCCGGAAAGGCCCTCTTCGTCCCCCCCCCGACCGATTCTTCATCAGAGATGGAAGCCGATCGTTAGGGGAACAATGAAGAACGGATTCGAGCTTCCTCCTGGAGCCTTGGCGGACCCAGTCAAGGCGGGGGACAGAAGAACCCCGTATCCCGCCTCGACCTGGAAGGCGTAGACGTTGAGTCCCACCGAGGCCTGTGCGTAAGGGCTTGTTCCTGTTCCGACGAAGGCATTCGCAACATCCTGACCGTTCAGGGCCACTCCTCCATCGCCTGCAAGATAGAGATAGATCCGGCTATTCCCGAGAACCTTCACTTCGAAGCCGAGAAGAATCGGCAGCATGGTGAAGGCGGACGCTCCTGTCTGGGGAGGAAAGGTCCACAGGTCGGCCTGAAACCGGACGGCCAGATTGGCCGCTAGCCATCCCGTGATCTCGATCCCCCCTCCGTAACCGTTTTCGACAGAGCTGTTGATGAGGGGAAGGGAGGGTGAGACGGGTGTTCCCGTAGGGTTGTAAAGGGTGGTCGGAATCCAGAATCCCTGAAGGGTCACCCCCACCCCTGGGAGAATCGCGGGTGACTCTTCTCCCGGTTGAGGGGGGCACGGATGTTCAAACCAGCTCCAGACCGTCCCTTCCTGGGGTGTGACCGAGGTCAGGCTGTCGCAGCTGAAATCATCATCCGCACGGGCGATTTCTGTCGAAAGAAAAAGGATAAAAAAGACGCAGAGGAGGCAAAAGGAGATTCCCTTGGAAAAAACCACGTCTCCCGACCAATGTTCCTTTTCCTGCATAAGGCCCTCCCCGGCATCCTGAAAGACGGACTCCACCATTCTTTTCGGAGGAAAAGGGGAGGGAGTTGAGGGGGGTGGTCAATCCCTCCTCTTGTGTCGTGGCCGTCCCATGGCGGGATTCCAGGGTCGATTTCCGTGACGCGATCCGCTTCGGGAGAAGATCCGGTCGAAAGTCTTCTCGAAATGGCGGACCTCATGGGGATCTCGGGTAATGAAGAGGTTGTTGTCCTGCTGGTTCCAGTGTGTCCTTCGTCCGCGCCGGCAGAGGGCCCCCTCACCGGGTGGAGACCAGTTGGCCGAACCGGTCCGGAGATAGGTTCCATCGATCAGATAGGCCTTGAGATGCATGATGTTCCGGAAGGAGTTGTGTTTGACGAGAACGGTGATGTTGGCGTGGGAGGAAGAGGAGAGAAGGCGGCGGGTCTTGTCTCCCCGGTCCCTGACTTGTGTCCTGTCCCGGTAGAGACGGATGCGCACGCCTCGGTCCGCCGCGCGGATCAGGGCATCCGCAATTCGTCGGTCGGTGAAGGCGTACATGGCGATGTCAATCTTCCGGCGGGCGTGATCGATCATACCCACATCGATCGCCTCGAGATTTTCCTCAGGAGAGTAGTGTTCCCCCAGGAATCCAAGGGGGAAGGATCTCCGGGGAGGAGACGGACATTCTCCCCGTGAATGGGATCGCGACGCGTTCCATTCACTTCGGGGCCAACCCTCGGCCACGGGAGGGGCGGGAAGACACAGAAGAGCCCCGACAAGAAGGGCCGCCTGGGGGCGCCAGACTTGCCGGGCCCATCGGCCCAACGGTATGATGATAAGGGAAAGCGGTGTTTTCATCGATGGTCCTGCGAAGGGAGGTTCCTGTGAGCGAAACCCGAAAAACCGTTCTCTGCCCCGTCTGCGGCGTGGCCAACAGAATCGATCCCGTCCGGGGGCTCGAGACAGCCAGGTGCGGCAAGTGCGGGGCTCCGCTCATGCCGTCGGCCTCATCCGGTCCGATCGAGGTCTCCGATGCAGACTTTCCGGAATCTGTCCTGGCCTCGCCCCTCCCGGTCCTCCTCGATCTCTGGGCTCCCTGGTGCGGGCCCTGTCGGACAGTCGGTCCCATTATCGAGGAACTCGCGGAAAAATACCACGGCCGGCTCCGTGCGGCCAAGATGAATGTCGACGAAAACCCCTACACGGCGCGTGAGTTGCGGGTCTCGAGCATCCCGACCCTCCTTTTCTACAAGGGCGGAAACGAGGTGAACCGCCTGGTGGGAGCCCACCCGAAGGCAACGATCGAGCAGTACCTGAAGATGATTCTCTGACTCTCCCCTCCTTCGACGAACAGGATGCCATGGACCCCGAAAGCCTCTACCAGCTTCCCGACGATCTTCTTCCACGCCATTACGATCTTCATCTCCGGACCGAATCCGGCTTCAGGACTCTTTCAGGTCATGTGGACATTTCGCTAGAGATTCATCGGAACATCATCGAGTTTGTCCTGAATGCCCGGGACCTGGTGATCACCCGGGCGACGGCCCGGTATGAAGGGGTCGATTTCCCCCTGACGGTGAAGCTCCTCCCGCAGGAGGAAAGGGCGATCCTTTCTGGAACTCGTCTTTTCGAACAGGGAAAGACGGTCGTCCTGTCGCTCGACTTTTCGCGGGAAGTGGACGATCTCCTCGCCGGATTCTACCGATGTACTGGCAAGGATTCCGACGGGAAGCCCCTGGTCATGGGTACCACCCAGTTCGAGGCGACCGACGCCCGCCGGGCTTTCCCCTGCTTCGACGAACCCCGGATGAAGGCGACATTCTCGGTTTCGGTGGTTGTTCCGGAGAACATGACGGCTCTCTCCAACATGCCGGTCGAATCCCGTGAGCCCGAGGAGCCAGGCTTCGACCGGGTCGTCTTTCGCCGCACGCCCCGCATGTCCACCTATCTCCTCCACCTTTCGGTGGGGCGCTGGGACAGGGTCTCGGCCGTTTCGGCCGGTGTCGAGATCGCGGTTTATACCCCGCTGGGTCGCGCCTCCGACGGGCAGTTCGCTCTCGACGTGGCCGTGCGCCTTCTCCCTTGGTACAACGACTACTTCGGCACTCCGTACCCCCTCCCGAAGCTCGACCTGATCGCGATTCCCGACTTCGCGGCCGGGGCGATGGAAAACTGGGGGGCGATGACCTTCCGGGAGACGGCCCTTCTGGCGCCTTCTTCTGGGGCCTCCGCCCGCAATCTTCAGAGGGTGGCCATTGTGGTCGCCCACGAGATGGCCCATCAGTGGTTTGGCGATCTCGTGACCATGGCCTGGTGGGACGACCTGTGGCTGAACGAAGGGTTTGCCTCGTGGATGGAAGTGAAGGCGGTCGACGCCCTCTTCCCGGAATGGGGAATGTGGGAGCTTTTCCAGAGCGAGGACAGGAACGAGGCCCTGGAGATGGACGCCCTGGTCCAGACCCATCCCATCGAAGTCCCGGTCCGGGACCCGGGAGAGATTAACGAAATCTTCGATGCCATCTCCTACACAAAGGGAGGGTCGCTCCTCCGGATGCTTGAATCGGCGCTTGGGCCGGAGACATTCCGGCGCTCCCTGGCCGCCTACTTCAAGAAGTTCGCTTATGGAAACGCCACCACTGGCGATCTCTGGCGGAGTTTTTCGGATCCTTACTTTGAGTCGGTAGGGGGGGTCGGCAAGGTTCTTTCCGTTTGGACACGGACCCCCGGATATCCCTGGGTGGACGTTCGCCGGGAAGGGACCGTAATCCGGATCACCCAGCACCCGTTTCTGATAAGAAAGGGGGACCGGATGGCCCGGGAGAAGGGCCCCGATGCCTCTGTCTGGCCCCTGATGCTCCAAGTCTCGGAGGAAGGGCGGGACCCCGTCCGGCAACTCTTCTCGACCCGCGAGACGAGTCTTTCACTCACGGATCCAGGCTGCACCTCCGTCAACATCAATGCTGGTCAGACGGGATATTTCCGGGTCCGTTACGAAGGGGGGCTTCAGGAAGGTCTGGTGAAAGGGCTCAAGGAGAACCGCCTCCCGGTCCTGGACAGACTGGCGCTCGAGAATGATCTTTTTGCTTTCGTCCGGACCGGGCTGGCACCCATCGCCGACTATCTGGGCCTGCTCGAGCAGATGAAGAACGAACACTCCTATGCTGTCTGGTCGGACATGGCGGGAAACCTCCTGACAATCGATGGACTCTGGGCGGGCGAGGACAAACATCCGGAATTTCTCCGGTGGGGCGCAGCCCTTGTCCGGCCCTCATTCGAAAGGCTCGGATTCTCTCCTGCAGAAGGGGAGCCCCATCAGGACCGGCTTCTCCGGGCGACCCTCCTGGGACTTCTCGTCAGGTTCCGGGACGAAGGGATTCTCGGGGAGTCGGTCCGGAAGTTCGAACAGTACCGGAAAGAGCCGGGATCCCTCCCGGCCGATCTGCGTTTCGCCGTCTTTCAGGGGGCGATCACGGCCGGAGGCTCCTCCGCCTTCGATGCGGTCGTGGAGATGGCCTCCCGGACCGATGACCAGGAAGAGAAAAACAAGCTGCTCTATTCACTGGCCCGGACCCCGGATGCGGGCCTTTTCGACCGGGCTCTGGATCTGGTCCTGTCGCCGCTCGTCAGGGTCCAGGATGCCGTTTCTGTGATCGGATTTCTGGCGAAGAACCCGCTGGGCCGCCGAAAGACCTTCGACTTCGTCGCCGCTCACTGGGAGGAGCTCTATCGCCGCTACGAATCGGGAGGGTTTGCCTTGAACCGGCTGGTTCGAGGAATTTCCGACGAGTTCAAACGGCAAGAAGAGGAGACGCTGGTGGAAGAGTTTTTCAAGGAGCATCCGGTTCCGGCCGCACGACGCGCCGTGGCACAGGCCCTTGAAACCATCCGGTCTAACGGGGAGATCTACCGGGAGCAGCAGGAAAATTTCGGACGTTTTTTTCAGGGGCGAAAAAAATAGGGGGGATGTCTTCTGTTTTCTCAGAGGCCTTTTTAGTCCTTCGGCAACACGTTCGCCGGACCTCTCGAGGGAAGGGTTCTGTTTCGATTTCCTGTCGCCGGTTTTGCCCTATCCCATGAAGACCGAGGGACGCTGGTAGTGCTTTTGGGTGTAAAAGTCGATCATCCGGGCCAGGAGCCGGCTTGGATCCCCGTCTCTCAGGACGGTGCTTCCGGTGGGCTTGGCGACGACCTTGACGATGTCTTCGAGAATCTGGGTGATGCCGCCGCTGCCTTCGACGACCCCGATGAGCTTCCCTTCGTCGTACGCGATGGAAAACTCCCCAAGCGTTCCGGAATGTCCACCGATGATGATGACGAAATCGCTGGAGCGGATGTTGATGACCTCGCGGCCCATGAGTCCGGAGCCGGTGAAGATGATCATGTCGTAGAGATCGTTCGGGGAGTGGTATCTGTGAAGATGCTCCTCTTCGGAAAGGGCCGGTGAAATCCCGACGGAGAATCCTCCAACTTCCCTGAAGCCGGCGCAGGTTTCCCATGGAAGGCCCGGGCAGGCACCCGTGATGAGGCCGAACTTTCTCTGGGCGATCGAACGGCCCAGTTCCCTCGCCAGTCGAATCTGTTCGGGGGACAGCTCCCCGGACGCCGAGCCCATGACTCCCACCGTCAGGGTTCGGCCAAGGGCATTCGCCCTGTACCGCTCGGGGTCCTTGTCGAAGGTGTCGCGGCAGTCCAGACTGTCGAAATAGTAGAGATGGCCGTCGTAGATCCTTATTGCGGCGGCGGAGTGGTGGTGAGTAATGACAGTCTTGCATACGGGATCGATGGTCATGAGCGCTCCTTCAGGGTCTTCTCCAGTTTTACCGGATATTCTGAATCTGAATGAATCGGCAAATGGAGTCAAGATGAACGTCCGGTCGAGAAGAATTTCCAAAAGGAGCTCCGCTTGAAGATCCTTCTCATCATGATTCTTTCCGGGATCCTTGAGGTGGGCGGAGGCTATGGAGTCTGGGTCTGGATCAAGGATCGTTCACCTCTGGGAGTGGGGATTCTTGGGATGGCGGGCCTCGCGCTCTATGGGGTGGTGGCGGCTCTCGAACCTCTTCCCTTTGGACGGGCCTATGCCGCCTACGGGGGTGTCTTTGTCGTGATATCCCTCCTGTTCGCCATGAAGGTCGACGGCTTTCGTCCCGACCGATGGGATCTCGTGGGGGCTGGGGTTATCGGGATGGGGGTCCTGGTCCTCCTGTATGGGCCGGGACGCTCATGAAGGGGCCAGACAGGGCAGGGGAGATTCCCGTACCGGTCAGAAGCGGCACCTTCGAGCTGGTCTCCGACTATGCTCCCTGCGGAGACCAGGCTCGGGCCATCGGGATCCTGTCCGAGGGCGTCAGGGCCGGAAAGCCCCGCCAGACGCTTCTCGGAGTGACGGGTTCGGGAAAGACCTTCACCATGGCCAACGTCATTGCGAATTCCGGCAAGCCCGCTCTGGTCCTGGCCCCCAACAAGACCCTCGCCGCCCAGCTCTATCGCGAGTTCCGGGAGTTTTTTCCGAAGAACCGGGTGGAGTACTTCGTCAGCTACTACGACTACTACCAGCCCGAAGCCTACCTGCCGGCCACAGACACCTATATCGAAAAGGATTCGGCCGTCAACGACCTGATCGACCGGATGCGCCACAGTGCGACGACGGCCCTCCTCGAACGGCTCGACACCATCGTGGTGGCCTCCGTCTCCTGCATCTACGGCCTCGGTTCCCCAGACTCCTATCTCAAGATGCACCTCTACCTCGAGCGAGGGATGGAGATCCGCCGAAACCGTCTTCTCGAGCGCCTCGTCGAGATCCAGTACCAGCGGAACGAGATCGACTTTCACCGAGGAACCTTCCGGGTGAAGGGCGACGTGGTCGACATCTTCCCCGCCTCCTACGAGGACCGGGCCGTACGGGTCGAGTTCTGGGGAGACACCATAGAAAAGATCCGTGAAATCGACCCGTTGACCGGTCATGAACTGACCCAGATCCCGTCAATGATCATCTATCCGGGGACTCATTATGTCCTGCCCCCGGACAAGCTCGAGGGAGCACTGGCCGGCATCGAGGAAGAGCTGACGGAGCGCATTGCCTATTTCCGGAGGAACAACCAGCTCGTCGAGGCCCAGCGCATCGAGCAGCGGACCCTGTTCGATCTCGAGATGATCCGGGAGGTGGGGTTCTGTCACGGGATCGAAAACTACTCCCGCCATCTGTCGGGGCGGGCTCCCGGGGAGCCTCCTCCGACCCTTTTCGACTATTTTCCGCCGGATTTTCTTCTTGTCATCGACGAAAGCCATGTGGCGATCCCCCAGGTGGGGGGCATGTACCACGGGGACCACTCCCGGAAAAAAAGTCTGGTCGAGTACGGATTCCGGCTGCCGTCGGCCTTCGACAACCGGCCGCTCACCTTTCCCGAGTTCGAGAAGATCATGCATCAGGCCCTCTTCGTGTCGGCAACCCCCGGGCCCTACGAGCTTGGGGCCTCCGGAGGGGTGACCGCCGAGCAGGTCATCCGTCCCACGGGGCTTCTCGATCCGGAGATCGAGGTTGTGCCGGCGCTCCATCAGGTGGATCATCTTCTGGGAGAGGTTCGTCGGACCGTAGCCCAGGGAGACCGGGTCCTTGTGACGACGCTCACCAAGCGTATGGCGGAAAATCTGACCGAGTATCTTGACGATCGGGGAGTCAGGGTCCGGTATCTCCATTCCGAGATCGACACTCTTGAGCGTATGGAGATCATCCGGGATCTGAGGAGGGGGGAATTTGACGTCCTGGTCGGGATCAACCTGCTTCGGGAGGGACTCGACCTCCCCGAAGTCTCTCTCGTGGCGATTCTGGATGCCGACAAGGAGGGATTCCTCCGCTCGCGGCGCTCCCTCATCCAGACGGCCGGTCGGGCGGCCAGGAATCTCAGGGGACGGGTGATCTTCTACGGCGATTCCGTCACGGGTTCCATGCAGGAAGCCATCGACGAGACGCGCAGGAGACGGGCAATTCAGATTGCATTCAACGAACAAAACGGGATCGTGCCGCGGGGAATTCAGAAGAACATCCCGGAGGCCCTCTATCATGTTTCGGAAAGCGATTACGTCACCGTCCCCGTCGCCGGGGAAGGGGATGAGGCCGGTCCGGAGGATTCACTTCCGGAGGGCGAGATCAGAAAGCGGATGGTTGCGGCGGCGGAGGCCCTGGATTTTGAGATGGCGGCCCACTATCGGGATTTGTTGCGGGCCAGGGGAGAGAGGCCGACAGGCGAAGGGATCGTGCTCAAGTCCCCCCGCGGCGGAGGACGTCGCAAGAAGAGGGACTGACACGCCGAGATTCAGGAGTTCCGGTAGATGTAGTAGCCCAGAAAGATCCCGAGGATGTTTAAAAGGTTGATGTGAAAGCTCAGTCCGAAGGCCAGGTCCAGCAAGACCAGATGGAGTGTGACTGGGTTGCTGATTCCGAAGGAGACTCGGGAGAGAAAGAGTGTGGCGATGGGGCCGGAGGGAAGAAAAGCGTTGAAGATGACGGTCAGGACGGAGCCGAGAACCGCCCCGGCAAAAATAAGAAAAAGAAGAAGACCAAAACCTTTTTTGACCTGTGCCACGCGGAGGAATTCCTTTCCGGATAATGAGCGACGAAGGAGATTTGCTTTCACCCGACTGCGGAGGAGCGCTTTCATTCTAGAGGGGTGAGGAAAAGGGGTCAAGCATTTTTGGCGCGGATCCCGATTTTTTTAAGAAATTCTAGGATTCCGGGGACCTACGCTTCTGTGACCCCGATCACTGATCCAAGGGGGCAGACCTCGCTTTTCAGGGTGAGAAGGATCGGGAAACGATGGACGCTGGCCCCCGAGGGAGAGCGTCCGTTCACAGGTCGGGGAATGGACATGTTCCCTGAATCAGAAATCGCAGAATCAGCCTATCCCAGTCCCGAGCCAAGGAGAACATTCCCCTTATTCTTGTCGTTCACATTCCCTCATACGATCTTTTTTTCCAATTCTTTCCTCATTTTTCATTTTTAAAATGAATTTCTTTCGGAGGTATTGACTCCGTTGTTAATATTCCAATATCATAATATTATGAAGAATGTAGATAAGACCATGGATAAAAAGGTCACGATAGGAGCCCGGTGTCTCCGGGTCCTGGGTCATCCGGTCCGGATCCATCTTCTTGAAATCCTGACCGAAGGGGAGCAGAGTGTGGGGGTTCTGGCCGAGGAGCTGGGTGTATCCCAGTCCAACCTCTCCCAGCATCTGGCAATTTTGCGCGATAAGGGGATCCTTGCGGACAGACGGTCGGGCCATCAGGTCTTCTACCGTCTGGCGGATCCGAGAATTCCCCAGTTCTTTTCCATGATGAAGGAGATATTCTGCCGATGAAGATCCCTCCCCTCAAAAGTCCGGCCGTCGTCTTTGCGGCGGTTTTTTCCCTTGTTGCCGGGCCGGTCCATGCCTTGACCCTATCGGAAGCGGTTCGAGCCGCCATTGACGGCAATCCGGATCTCCGGGCGGCCCGTCTCGACGAAGAGGCCAAGAAAACCCGCAGCGTGCAGGCTGTCGGAACCTACCTGCCGACTCTGGCGGTAGGGGAAAGTTTCATTTCGACCAACAATCCTCTGACATCCTTCGGAATCCTTCTGAACGAAGCCCTGGTCACATCGACCCAGTTTTCAAACCTGAACGCCCTGAATAATCCGGCCAACACCCAGACATTCGGCTTTCAGGCCCAGCTCTCCGAGACGATCTTTTCCGGGGGAGGACGCTTTCACGGGCTCCGGGCGGCCAACCGGCAGAGCGCCGCACGCCATGAGATGGTTCGCTGGAAGGAGCAGATGCTGGTCGAGCAGACTTCGCGCGCCTTTCTGGACGTTCTGCTCGCCTCAGATCGGGTTTCGGTTCTGAACGAGATGGTCCGGGCGGCCCGGGAGGAGGAGAAGATCGCGCGGGACAATGTCGCGGCTGGTAAGAGCGTTCGCGCCGAATATCTCGCGGCGGGGGTCCATGAGAAGCACCTCGAAGTCCGTCTTCTCCAGGCCCAGAAGGATGTGACTCTGGCGAGGATCCGTCTGGCGAGGCTGATGGGACAGAAGACGAATTCAGGGACTCTCATACGGGATCCGGAGCTTCTCGGCCGGGCCGAGACTGCCTATCAGAGCTTGGGAGAGAGGGGCGTCGAGGCCCTTGTCGGCCAGGCCCTCTCCGATCGCCCGGACTACCTGGCACTGGAAAAGGAAATTTCGGCCCGCCGTGAAATGGCAAGTGGGGCCCTGGCCGGATTTTTCCCTCAGGTGAGCGCCCAAGGGCTCTACAACGAATACAATCCCACTCTGGCCTGGGGCAAGCAGGACTACACGGTGATCGGTCAGGTCCAGTGGAACCTCTTCAACGGAATGTCCGACAAGGAAAAGCGCCAGCGGGCCTCTCTCTCTTTGCTTGAGGCCGAATACCGGAAAGAAGACCGGCGAAACGCGCTCATCTATGATGTCCGGGCTGCATGGGCCGAAAGCGAAACCCTGTTCGGCGCCCTGAAGGTGGACCAGGGACGGCTGGAGGAGGAGTCCGAAGAGCGCCGGATAGTCCACGAGCGCTACCGCGTGGGCCTCGTCCGTTTCGCCGACATGCTCCGCTCCGATGTCGCCTATCGGCGGGCCCGCCTACGTCTTCTCAGCGACCGGACCCGATTCGTGGAGGCGGTCCTGGCCCTCAAGAAGGCCGTCGGAGCCTTGTCCGAGAAAGATCCAGTCTTCCGGAGTCCCTGACGGAAGAGAGGGGGAGTGTTCGTGGAGGCTGGTCCGTATTCGGCCGGGAATGAATGTCGATATGATGAAAAGAGGTGAGAGGGCAATGTCTTGTCTGAGTGGCCGGGTGGCTCCCGGCTCCGTGGTTGGAATCATGGGAGGCGTATTCCTTCTGGGGATTTTCACCCTGGGAGGGTGTTCTCGCGGAGAAAAGGCCACCTCCCCTCCGAGCGCGCCACCCTTGGCCGTCCGGGTCATCTCTCCCGAAGCCTCCGGAAACACCCGGGAGATCTCTGTCGCCGGCGTCGTCCGGGGGATTCATGAAGCCGACCTGACCGCTCGGGTGGAGGGGCAGGTGGAACGAATTCCGGTCCACCTCGGAGAGAAAGTCGCAAAAGGGCAAATTCTGATCGTCCTGTCCGGACAAACCTACGCCTCGCATCTTTCCCGGGCCCAGGCGGCGCTGGCTTACGCCCGGACAAACTTTGCACGGATTGACCATCTCTTTCGTGACGGAAGCGCTTCCCGCTCCGAATGGGACCGGGCCAAGCAGGCGCTTGACGTGGCGACAGCCGAAGAGAAAGGGGCCTCTGCCCAGCTGTCATGGACCCGGGTCCTCGCGCCCTTTGCCGGTCGGGTTGCCCACCGGGCCGTGCATAGGGGGGATGTCGTCCATATCGGGATGCCGCTCCTCTCCGTGATCGACTCCTCGCGTCTCGAAGTCGTGGCCCACATTCCCGACGCCAATGTCGGGTTCCTGAAGATCGGTCTTCCAGTTCGCTTCGAGGTTGACGGAGAAGAGCGCTCCGGGCGCATCAGGGAGATTTCTCCCCGTTCGGATCCCCTGACTCACACGGTGACGGTGAAGGTTCTCCTCGACGCCGCCTCCGGAAAAAGTCCAGAAAAGAAAACCTCACGATTCCAAGGGGTTGATCACCTCGTGGGGGTGTACGGCAAGCTCTATATTCCTGTCTCGGGAAATCCGGGGCTCTTCATCCCAGCAGGGGCGGTCATCGACCACGAAGGTCTCCATGAAATCTTCGTGGTGACAAACGGCCACGCGGAGCTCCGGTATGTTCGGACGGGCCGTTCGGAAAACGGAAAGGTCGAGGTCCTTTCCGGTCTTTCCGCCAAGGAAAAAATCGTCGCGGCCCCCCCTTCCTCCCTTGAGGACGGACGGGCGATCGTGGAGCAGGCAAAATGAAGAAAAATGAAGGAGAGGAAC
Source organism: Nitrospirota bacterium (assembly GCA_021820445.1). Lineage (GTDB taxonomy): Bacteria > Nitrospirota > Leptospirillia > Leptospirillales > Leptospirillaceae > UBA4572. Next base: position 5,930 of record JAKADN010000018.1, on the reverse strand, counting down.
CCTCCGGAAGAGCCCTAGGGATCGCCGGACGGATCGCTCATTTCTTCATCGACTCCCGCCTGACGCCGATCTTCGTGATCGTCGCCCTTCTGGTGGGAGCCTTGGCCATCTTTCGGACTCCCCGGGAGGAGGATCCTCAGATCCGCGTTCCGATGATGGATCTCTTTGTGTCCTACCCGGGAGCCTCTCCCCGGGAGGTGGAGAAGAGCATCACCGAGCCTCTCGAGCGGCATCTGGACCGCCTCAAGGGCGTCAAGGCGGTCTACTCCCAATCGATGCGGGGAAGGACGGTGGTGACCGTCCGTTTCCGGGTCGGTCAGCCCATGAACGACAGCCTGGTGAAGGTCTACAACGAGGTCATGAAGGCCCAGGCCTACCTTCCCGAGGGAACCGGCCCGATCCTCGTGCGTCCGAAGGACATCAACGATGTTCCCGTGCTGGCGGTGACCCTCTCCTCCCGGACGGAATCGGATTTTGTCCTGACCCGGATTGCCACGCGGGTCGTCTCCCGGCTTAAGCGGATCCCCGGGACCGGTTCGGTTTACACCATCGGAGGTCGCCACCGGATGATCCGGGTTCAGCTCGATCCCTCGGCGATGAAGGCCTTCGACCGGTCGGCGGTCGATATCGCGGGGGCCATGACCCGCTCGAACATCAGCCTCTCCATGGGGAGCTTCGACCGCAACGACACCTCCTTTCGGGTCAACCTCTCGGGAAGCCTCAAGACCGCCGACGATGTCCGAAACCTCGTGGTGGGTGTCTCCGGGGGGAGAACCATACGCCTCTCCCAGGTGGCCACCGTCAGCGACGGTCCCGAACCGGTCTCCCACTATCTCTGGCTGGGATACGGTCCCGGCCGTCCCGGTGTCCCTGACGAGACGGCGGTGACGATCGCCCTGGCCAAAAAGAAGGGCATCAACGCGGTGACCGTCTCCCGGGCAGCCCTCCGGAAGGTCCGCGAGCTCCAGAAAACCCTGATCCCCTCCGATGTGACTGTGACGGTGACCCGAAACTACGGCCACACCGCCAACGAAAAGGCGAATGATCTTCTTCTGCATCTCCTGATCGCCACCGCCTCGGTCATCCTGCTCATCGGGGTGGCGCTTGGCCTCCGGGAGACCGGGATCGTGGCCGTCGCCATTCCGGTGACCCTCTCCCTGACCCTGTTCTTCTCGATGATGATCGGGTACACAATCAACCGGGTGACCCTCTTCGCCCTGATCTTCTCGATCGGGATCCTTGTGGATGACGCCATCGTCATCGTGGAGAACATCTATCGCCATTTCCATTTTCTGGGAGGGCGTCATGATCGGCAAACTTTGATCGACCGGGCGATCGTGGCCGTCTCCGAGGTGGGCAATCCCACGATCCTCGCCACCTTTACCGTCATCGGGGCCCTTCTGCCCATGGCTTTCGTGAGCGGCCTGATGGGGCCCTACATGCGGCCAATTCCGGTTAACGCCTCGGTGGCGATGCTCGGATCACTCCTGGTGGCCCTGATCGTGACACCTTACATGGCGATCCGGCTCATACGGCCCGGCGCAAAAGAAAAGACGGGGACCGGAAAGATCGAGCTGAAAATCCGCCATCTTTACCGTCTCCTCATGGAGCCCCTCCTTAACTCCCCCAAGAAGCGGTGGACCTTTCTGGGAGGAGTGGTCATCCTCACCGTGGGATCGATGCTCTTCTTCTATTCCCGGACCATCCTGCTCAAAATGCTTCCCTTCGACAACAAGAGCGAAGTCGACGTGGTGATCGACATGCCGGCGGGGACAACGCTCGAACGGACAGCGGCCGTGGCCCACGCCCTCGAAACCGTTGTCAGGAAAAATCCCTATGTCCGGACCTACGAGGCCTATGTGGGAACCGCCAGTCCCTTTGATTTTAACGGGTTGGTCCGCCACTACTATCTTCGTTCCGGAAAAAGAGTCGCCGAGCTCCATCTCGACCTTCTTCCCAAGAGCCGGCGCTCCCTGGGGAGCCACGCCATTGCCGAGGGGATCGAGCGGAGCCTGAGTGGTCCCGCGGCCTCCCTGGGAGCCCGGATCAAGGTTGTGGAGGTGCCCCCCGGGCCTCCCGTCTACGCGCCGATCACTGCCGAACTCTACGGATCGAACTATGACATCCTGGTGAAGGAAGGACGTCATTTGGCCGATCTCTTCCGGACGACGCCGGGGATCGTGGACGTGGATACCTCCCTCCGGGACTCCCAGACGCTCTATCGGGTGGTCGTCGATCAGGAAAAGTCGGCTTTGTCGGGGGTGTCCCCGAAAGACGTCGCCCAGGTTATGGGCCTCGCCCTCCACGGGATGAGCGGAACCCTTCACACCGAAACGGGGAAGGGCCATGTTCCAATCCTGATCGAGTATCCGGTTCGGGATCGCTCCAACATCCGGGATCTTGCGAGCGTCTTCGTCCGGGGAAGCGGAGGCCATCTGATCCCGGTCCGTTCCCTGGTCAAGATCGAGCGGAGGACCACGGAGCAGCCGATCTTCCGAAAAAACCTGAGGCCTGTGGTTTACGTCACCGGAAACACCATCGGATCCTCCCGGAGTCCGGTTTATGCCGCCGTCGACCTCTCCCGCAGGATCGCCTCTGATGCCCGCGCCCACGGGGTGGTCCTCCGACAGATTTTCACCGGCTATCCCTGGTCCACTTCGGGAATGACGGTCCGGTGGGGAGGGGAATGGCAGGTGACCTTCGTCACCTTCCGGGACATGGGAATCGCCTTCGGGGCGGCCATTATCCTGATCTATCTCCTGATCGTGGCCGAGTTCGAGAGCTTTGTCACCCCTCTCGTGATCATGAGCCCCATTCCGCTTGCGCTTATCGGGGTCATTCCGGGCCACATCCTTCTGGGCTCAAACTTCACCGCCACCTCCATGATCGGATTCATTGCCCTGGCGGGGATCATGGTGCGGAATTCAATTCTTCTCGTCGATTTTCTCCACGCCAAGAGGGCAGAAGGGATTCCGATACGCCAGGCCATTCTCGAGACGGGGGCGGTCAGGACGCGGCCGATCCTGCTCACGGCGGCGGCCCTGATCGCCGGGTCCTTCGTCATCCTCTCCGACCCCATATTCCGGGGGATGGCGATCGCCCTGCTCTTCGGGTCGGTGGTCTCGACCCTTCTGACGCTATTCGTCGTTCCCCTCCTGATCCTTCTGGTGGAGGGGAAGTCCTGGGAGGCGGGTCGGCGGTCTCCGGAACTCCTGGAAACGGGGTCCGGAAATCCGGTATTACCCGGGACAGCATTGAAAGAATGATCTCAACCTGTAATAAAAAGGAGTCGACAATGTCCATTGAACGGATGATCCGGGCCCTGGCGGGAACACTCATTCTGGTGAGCCTTATCCTGTCGGTCTATGTTTCGAGAAACTGGTTGTGGCTTACGGCCTTTGTGGGAGCCAATCTCCTCCAGTCATCCCTGACCCGCTGGTGTCTGGCGGAGAGCATTCTCCGGAAGATCCTGAAACGCCCCCGTCCGGACGGCGCGGAAGGATGCGGGGTCTAGAAAGGAGAGGGCCATGAAAACCCAGGTGATCCGGCGCCACGGGCCCTTGGGGCCCGATACGCTTGAGCTCGTGGAACGGCCGGTTCCGGAGCCGGGAGCGGGCGAGGTGCTCGTCCGCGTCCTGGCGTGCGGGGTCTGCCGGACCGATCTGCATGTGGTGGAAGGAGATCTTCCTGTCCAGCCCGGAGAGGGGATCCCGGGCCACGAAGTGGTGGGGGAGATTGTCCGGAACGGGCCTAGTACGAGGGGCCTTTACCGGCCCGGGGACCGGGTCGGGATCGCCTGGCTCTACCGGGCCTGCGGCCACTGTCCCTACTGTCGGAGAGGGGATGAAAATCTGTGTCTTTCCCCCGTGTTTACCGGATACCACCGACCCGGAGGCTATGCGGAGTTCGCGGTGGGGGACGAGGCCTTCTGCTATCCCTTGTCTTCCGACACCGATCCCGTCCTCCAGGCACCGCTTCTCTGCGCCGGGATCATCGGGTACCGGGCCTTCGCCCAGTCGGGGCTCGGGGCCGGTCAGCGCCTGGGACTCTATGGATTCGGGGCCTCCGCCCATCTGGTCCTTAAGCTCGCGAAGTCTTCGGGTCTCACCGTCCATGTCGCCACCCGCGGTGGACGGCATCGGCAGTGGGCCATCGAGGCCGGGGCCGACTGGGTGGGCGAGAACGCCGCCTCCGTTCCGCCAGAGCCGCTGGACGGGGCGATCCTCTTCGCGCCGGCAGGGGAACTGGTTCCCGGGATCATGGCCGCCCTCGACCGGGGCGGGATTCTCCTGACCGCGGGGATCCACCTGACGGATATCCCTTCTCTCAACTACCAAAGGGAGCTTTTTTTTGAAAAGCGTCTGCGGTCGGTGACGGCGAATACCCGGGAGGACGGACGGAGATGGCTAAACTTGGCCCGTGAGCGTGCCCTTGTTCCCGAGGTGGCGGTGTATGGACTGGATGAGGCGGGTCGGGCTCTCGAGGATCTCAAGAACGACCGTCTCAAGGGTGTAGCGGTCTTGAAGGTGAGCTGAGGAGGGGCCTCCGGACTGGAGGCTCCTCCCTGCAGGGTGGCTTGAATGACGCTATTTGACGTCGACGTCGACCGAGGCCCGGGCCTTCAGAAGGTCGTGATGGCGCGAAGCGGCCCGGAGCATGATGGTGTGGTGGCCGCTGGGCAGATTGAGGGTTACCGGATCGTCGTGGGTGGCCTCGAGGAAGTTGCCGTCCACGAAAATGTGGACATGATTGGCCCGGCCTTCCTTGTGATAGGCGTACTTGACCCGGACTTTTGGCGAGACGGTCGCGCCGTTTTTTGGTGACAGGATCTTGATGGTGGTCTTGGCCAGGGCCGGCGAGACGGGAAGAAGAAGGAGGGCAGCAGCCAGGGCGGCTGTCGTCAGCTCCTTCAAACGGTGGGAGGCGATATCCTTCCGGTCTCCAGGGGATTGGGCATTTTTTTTGGCTTCGATCATCGTGTCCTCCTCGTATTAAAGTCAATGATTCCTGTTATCATCCATGAATTGATCGAACCCCCATGGATGCAAGAACTGTTTGCGGATTGGAATGAACGATGGTTCAACTCTACCACCCGAACCTCTTCCCGTAAAGGAATATAAAGGGAGCCGTTCATCTGGCGGATGCCGTTGACGAAATCCCTCCGGGTCCATTAAAATCTGAAAATGGGGGCGGCGATTGTCTGAAGCTGTTCCTATCCTGTCATTCCTGGTTTTCTCTCACGGGGCGATGCAGTCCCGACATTCCGATAAAAATCGTGATCCGCCATGAGGCCTACGCCCTTTTTGCGGATTTGAAAAAGGAGATTTTGCAATGCCTACGCTGACCATCATGCCTTCTGGAAAAACCCTGGAGGTTCCTGCCGGGACAACGCTTCTCGAGGCCATTATTTCATCGGAGCCGGGAATCGGGCACAAATGCGGAGGGAAAGCCTCCTGCGGAACCTGTCATATCTTCGTGACGGAGGGTCGGAAGAGCCTTTCCAAGATCGACAGGGTCGAAAACGAGCGGCTCGACGCGGTGGTGGGGGTGGGGTCCAAGTCCCGACTGGCCTGTCAGGCCCGTGTGGGAGAGGAGAACGTCACGATCGAGATCCTGGGATTCGCGTCGGGATTCTAAATTCTTGGGACGCCCGCTTTAACCTGTGTCGGGCATTGGTATCCCCCCCTTCCTCCCGCTTTTCTCGTTCTTTGGGCAAATGGAAGGGGGATTCCGGCGGCGGCCTGGCTCCAGGCCGCTTCGGTTCGCTTCTGAGCCGACTCCCCGACTTCTGGAAAAGCGGTCATTCTATAATCCGCATGTGTCCCTGCTTTCAATATTTTTATCAGAAAAACGCCGTAAAACTCCGGACTTCAGTCCGGAGATATAAGGCGTGCTTTGGTGTGTGAGAATGGGAGCCATGAAACACCTTC
>JAKADN010000017.1 GCA_021820445.1 Nitrospirota bacterium | reverse complement strand
GGAAGAGCGAGAAGGCGAAAAGGGCGATCGCGTTGGGGATGATCACCCCCGGGATGTTCCCGGCGAGAAAGACCGACTGGAGGATGGTCACGAAGTAGGAGGCCGGAATGATGTGGGTAATGACCCGGATGAAGAGGGGCATCGAGTGGATGTCGAAGATGAACCCCGAGAGGATGAAGGCCGGCAGAAAGGTGAAGACGATGGCGATCTGGCCCGCGACGAACTGGTTTTTCGACACCGTCGAGATGACGAGCCCCATCCCCAGCGCCGTCGTGAGAAAAAGGGCCGAGGTCAGGAAGAGGATGCCGAGCGTTCCCCGCAGGGGGACCTCAAAGAGAAAATGGCCCATGATCACGGAGACCCCCATGCCGATCATGCCCAAGATGAAATAGGGAATGAACTTTCCCAGCAGGATCTCCCCGATCGTCACCGGGGTCGAAAACAGGGATTCGAGGGTCCCCCGCTCCCATTCCCGGGCGACGACCATGGAGGTCAGGAGGGCCCCGATCAGGGTCATGATCACCGCGATCAGGCCGGGCACGAGAAAGTCCCGGCTCCGGCTGTCGGGATTGAACCAGATGCGCACGTCGAGGGCGACCGGCTCGAACGAAAGAGCGCGGCCGCGCTGGTTCCGGAAGCCGATCCAGGTGTCCCAGGTGTTGGTGAGATACCCTTCCACCAGACGGGCGGTATTGTCATCGACTCCGTCCACCACGACGTGCACGCCGTGGGTCCGGAAGGACTCGATCGAGCGTCCGAAGTTTTCCCGGAGCCAGAGGATCCCCTCCACGTCCTGGCGGCGAAGGGCCGCCACGGCCGAATGAATGTCGGGATAGGTGCGGGGAACGAACCAGGGGGACTGGCGAAGACCCGCCACAAAACCTTCCGACGCCGGTGTCCGGCTCTCCGAGACGACGGCGATCGGCACATGACGGGCGTCGAGGCTGACCCCATAGCCAAAAATCAAAAGAAGCAGGACCGGCAGGACGATCGCGATGGCCAGACTTGACGGATCCCGGATGATCTGGAGGGACTCCTTACGGATCATGGCCCGGATCCGGGTCCATCGTTCCAAGAGGGATGGGTCTGAGGCGGTCATGCCGATACCTCCCCCTGGGGGGCGCTTTCAAGGAGGCGGATGAAGGCGTCCTCGAGCGTCGGATCGGGGATCTCGGGGGTCCGGGCCCGGGCCCGGATGTCGCGAGGGGATCCCAAGGCCAAAAGCCGTCCCTGGGCCATGATGGCCACCCGGTCGCAATACTCCGCCTCGGTCATGAAGTGGGTGGTGACCAGAACCGAGACTCCCCAGAGGGAGAGCTGGCTGATCGTCCGCCAGAACTCCCGGCGGGCCACCGGATCCACCCCGCTCGTCGGCTCGTCCAGAAGAAGGATGGAGGGCTCGTGGGCGACGGAGGCGGCCAGGGCCAGCCTCTGGCGAAAGCCCAGAGGGAGGAGCCCCGCCGATTCGTCACGGTAGGGTTCGAGCTCGAAGAAGGCTTCGATTTCGGCGATCCGGTCGCGCTGGCGTTTCCCGGACATCCCGTAGGCGCTGGTGAAAAAGACCAGGTTCTGGTGGACGGTGAGCTGGGTGTAAAGGGAGAACTTCTGGGACATGTATCCCAGCCTGCCGCGTATCTCGGCCACCCGTGATCCCAGGACGTCCTCCCCGTCGATCTTGAGCTCCCCCGAGGTCGGAAGAAGAAGGCCCGACAGCATGCGGAAGGTGGTGGTCTTCCCCGCCCCGTTGGCTCCCAGAAGTCCGAAGATCTCTCCCCGCCCCACGGAGAAGGTCAGGTGGTCGACGGCGCGAAAGGAGCCGAAGTCGCGGGTCAGATCCCGGATGACGATGGCCGCTTCGTGTCCTCCGTCGGCAAGACCGATTTTCTTGTTCTGCCATCCCAGATTTTCCGGAGCGGGGGCGGGCTTCAGGTTCTCTCCGGCCCCCCGGGCGAGCCGCTGCATGAAGGCGTCCTCGAAACGGGGGGGGACGGGATCGATCTTCGGATCTGGGATTTCGGCCGGAAGAGAGGGCGGAGACGTTCCTGCAGCCACAATGCGGACAGCCTCCTCTTCTCCCACCGCGTCCAGAATCCCCGGAACGCGAGACAACACCGGCTCGAGCTTCCGGATCGACCAGGCCTGTTCGATCACATGGAAGACGTGGCCCCGGGCCTCCGAGACGAGATCCTCCGGCCGTCCTTCGCCCAAGACCTTCCCGGCATAGAGGATCACGACCCGGTCGAAGCGGCTGGCCTCGTCCATGTAGGCGGTGCTCACCAAAAGAGTCGTCCTTTTTTCACGGACCTGCCGGGTCAGGATTTCCCAGAGCTCCCGTCGGGAGACCGGGTCGACCCCCACCGTTGGTTCGTCGAGGAGTAGAAGCGGCGGGGCGTGGACGAGAGAGCAGGCGACCCCCAGCTTCTGCTTCATGCCTCCGGAAAGCTTGCCGGCAAGGCGGGTGCGGAAAGGCCCAAGCGCGGTCATCGAGAGAAGGGGGGCGTAGAGTTCGGCTCTCTTCTCCTTGGGAACCCCATGGAGATCGGCGTGGAGGTCGAGGTTCTCGCCGACGGTTAGGTCCTCGTAGAGGCCGAATTTCTGGGGCATGTATCCAAGATGGCGCTGGAGGGCGGGGGCTTCGGTGGCCGGATCGAACCCGAGGATGGTCGCCCGGCCGCTGTCGGCTCCCAGAATGCCGGCCAGAATCCGGAGAAGCGTGGTCTTTCCCGCGCCGTCCGGACCGATGAGGCCGGTAATGGTCCCTTCGGCCACGTCGAAGGAGACGTCGTCAATGGCCCGGATGATGCCGCGGGGGGACTGGAAGGTCCGGACGACATTCCGGAGCGAGAGGGCCGGAGAGCGGGGAAGCCTATCCTCCGCCATGGATCGTCTCGGCAGGAGACCCGTCCGGGCAGGTGAGGGGACGGGCCGGTCCGTCGTGGAAGGGGATCGTGACCGTCACCGGCATCCCGAGCCGGAGCTTGATCGTCGGACAGGAGAGGTAGACCCGGGCCCGGTAGACGAGGATGGTCCGCTGATGCAGCGTCTGGACCTCCTTGGGCGTGAACTCCGCGGAAGGGGAGATGTATCCGACGTAGCCCACGAATTTTTTCCCGGGAAAGGAGTCCGAGGTGACATAGGCGGACATCCCCTGATGAATCTTGCCAAGTTCCGGTTCCTCGATGTAGACCCGGGCCCAGAGCGGACGGGAGCGGGCGATAGTGTAGACCGGGGACTGGGGAAAGGCCATGTCGCCCGGCTCGAGGATCCGGTTCTGGACGATTCCGTCGACGGGCGCATAGACCTTCGTGTCCACAAGCTGGCGCATGTCGTAAGCCAGCTGGGCCTTGTCCTTTTTCACAGAGGCGCGGGCCATGTCCAAGGCTGCCCGTGCATCGTCCTTCTGCTGGCGGGAATTGAAGGAGGCCTGGGTCAGACGCTTGACTCGGGCCCAGGTCCTTTCCGCATCGAGACGCTGGGCCCTGTCCCGCTCGAGGGCCCGCTTGTCGGCGTCCACCAGGTCCTGGTAGCGGATGGGGTCCATGATGGCCATCAGGGTCCCGGCCTTCACCGGAGCCCCCTCCACATAGAGGAGCTTCATGATTCGGCCGGTGTCGTGGAAGGCGAGCTGGACTTCCCGAAGGTCGATGTTCCCATAAAGGACCAGGGCGTCGGTCCGGGTCTTCGAGCGGTGGGTGGCCCAGTACCAGAGGCCGCCCCCCAGGAGGGACAAAAGAAGAAGGGCAATGATCGGTCGTAGGGGCTTGGAAGCCATGGAATCTCCTCGCATCCGCCTGAGGCGGGACAATCAGGGGTTCTGCACCCGGCCGGTTCCCGGGGGAGCGATGGTTCCCCGGGCATATTGGTAGGCCACATATCCGTTCATCAGAAGGTACCGGGCCCGGATGACCGATTCCCGGGCCTGCCGGAGGGATGTCTGGGCATCCATGACATCGACCGACTGCACCTGCCCCTGCCGGTAGGCCTCCTCCACCAGGGTGTCGTTCTTCAGGGCGTTCTCCTCCTCCGTCAGGGCCTCCTCCAGCTGCTGGCGCGCGTCCGAGATGGCGATGGCGGCCTTTCTGAGGTCGGCCGCCACCTGAAGACGGACCGATTCGCGGGTGTCGAGGGCGGCCATGAGGTCGGAACGGGCCTTCGCCGTCTGATGGACCATGTAGCCCCCCTCGAAGATCGGGATCGTCAGGGCCCCCCCGAAGTTGAAGGTCGAGTAGGGGCTGTTGTTCGGAATGTAGGTGAAGGGCAGCGCTCCGCGGGGAAGGGTAGCGGTGAAGGACTGGAAGAGGGCGTTGAGGGTCGGGTAGTTCTGGGAGCGGGAGTTCTTGAGTCCGGCCCGCGCCGCTTCGACGTTGGCCCGCGCCTCCTTCCACTCGGGACGATGGGAGAGGGCCACCGAAAGGTCCCGGTCGGGATCGGGGGCCGAAATCGCGTTGGGGTCCTGGGCGACCTCCTGGGCCATGAGGCGGACATCGCGCCGGAGACCCATGATCTGGGCGAGATTCACGGAGTCTGTCCGGACCTGGTCCCGGGACCGGATGAGGGCGAGCCTTGCCGCTTCGACATTCACCCGTCCCCGGGTGACGTCGAGGACGATTCCTTGGCCGGCGGCGTATCGGAGCCGCGCCCGGGCCAGCTGGAGGTTGGCGTCCTCGAGGCTCTTTTGATCCGCCAGGACCTGGTGCTGGTCGGCGAGAAGGGTGAAGAAATCGGATTCGGCATCCCGGACCGTCTGGAACCAAAGGGTTTCTTTGCGGGCCTCTTCCGCCCGGTAGGACCAGCGGCTCTGGTCGACCTGGGAGCCGGTCTTTCCGAAGTCCAGGAGGTCTTCGGTCAGGGTGACGGTCAACAGGTTCAGGTCCTGATAGGCGTAGTTGGGGAAGAGGAAGAAACCGAAAAGGCTGTTCCCGTAGAGGGTCTGGAGGCTGACGGAAAGCTGGGGATATTCCGCAGATCGGGCCTGGCCGATGACCTCATGGGCGCTTTTGACCCGCGCCGTTTCGGCCTTGAGGTCGGGCCGTGCGGCCAGGGCCCTCTCCACGGCTTTTTCGAGGGTAACCGGCATCACAGGAGAGGCATCCTCGGCCAGAGCCGTCCAAGGACCTGAAAAAATGTCCAGAGAAAGACAGGAAAGAAGCAGAATGGTCAGTGAAGTCGGGATCCGGAGAACGCCCTGGAATCGGTTTCTGGTCTTCCCGTCAGAAAATATAGGGCCTTCGTCACTCATTTTCACGGCTATCTCCAGAAAGTCCCGGAGGGGATCGGCCCTGGAAGGGTCCTTCTTTGGTTTTAAATCGTACCACAGCTCCACTTGCCCTTCAAGAAGACTTCAACTGATCTTCCAGCGTCCCGGAAGCCGCCGATCTATGGATCGCCGGGTTCGGGGGGAGTGGGAGTCGGATTGTGCGCGGATCGTCACGGAGTCTTGAGACAGATTTTTTGTTCCTTCTCCACAATCGGATCATCCGAAAGGTTCTTGGACGATGCTCTGATTCAGGAGGGTGCCCATGCCCGACCATCCGCGGGTGACTGAAATCGTCTCTCTTCCGTCCTTCCTTCCCGTCTCCTCCCGCCTGAAGCTCCCGGTCCGGCTGGCCCGGGAGCTTGTCGCCACAACGGCCTGGGTTTCCGAATCCACCCCCGCGGAAAAGGTCTACCGGATGTTCGGCCAGGATCCCCGTCTTCCGGGGCTGGCCATCCTCCGGAATCAGAGCCCCGTCGGCTTCGTCAGCCGAAGCACCCTGCTCGAACGATTTTCCTACCGCTTTTCCCACGACCTGTTCGGATCGAAGCCCGTCTCGGCCTTCATGGATCCCCGTCCCGCCCTCCTCGAAGGGAGCTGCGACCTTGACGACGTCGCCCGGAAGATCCAGGGAGACTGGCTTCCGGGGATGATGGACGACGGCTTCCTGATCGTGGAGGGAGACCGGTACGTGGGGGTCGGAACCTGGCAGATCCTGCTGCGGGCCCTGTCGGAGCGCCGGGAGGAGCTGTTTTCCCATCTGGCCCACCATGATCCCCTGACCGGCCTTCCGAACCGGATCCGGTTCATGGAGGTCCTCGGGGACTCCCTCGCGAAGGGGGAGTCCGGCGCCCTTTTCTATCTGGACCTGAACCGCTTCAAAGAGATCAACGATCGCCATGGGCATCAGGAGGGCGACCGGCTCCTGACCCAATTCGCGGATCGCCTTCAGGAGTCCGCACCCCCCGGCGCTCTCGTGGCCCGGCTCGGAGGCGACGAGTTCGCGGTCCTGGTCCCGGGTCTCGCCCGGGAGGCCGAGGCCAGTCTCTGGATCGCCCAGCTCAAGAAAAAGCTCGACCTCCCCTGTCTTGTGGCGGGCCATCCCCTCCCGATTTCGGCCAGCGTGGGCTTCTGTCTCTTCCCCGTGGCAGGCCAGGGGCTGAACGAGGTTCTCCTGGAGGCCGACAGCCGGATGTACCGGAACAAGCGGGAGCGGGACGGGCAGGTTGTGGAAGAGGATCCGGGGCCGGCCGGAGCCGGCGGAGGCTGCGGCCCATCCCGGGACACGCTGACGGGGATTCTCGACCGGACCTCCCTGTATCGCTCCGTCTCCCGGCTCCTGGAAGAAGGCGCACGCGGGGAGAGGGGGGTGATCCTCCTCCTGGTTCTCGATCTCGACCGGTTCCAGCGGACCAACGACATCTTCGGCCATTCCCACGGAGACAGGCTCCTGGCCGCCGTGGCAAGCCGCCTTAAAGGGGCGGTCCGGGAAGGGGATCTGGTGGCCCGCCTCGGCGGAGACGAGTTTGCCGTGGTGATTCCCGCCATCCCCTCCCGGGGCGAGGCCGAACGGATCGCCGACCAGCTTCTTCAGGCCCTGGCCATGCCCTACCGGGTCGAGGGGGAGGAGTTTTTTCTCACGGCGAGCATCGGCGCGACGATCATGCCCGAGGACGGGGGAAACTTCGAAACCCTCATCAGCAACGCCGACCTGGCCCTGACCGAAGCCAAGGACGCCGGACGTTTCCAGGTCAAGTTCTTCGAGCCCTCCGTCCGCAGGCGGCAGAACGACCGGTACCAGCTGGAGCAGCGTCTTTACCGGGCCCTCGAGAATCGGGAGTTCCGGGTCTTCTACCAGCCGGTGATCGACATGGCGACCGGAGGGACCACGGGAGCGGAGGCCCTCATCCGGTGGTTCGGCGGCGAGGGAGGAAGGGCGATCTCCCCCGAGCAGTTCATTCCGATCGCGGAGGAGAACGGACTGATCGTTCCCATCGGAGAATGGATTTTCGAGACGGTCCTTTCGGATATGGGACGCTTCCGAAAGGCCAATCGAGGCCCTCTCCCCGTCGCGGTCAACCTGTCGGCCCGCCAGATGGCGGAGCCGGACTTTCTCGACCGGCTTCTCCGGCGGGTGGACGCGGCGGGGGAGGACTCCCGGAACCTGACGGTCGAGCTGACGGAAACGGCCATCATGCTGAACCCGGGAGACGCGATCGGCCTCATGAAGACTCTGCGGGAGAAAGGGATCCGGATCGCCGTCGACGATTTCGGGACCGGATACTCCTCCCTGGCCCAGCTCCGCCGCTTTCCCGTCGATCTTCTGAAGATCGACCGCTCCTTCGTCCGGAATCTCCACCAGGAAGAGGAAGCCTCAGAAATCGTCCGGCTGATCGTGCTCCTCGCCCGGGCCCTCTCTCTTGAAACCTGTGCGGAAGGGGTCGAAACAGAGGAAGAGCGGTCCTTTCTGAAAGGACTCTCCGTCGACAGCTTCCAGGGTTTTCTGGCGAGCCCGCCTCTCCCATTCGAGGAATTTCTCGCCCGCATGAGCCATGCCCACCCCACCACTCTCTCACCCGCCGGCCTTCTTTCGGAAACCGAAGCCTGAAAAGCTCCCCTTGAGGCTCTCGACGACCAGGGTGGCCGTCCCCACGACCCCTATGACTCCAAGGATGACGGGCAGGGGGAGGGGGGTCAGAAGGAGGGGTGTTCCGGAAAGAAGGGCAGCCGCCAGGATGTCCGTTCCCAGAATCAGAAGCAGGGCCCGGGAGGGCGGCGCGCTTTTGAGAGGGCCGGGATGGCGGACGACGAGGACGTTTCCGATTCCGGTCAGCACAAGGGTCAGGAAGGAAAGCGTCTGGCATTGCTCCGAAGAAAGATGGAGGAGGGTCTGCCCGGCCCGAAAGACGGAAAAGGTCAGGAGGAGCCAGAGGCCTGCGAGAAAAGATCCCATGACCATCGTCCGGGGAACATCGATCGGATCGGGTGACAGGGAAGGCGTGACCCGGTCGCTCGCCAGGGCCATGGTGACGAAGTCGTTCGTGAAGATGAGGAGGAGAATCTGGAGGGATCCGATGACGGCCGTATGGAGAAACAGCAGCCCCCCCGTCAGGAAGAAGGCGATCTCGATGGTCTTCACGATCTTGTTCAGAATGTAGCTCTGAAGTCTCCGGGTCACCCTGCGCCCTTCCAGGACGACCTCGACGAGGCCGGAGAGTCCTGGAGCGAGAAGGACGAGGCCTGCCGAAGCCCGCGCGATGTCGGTGGCGCGGGCCACCGCGATCCCGACCTCCGCCTGCCGCAGCGCCGGCGCATCGTTGACCCCGTCACCGGTCATGCCGACGATGCGGCCCTTCTCCTGAAGCTTCCGGACCAGGAGGAACTTGTCTTCTGGCAGAATCCCCGCGAAGAGGTCGCAGTCCTCCCGGAAGGGCTCCATCCTTCCCTGACAGGGATTGCCGGAGAGTCCCAGGGCCTGTGCCACGGGAATGGCGGCATCAAGGGTGTCCCCGGTCGCGAGCCGGATCCGGACACCCAGGCTCCGGATGCGGTCCAGCGTCGCGCGGCTGTCCTTTCGGAGCGGGTCCGAAAAGGACAGGATCCCCAAAAGGGTCAAGGGACCTTCTGGCGGCCCGGAAAGAACGGCCACCGGTCTCTGGCCCCCCGGGGAGAGAGCGGGAAGGGAGGAGGCGAGAAGACCCAGGTTCGCGAGCAGGGGGGGAGATCCCTTGACCACCCGGATCCGGAGGGACTTTTTTTCAAGAATGGCCTCCGTCCTCTTCGTGGAGGGATCGAAGGGGGTGAAGGAGATCCTTCGGGAATCGGGGTCCGGCACGAGTCCCCGGCGGGACCCTTCAATCAGGATCGCCCGGTCGAGCGGATCGAGCGTCGCATCGTCGGAGGCCGCCATGGCGGCGGCCAGCAGTTCCTCCTCTGAGTGTCCGGGAGCGGGTCGGGCCTCAAGGAGCGTCAGGGTGTTTTCGGTCAGGGTTCCCGTCTTGTCGCAGACCAGTTCGTCCATGGCCGCCGCATCCGAAATGGCCGACAGCCGGGTGACGAGGACCTGGAACCTGGCCAGAGTTGCCGCCGAGAGGGCGTTGGCCAGCGTGAACATGGGGGGAAGGGCGATCGGGATGGCCGAGAGAATCAGAATCAGGATGAAGGCGGTGATGGCGGTAAGCGAGAGTCCGATCTTGAGGGAGAGGGGAACGAGGACGAGGGCCAGGACGAGATCCATCACGAGAAGGGCCCGGACGATCTGGAGCACCGTCGCCTCGGCGTGGCTTCTCGTCTCGGCGTCGTGGACGAGCCGGACCGTCCGGCCATAGGCGCAGTCCTTCCCCGTCCGCGCGACGACGCCGGTTCCCTCTCCCCGTCGGACGACCGTGCCGGCAAAAAGGGTCTCGCCCGGGACCTTCCCGACCGGCATGGATTCTCCGGTCAGGGACGCCTGATCGAGAAGGGGAGTTCCGGCCTTCAGGATCATGTCGGCCGGGACGAAGTCGCCCATCCGGACATGGACCAGGTCCCCCGGGACGATCCATCGGGCGGGCACCGTCGTCCAGACCCCGTCCCGGCGGACGCGGGCCGTCACCTCCATCTGGTCCCGGAGGAGCCGGAGGGCGGCCTTACCTTTTTCTTCTTTCCGGAAGGCGAGCCCCCCGTTCAAGACAAGGAGGACGATCACGATCAGCCCTTCGAGCCTCTTTCCGGTGGCGATCTCGAGGGCAAAGGCCGCCTCGAGCATCCAGGGAACGGGTCCCCAGAATTTCTTGGCCAGTAGCCACAGGGCGGAGGGTTCGGGAAACGGGACCGCATTGGGGCCAACTCGGGCGAGTCTCTCCCGGGCAGCAGCTTCGGAGAGACCCTCCTCGGAGGGCTCCTGGAGACTGGAGGGCGAGGAGAGGGTCTCCATGCGGCCCTCTAGAGGGAGACGACGATCAGGATCATGGCGGGGGACTGGTTCGGATTCTTCCAGTTGTGGGGTTGGTGGGGGTCGAAGTAGACGGCGTCCATGGGGCCGAGGTCGTGAGATTTTCCGGCCTGTTCGAAAATGACCGATCCCGAAACGACAATACCGAATTCCTCTCCCTTGACCCCGGCGTAGGGCTGTTCTCCCACCTCGCCCCGCGGATCGAGGGTCATGAGGAAGGGTTGCATCTTTTTTCCGGAAAGCCCGCGGGCCAGGGGCTCGACGGTGGCATGGGAGGTGGTGCTGTAGACCCGGCGCCTGTTCCTTGCGGGCATGAGAAGGGGATCCCCCCCGTTTTCGGGCTCGTCGAAGAGGGAGGTCACGGGAAGCGAGAGGGCGGCGCAGATCTTCTCGAGGGTCGCGATCGAGGGGGAGACGAGACCCCCTTCAATCTGGGAGAGGGCGCTGGCGGAGATTCCCGCATTACGGGCGAGCATGCGTAGCGAGAGGTTCCGGTCCGTTCTGAGTTGTCGTATGCGTTCGCTCACCTGTTTCATGAAGGTAGTGTAAGGAAAAGGATGGGCGTGTTCAAGGGAATGGGTTCCGGATCCGAGAATGTGGCTCTGCGAGCCGAAAGGGCCTTGGGGCGAATGATTTGACAAATGTTTTTATTGAAACTAATATTTCATGAGTCATCAGAAGCAAAGAATTTTTGTGGATTATTTTGTCGACCGGGAAGGGTTTGGATTTCCGGTCTTGGCTCGTTCCGTCACTTCAAAAAGGAGGATTCCATGGATGTCTCCGTCAAGTGCATGAAAAACGGTCCCCTTGAAATCATTGGCGAAATCGCGATCACCGACGACCACGGTCAGGTCATCAAGGACGGCCAGAAGGTTCACCACCTCTGCCGCTGTGGGCATTCCGCGAAAAAGCCCTTCTGCGACGGCTCCCATACCCGGGTCCACTTCACCACCTGAGCCCGGACAGGAATTGCGGGTCCACCTTCCTGATCGCAGGGAGCGGACCCGCTCCCGATCCTGCCCCCCCGGAATGCCGATTCCTCTCCTCCTTCTTGAGTCTTTCCCGCTCCTCCGCTAATATCGAGGCAGACCTCTTGAACCCTTTTTTCAGGCGGGGAGCCCCGAATGACGACCTTTCAGGATATGGTAATGACCCTCAAGGCCTTCTGGGCCCGGGAGGGATGCCTTCTGCTCGAGCCCTACGACATGGAGATGGGGGCGGGGACCTTTCATCCGGCCACCTTCTTCGGGGCCCTGGGTCCCGAGGAGACTGCTGTGGCCTATGTCCAGCCATGCCGTCGCCCCACCGACGGGCGGTTTGGCGAGAACCCCAACCGGCTCCAGCACTATTACCAGTTCCAGGTCCTGGTCAAGCCCTCTCCCCTCCGCTCCCAGTCCCTTTATCTCAAGAGCCTGGAGGCTCTGGGACTCGACCTTTCTGCCCACGACATCCGGTTTGTCCACGACGACTGGGAGTCACCCACATTGGGGGCCTGGGGGCTGGGATGGGAGGTCTGGCTCGACGGCATGGAGGTGACCCAGTTCACATACTTCCAGGAGGTGGCGGGCCTGCCGCTCGATCCCATCAGCGTGGAGATCACCTATGGTCTCGAACGGTTGGCGATGTACCTTCAGGGAATCTCCAATGTCTTTGATCTCCGGTATAACGACCGGGTGACCTATGGACAAATCTTTCAGGAAAACGAGCGCCAGCAGTCGGTCTTCAACTTCGAGAAGGCCGACCGCACGGTGGTCAGGGAGCAGTTCGACTTCTGGGAACGGGAGGCCCTGGCGCTCCTCGATGACGGCCTCTACAGGCCGGCCTACGAAAGGGTTCTGAAAATGTCCCACTCCTTCAACCTTCTCGACGCCCGGGGGGCGGTCGGGACGGAGGAACGCCAGCGTCTGATCGGAAGGGTCCGGGGATGCGCCCGGAAGGTGGCCTCTCTCTATGTGTCTGCATGGGATTCGGTTCCTGCCGGAGACCGCTCATGAGCCCGTTCTCTTCCTCCGATCCGAAGAGCAGCGCCCTCCTCGAGGTCGGGTGCGAGGAGCTTCCGGCCGCCCTTCTTCCGGGGGTCGTCGAGAGCCTCCGGCTTCAGGCCGAAGAGGCGGCCTCCGCGGCCGGTATCACCTTCGAGCGCATCCGGACGGCCGGGACTCCGCTCCGGCTCCTCCTCCGCTTCGATGGCCTGGCCCCGGAGACCCTTCCCCGGGAGACGGTCGTGACCGGTCCTCCCGTTTCCGCGGCGGGGACCTGGCCCTCCGATCCTTCTCCCGCCGCCAGGGGATTTGCCAGGACCCACGGGACGGCCGTCGAGAACCTCGAAATCGTGGAGCTCCCGAAGGGGCGGTATCTGGCGGTCCGAAAAAAAGAGGAGTCCCGTCCCGTCTTCGATCTTCTTCCGGGACTCTTCCTTCGCGTTCTCTCAGGTCTGGTCTTCCCGAAGTCGATGCGGTGGGGCTCGGGGACCGGCCCCTTTCTCCGTCCCGTTCTCTGGATCCTGGCCCTGTACCGGGACGAGGTGGTGGGATTCGAGTTCGCCGGACAGGTCTCGGGCCGTCTGACCTTCTCTCCGCGCTTTCTGGGAATGGAGCCGGTCCTTCTCCGGAACGTTGCCCAGTACGATAGGGAGACGCGGACCTGGGGGGTGGAGGTCGATCTGGACGAACGGCGGGAGCGGATCGCGAACGATCTGCTCCTGACGCTGAAGCTCGAGACGAGCGCCGGAAACTGGCCGGAGGGGGCCGCCTTCGTCCCAGACCCCGACCTTCTGTCCGAGGTGACCTGTCTCGTGGAGGGATACCGGATCGTTCCGGCGACCCTTCCCGAGAAATACCGGACCCTTCCTCCGGCCGTTGTCCGGACCGTGCTCAAGGTCCACCAGCGGTTCTTTGTTGTGGAGGCCCCCGGCCGCAAGACGGTGGAGCATTTCCTGGGGGTCTCGGGAAATCCGGGCGGAAATCTCGAGGTGGCCCGGGACGGGTATGTCCGGGTCGTGACCGCCCGCCTCGAAGATGCCGCCTACTATATCGCCCGGGATCGGTCCCGCACCCTGGCCGACCGGGTCCCCGACCTCGACGCCGTGGCCTTCTTCCCGGGGGTCGGCTCTCTGGGGGACAAGGCCCGCGGCACCCGGCGGATGGTCCTCGAAATCCTCGGGCTTCTGCCGGACGGCCTTCTGGCGCGCCATGGTTTTTCCCGGCAGGAGCTGGCGACCATTCTCGAGCGGGCGGCCACCCTCTACAAGGCGGATCTTCTGACCGGCCTCGTGAAGGAGTTTCCGGAGCTCGAGGGCGAGGTCGGGGGAATCTATGCTCAATGGGAACAGGAGTCGTCGGGAAGCCCTGATCCGACGGGACAGGCCGTGGCCCGCGCCATTGCGTCCCATTACCAGCCCCGGACCTTCCGGGATCCCTGTCCGGAGGATCTTCCCTCGGTTCTCCTCTCTCTGGCCGACCGGGCCGTGGGCCAAGCCGGGGCCTTCCTGGGCGGAGCCAGTCCCAGCGGGTCGCTCGACCCCTTCGCCCTCCGTCGCTCGGGGCAGGGAATGCTGAGACTCCTGGTCGAGTTCGCCCTCCCTCTCCGACTTTCCGCCCTGGCAGAGTTCGCGGTCGTCTCCTGGAATCTTCCCGACGCCCGGAATGTTCGGGACCCTTTGACCGCCTTCTGGGAGGATCGGCTCCAGTCGGTTCTCGCCAATGAGGGGGAGCCTCTCTGGGGTCGCGCCGCCCGTCTGGGGGACGAACCTCCCTTCGTGTCGGCGCGCCGGACCGAATTTCTCAGGGACTTCTTCGTTTCGCCGGACTTTGCCGTTTTCGAGACGGTCAAGACCCGGATCGAGCGGATCCTTCCCGAAGGCTCCTTCGGTCCGGTCGAACCCGGGCTTCTCGGCGTGGAGGGGGAGAAGTCCCTCTGGGAGGCCTTCGGGGCCCTTGAGCATCTGCCTTTCCCCGAATACCCCGAGCGGGCCGACTTCGAGGGAGAGGTCCGGCGGCTCCGTCCGCTCCTGCCACGGATCGACGCCTTTTTCGAGGCGGTGCTCGTCAACGACCCCGATCCGGCTCTCCGGAAGAATCGTCTGGCCCTGCTCTCTCTCGTCTCACAGAGGCTCGCCGTCCTCGGCCGGCTCGACCTCCTTCTGTCGGCGGCCCGGAAGGAGCGGAGCGAGGGGTGAGTTCCTCCCCGGACGACCTTCGATGGATGCGCCGGGCCTTGACCCTCGCCTGGCGGGGACGGGACTCGGTGGCCCCCAATCCGATGGTCGGGGCCGTGGTCGTCCGCGACGGCCGCCTCGTGGGGGAGGGCCATCACCAGAAGGCCGGGACCGACCACGCCGAAGTCGTCGCGCTCCGCATTGCCGGCGAAAAGGCCCGGGGCGCGACCCTGTACGTCAATCTTGAGCCCTGCTGCCACACCGGCAAGCGGACTCCCCCCTGCACCGAGGTCATTTTAAATGCCGGCGTCCGCCGGGTGGTCCTCTCCATGAAGGATCCCAACCCGAAGGTCTACGGTGAGGGGATCCGGACCCTCGAGGAGCGCGGGGTGGAGGTGTCGGCCGGCCTTCTCTCCGGAGAGTCCTTCGAGCAGAACCGGGGCTTTGCCTCGCTCATCCGTCAGGGTCGCCCCTTTGTGACCCTGAAGGGCGCCATGAGTCTCGACGGAAAGATTGCGACGGCGACGGGAGACTCCCAGTGGATCTCGGGGGAGGAGTCCCTGCGCTATGCCCACCGGCTTCGCCATGCCCACGACGCGATCGTGGTGGGCATCCGGACGGCCGAGAAGGACGACCCCCGACTGACCACGCGAACCGGGCGCTCCCGCGCCCACCAGCCCATCCGGGTCGTTCTCGACGCGTCGGCCCGTCTTTCTCCCTCCTCGCGTCTTTTCGAGGAGAAGGGAGGGGGTCCTGTCTGGGTCGTTGTCGGGCCCTCCTGCTCCCGGGGGGCGATGGACTCCCTGGAGAAAAAAGGGGCCCGGGTCCTCTCCCTCCCCGAAAGCCGTCCGGGGGAGATCGACCTTTCCCGCCTCCTGTCGGAATTGGCCTCCGCCGGAGCCCTCACCGTTCTCGTGGAAGGGGGATCCCGGGTCAACGCCTCTTTTTTCTCGGCGGGGCTGGTCGACCGTATCCGGGTGGTCCTGGCCCCTCTCGTGATCGGGGGGGAGGATGCGATCGGATGGATCGGGGGACGCTCTCCCGAACGGCTGGGTGAGGCCCTCCGGATTCCTGCCTTTTCCCTTGTCCGGCGTCTGGGAGCCGATCTCCTCGTGGGGGCCGATCTCTGGGGGCCCGAAACCCTTCCGCCCCCCTCGGCCGGAAAAAATACGCTATAATGACGAAAAAACACCTTTCTCTTTCGTAAAGGAGCCTTTCTGTGTTTTCAGGGATCATCGAAGCGACGGGCCGCGTCCTTTCTCCCGTCCCTTCGGAGGGGGGACTGCTGACCATCACGGGCGTCCCCTTCGCTTCAGGGCTTTCCACAGGGGAGTCGGTGGCCATCAACGGGGCCTGCATGACGGTCGTTTCCCGGGAGCGGGATCGGTTCTCGGTCGATGTCTCGGTTGAAACGCTTCGCGTCACCCGAATGGGGGAGATGGTCGCGGGAGAAGAGGTGAACCTCGAGCGGGCCATGCGCCTCTCCGACCGACTCGGCGGCCATCTCGTCTTAGGCCACGTCGACTGCCTGGGAGTCATCGAAGGCCGCCGGACCGCCGGCAACACCGAATTCTTCTCCCTTTTCGTCCCGGCTCCCCACCATCGCTACCTGATTCCCAAGGGATCGATCACCGTCGACGGCATCAGTCTGACAGTCAATGCCTTCGCCGACAGGCCGGACCGCTCTGGGAGCCTCGTGGAGCTCGCGATCATCCCGCACACCCTGGCCGTCACCACCCTGGGACATCGGGGGGAGGGGTCCTGCGTCCACCTTGAACTCGATCTTGTCGGCAAGTACGTGGATCGCTTCCGGGAGATCGACGGACCGTCCTTGGAGGCGACCCATGGCTGAGATCCCGCATGTCCGCCGCTGTCCCGTCTGCCACGGGGAGCTTGCCGTCTCGCTCCGGTCGGTCTTCTGTTCGGACCGGTGCCGCCGGATCGATCTCTCACGGTGGCTTTCGGAGGAGTACCGCATTCACGGAGGGGAGGGGGAGGGCGATGGAACTCTCGTCCATTCCCGTGAGACGGGGGAAGGGGGGGAAGGATGAGGAACGAAGGGCGTGATCCTCATCCGGGAGAGAGTCTGCCGCTCAAGGGGACGCTTTACGGCATCGGCGTCGGTCCGGGAGACCCCGAGCTTCTGACTTTGAAGGCGGCCCGGATCCTCCGGGAGGTTCCCGTGATCGCCGTCCCCACCTCCTATTCCGACGCGGGGTCCATGGCCATGGAGGTGATCGCCCCCCTTCTGGAGGAGCGGGCCCGGGTCGGGCGCTCCCCCGAAATCGTGAGCCTTCTCTTCCCCATGACCCGTGACGAGTCCATTCTCCAGAAGGCCCGGGAGCAGAACGGGGCGCTTCTTCTGGACTCCCTGTCCCGGGGGGATGTGGCCTTCGTGGCGCTGGGGGACATCCTGTTCTATTCGACCTTCGGGAACCTCCTGACCGGACTCTCGTCCCTCCGCTCTCCCCTGCCGGTGGAGGTGGTTCCGGGGGTGACCTCGTTTGCCGCTGCGGCGGGACGCCTTGTCGAGCCTCTCGTTCAGGGCTCGGAGAGGTTGGCGGTCCTTCCTGCCGTTTACGATCCTTCCGAGATCGAGGCCGTCCTCGACCGCTTCGAGGTGGTGGTCCTGATGAAGATCAACAAGGTCTTCGGGGAGGTGCGGGCGCTCCTCGCCCGAAAGAACCTTCTCGACAGGGCGGCCTTCGTCGCGATGGTGGGCCGGCCGGAGGAGCGGATCAGCCGGACCCTGGACGAACTCCCGCCCGGGTCGGTTCCCTACATGTCGCTCCTTGTCGTAAGAAAGAACGGATGGCTGTCTCCATGACCCTGTCTCCCGCCAATCGCGATCGCGCCGCCGCGGTCCAGTATGTCCAGCGCTACTTTCTTCCGAGTTCGGCCCTTTTGGGAATGGTCGGGATGATCGGGGTCTTCCTCCTCTCGACCGTCGAGTGGCAGCGCCATACGCTCACGGTCATGGCCTTTACCCGGGAGATGACCATCGGGCTCATGGGGGCCCTCCTCTCCCTGCTCCATGCCCGCTATCAATATTTTCTCTTCGAGAATTTTCCGGGCCACTACCGGGAGATGCTCGAGAAGGCCGACCGCTTCGCGCTCGAGCGTCCCTCCGCGGTTCGTCACCCCAAGAGGCCACTCGTTTTATGGGGATATGTCGCCGGCCTCCTCCTGTATGCGGGGGCCATCTGGCTTCTGCACGGCGGGGTCTCCTGGATCGGCATCGTCTCCTTCGCCCTGTCGGGATTCTTCATCACGCGTGTCGCATTCTGGAAAAGGGTCGTGGACGCCGAAGCCAGCGGAAAGGGAGGGGCCTGATGGCGCTGAACATCAGAAAGACGGAGCGGGGACGGGTCTACTTCATCGGAGCCGGACCGGGGGATCCCGACCTTCTCACGGTCCGGGGAGCCCGGATCCTCTCGGAGGCCGACCGGATCGTCTTCGCCGGGAGCCTCGTCCCGGAGCCGGCCCTTCACGACCTGAACGACCGGGGCCTCTGGGTCGACTCGGCGGGACTGACCCGGGAAGAGATCGTCGGCCAGCTTGTGGAGGGGGTCTCCAAGGGGGAGATCGTCGTCCGGCTGGCCTCCGGCGACCCCTCCATTTTCGGAGCCATGGCCGAGATGACGACCGAACTCGACAACCGGGGGATTCCCTGGGAGGTCGTGCCGGGTGTCTCCTCGGTCTTTGCCGCGGCGGCTGCGCTCCGGATGGAGCTCACCCTTCCGGAGGTCAGCCAGACCGTCATCCTGACGCGGACGGCGGGGCGGACACCCATGCCCCCGGGGGAAGAGATCGAGGCTCTGGCGTCCCACGGGGCGACCCTGGTCATCTTCCTCTCCATCGACCGCATCGAGGAGCTGGTCGCCCGGCTTGCGACGGTCCGGGACCCCGAGACCCCCGTGGCTGTGGTGGCCCGGGCGAGCTGGGACAACGAGGTCGTCTGCCGGGGCACGCTCGCGACGATCGGGGGAGAGGTCCGAAAGGCGCGCGTCATGCGGCAGGCGCTCCTCATCATGGGGGATGCCCTGGATCCGGAGCGCCGGAAAAAGGCCCGGAGCCGCCTCTATGCCGCCGACTTCACCCACGGATTCCGCGAAGGGAAAAATACGGACCCTCCTTCGCCCTCCTGAATCCGGTCTCCGGCCGGGGTCCCGCCATTCTTCTCTTTCAGATTTTTTCCTCTTTCTTTTCTCCGATCAGACGATTCATGACTGAAACTCTTGTTTCCTTACTGCAACGAATTTCAAAAGACCCCTGAAGTCCTGTTCTCCTATCATGCGATGAATGAATACGATAATGAAGAATATTTTTTGGCACGGTCCCTGCTATTAAAAGAGGTTTGCTTTTGCGGGAAGGGTTTTTCCCTTTCTTCGATTTTCCACCCGTGTCCGGACCGGACCTTTGCGGGGTCTCTCTCCCGTAGTGAAGGATGATTCGTGCGTCTTCCCCTGTCAACGCTCAGAAACCATGTGACCACCTATAACGAACTGGCCGACGACGCCAACTGGAACCGCTTCAAGAGCGTCCCGTGGCCCGAAATCCGGCCGGAACTCCTGACCGAGGGCCAAAAACAGGCGGTCGTCTTCGTGACCCATGTCGAGGACTACACGCCGGGATACTGCGCGGAATACGCCGCCCTCTTTCCCGTCAACGCCCCCTCCCCGGAGGAGGCCATGCACAACCGGGAGCTCTTTCATTTTGTCAGCCGCTGGGGACTCGAGGAGGACCGCCACGCCCAGGCCCTGGCCCTGTACCAGGTCCACGCCCAGATCGAACCCGACTGGGACCGCCTGTCGGCCCAGATGATCCTCGAAAGCCAGAAGGAGTTCCTGGTGGGATACAAGGGGCTCCTGCAGGTCTGCACCTACGCCTTCCTCCAGGAAAAGGCCACCCAGCTCTACTACCAGAGCCTCGCCAGAAACGTCGCCGAACCGGTGCTGGTCAAGCTCCTCCATTTTCTGACCCGGGACGAGTCGCGCCATTTCGTCTTCTTCTCCAACATCATCGATTCTTATTTCGAGACCTTCGGCCTCGATTGTCTTCCCCTGGTGGAGGAAGTGGCCACGCACTATCGCATGCCGCTCCACAACACGATGACCGACTACCGTCGTCGCGCCATTCGAATGGCGCGGGAAGCTCCCGGCTACGACCGGATTCTTCCCATCCAGATCCTGTTCCGACTTCTCGAGCAGATCGGGAATCGCCATCCCGAATGGCAGGGAGAGATCGAGGCCGGGATAGCGCGGATCCGGACCCGCCTCCGGATCTGAGCCTCCACGAAGTCCCTTTCGGGAGATCCGGTAAGGGAGGCCCGCGTCCCGGGCTTGACAGACGCGGAATCCGCGATACCCTGGATTCGTGCCCTCTGGACAGGGAGGACCATCCAAGGACCGGGAAACCATTCAGGGTCGTTTTCGGGTCCGTCACCGTCAGGGGAGGACAGGAGCCATTCTTCCTTCCCTTTGAAAGGAGGAGATTCGGTGTCTGGAAAAACAACGAAAACAAAAGCCAAGAGTCCTTCATCCCCTGCGGAGGAGGGAAAAAAGAAGGGGAAGTCCGTCCCTTCGTCCGAAGTGTCTCCCAAAGGGACCAAGACGGCACACTCCAAGGCCCCGGCCGTGACGCCGGCTTCCTCTTCGGCAAAATCCTCCGACAAGAGCCCTACCCCCAGAAAGACCTCCGTTCGCAAATCTGCGACGCTCTCACAGGAAGACCGTAATCGCAGGGTAGCCGAAGTGGCCTACTTCATCGCCGAACGGCGGGGCTTCGTCGGAGGAAGCTGCGAGGCGGACTGGTACGAGGCGGAAGCCTATCTCAGCTCCCTTTGAGGGAGGGCGGCCCAGCCTTCCGTAAGCCTTGGAACCGGAACGCCGGTTTTCGTGGGTCGGGGAAGAGGGTTGCTTTCGGGCTTATGCGGGGTGAAAGGGGGACACAAGATGATCTTTTCCGACCGGAACGATGCGGCCCATCGTCTCGCCCGCGCGCTCGAAAAATTCCGCGGCCGCCATCCCCTTGTCCTGGCCATTCCCCGGGGCGCCGTCCCGATGGGGGAGATCCTCGCCCGCTCCCTGGACGGAGATCTCGATGTGGTTCTCGTCCGCAAACTGCGGGCCCCCGACAATCCGGAGTTCGCCATCGGATCGGTGGCCGAGTCGGGATGGAGCTTCGTTGCCCCCTATGCTGAGCGGGCCGGAGCCACCCCCGCCTATCTCGAAGAGGAAAAAAGGATCCAGCTCGACACGATCCGGCGCCGACGGGAGAGGTATACGCCTCTCCGGCCGCCGATCGACCCTTCCGGCCGTCTCGTGATCGTCGTGGACGACGGTCTGGCGACCGGATCCACGATGATTTCCGCCCTGCATTCCATTCGGGAAAAGAAGCCCTCTCTCCTTGTCTGCGCCGTTCCGGTCGCTCCGGAGGACACCCTCGAAAGAGTCCGGCCCCTGGCCGACGAAACCGTCTGCCTCGAGGTCCCCGAGTATTTTCAGGCCGTGGGGGAGTTTTACTTCGATTTCCCCCAGGTCACGGATGATGAGGTCGAGGCCGCCCTTCGGCGGGCCGGGAAAAATGCCCGGTGAACCATTCGGCCGCCAGCGTTGCCACCTGTTCGAGCGTCCCCGGTTCTTCGAACAGATGCGTGGCCCCGGGGATAAGAATCATTTTTTTCTCGCACCGGAGACGCTCAAAGGCCTGACGGTTCATCTCGATGACGTCCGTGTCGAGAGCGCCCACCAGGAAAAGGGTCGGGGCCGACACCTGGGCGAGCGAACGGGGTCGGGCCATGTCGGGCCGGCCTCCGCGGGAGACTACGGCCCCGATTTCCGGGCCGAGGATCGCGGCGGCCTCGAGGGCTGCCGCCGCCCCGGTGCTGGCTCCGAACAGACCCAGGGGGAGTCTCCCGGCTGACGGAAGGTTTCGGAGCCAGCCGACGGCATCGACCAGCCGCTCCGTCAAAAGGCCGATATCGAACCGGGCGGCGGTGTCCTCGTCTTCCGTAGGCGTCAGGAGATCCATCAAGAGGGTTCCTGTTCCCGACTTCCTGAGCACGCCGGCCACATAGTTGTTCCGGGGAGAATGGCGGGAGGACCCGCTTCCGTGGGCGAAGAGGACCACTCCCGCGGGATTGGGCGGAATGTCGAGAAGGCCTTCGACGACCGCTCTTCCGGAAGAGATCCGGGCAAGGACAGGTGAGGAGGGGGAGGACATTCATGGACTCCTTTCATCTCCCGTGCGGGAGGAGGATGTGGGGGACAGGATCAGGATTTTTGTCGGGACCTCCGGCTGGGCCTACGGGTGGAATGCGGGCCGGAGCCTCTCCTGGTATGTCAAAAACAGTGGTCTGAACGCCATCGAGCTCAACATGAGCTTCTACCGGTTCCCCTCGGAGCGGCAGGTGGACGACTGGGCCCGGACAGGAGCGGGTCTCGACTGGACCGTGAAGGTTCACCGGAGCGTGACCCACGTTCACCTGCTGAACGAAAAGGGCCGAGAGATCTTTTCCCGATTCCGGGAACGGCTGCGTCCTCTCGGGCCCCGAATTTCCTATTTTCTCTTCCAGCTCCCCCCGCGTTTCGACGTCTCCTTCGCAGATCGGATCCACGCTCTCTCCCGGGAATACGACGACCGGGAGATGGCTCTCGAATTCCGGCATCCTTCCTGGGACGCCTTCGACTTCCGCCGTTATCGCTTCAGAGGAGCCGTCGTCTCTCCGGATTCCCCCGATTCCTCCGGAGCCGTCTCGGCCGAAAACGGTCGGGTCTATCTCCGCTTCCACGGCCGGACCGCCTGGTATGCCGGATCCTATACCGACGAAGAGCTTTCTGCGGTCCTTCGCAAGGCGGAAGCCCTCTCTCCCCGGAAGATCCACGCCTTCTTCAACAACGACCACGGGATGCTCGAAAACGCCCGGAGCTTTCGGCGGCTTGCCGGGGAAATCACTGAACCCGAGCGACAAGGCCCCTGAGAAAAGTGTGGAAAAGGGGGCCTTCGGCGACGGGGACCCCCCGGAAGGTTCCCGGGGAAAATCTTTCCCTCCGCTCACGCGGGTTTGTGGAGCTGCGCGAGAGAAATCATCCTTTCAGGCAGACGAGAGGCCGAAGAAAGGCCACCCGGCGGGCCAGGCCGGCCTGCTCCGTCGCCTCTGCCACCAGATCGATATCCTTGTAGGCGCCGGGAGCCTCCTCGGCGATCCCCCGGAGAGACTTCGAGCGGATGAGGATTCCCCGGGACTCGAGATCCGTTTTGACCTCGCGTCCATTCCATCGGCGCAGGGCCTCGTGTCGGCTCAACGCCCGTCCCGCTCCGTGGCTGGCGGAGGAGAATGACAGGGCCTCGCTTTCGGCAACTCCGGCCATGATCCAGGAGCCCGTTCCCATGCTTCCGCCCACGAAGACCGGTTGGCCGACGGATCGGTAGGCCTGGGGAAGAAACGGATGGCCGGGACCCAGGGCCCGGGTCGCGCCTTTCCGGTGGACCCAGAGTCTGCGGGGTTTCCCGTGGATCCGGTGGAGTTCCTCTTTGCAGGTGTTGTGGGAGACATCGTAAAGGGTCCGGACCTTGACGCCGGGATAAAGTCGGGAAAGCACCTCCCGGACGCTCTGGGACAGGATCTGGCGGTTGGCCAGCGCCACGTTGATCGCGGCATTCATGGCCCCGATGTAAGCCTGGCCCAGCGTCGAGCGTATCGGGGCGCAGGCGAGTTCCCGGTCCGGAAGCTTGGTGCCCCGGCGAGCGGCCTCCCTGGCGAATTCCATCATGAAATCGGTGCCCACCTGGTGTCCCAGTCCCCGGGATCCGCAATGGATGGAAACGAGAATTCGGTCTTTTTCCAGCCCAAAGGCTCGGGCCGTGCCGGGGTCCAGGATCCGGTCGACCACCTGGACCTCCAGGTAATGATTCCCCGATCCCAGCGTTCCCATCTCTTTTTGCTGGCGCAACTTCGCTCTCTCGGAAACCTCTTTCGGTCGCGCTCCGGCCATGCATCCACCTTCCTCGATCAAGACGAGGTCGGAGGCCTCTCCGTACCCGTGAGCCACCGCCCAGGCGGCACCCTGTTCCATGACCTTTTCCATTTCGGGGAGGGAGAGGGCGAGGGGGCTTTCTTCGCCGACTCCGGCCGGCACCCTCCGAAAAAGTTCGTCCGCAAGAGCGTTCCCGGTGTGGCGAGTCTGATCGAGTGTCAGGTCAGTCCAAATTGTGCGGATGCCGCAGGAAATGTCGAAGCCGACTCCTCCGGCCGAAATGACCCCCTCCCTTTCGGGGTCGAAGGCCGCCACACCTCCGATCGGGAAGCCGTATCCCCAATGGGCGTCGGGCATGGTCATGGCCGGACCGGCCAGCCCCGGCAGGCGGGAGGTGTTGAGGATCTGCTCCAGGACTTTTTCGTCCATCGCGACAAGAAGTGGTTCCGTGCCGAAGAGAATCACGGCCTCACGCGTCCCTCCGGGACCCGGTCTTGGCGCCCAGCGGGCATCGTCCAGCTTTTCAAGGAGGGACAGATCCATCGTGGCTCCTTCAGACATCGACGACCAACCGCGCTTTCCAGAACCCTCCCCTCCGCCTGACCGACAGCAGGGTCAAAGTGGCTCCCTTGACCTCGATTCCCCGTGGATGATCGGCCCGCCACGGTTCTCCAAAGGCTTGCCCTCTCCAGTCTCCGTCGCTCCTTTCCAGCTGGAAGCGGCAAAAAACCAGTCCCCGAATGGCCGACTCGGAAAGGAGTCGATTGATCCAGGTCGGCAGGGCCAGCTCCACGTCCTCTTCTCGAAAGGAGATGTCGACGGTTTGAAGGGGGTGAACGCTTGAGAGGTCGGTCTCCAGGAAAAAGGTCGCCTCCGCCATCCGGACGAAGGCCTCCTCAGGCGTTCGTCCCGCCACCTCGATTCCGATGTCGGCCTTATGGGAAAAATAGGGATCCCCTTTTATTTTGGAAAGCCGTTTCCTTTCAGGCGAGGGAAGAGGCTTCTCCGGGAGCTTCCGCTTCTCCATGGTCCGCCTTTCGTGTGACCCTTCGGGCCTGGGGACCTTCGGCTCCCTCGGCCACGAGGAATCGCACCCGGTTCCCGATGTCGAGACGGTCGAAGGAGGGATGCGCACAATTGTCCCGGTTGAAGTAGATGTCGCGACCATCCTCCGACGCGATGAATCCGAATCCCTCTTCCGGGAAGATCCGGACGACCTGGCCCAGGAACTCCTCGTCATGCACCTTGGTCGTCCCGCGCTCCCTCCTCTCCCGGTCTTCGAGACGCCGGCGCGCCGCGTCGAAGGCATCTCGAAGCGCCACATAGACATCGGGATCACGTTCCCTGGAAACGGCTATTTCCCCTCCAGGAACGGTGAGTTCAAGACGGACTGTGAAGAGATCTCCCTGTCGGGAGTGTTTCTGGAGCCGCTCGATCACGACCCGGCCACCGACGATGTGTGCGTGATACCGGGAAAGTCCCGCTGCCTTCTCCCGGATGCGGTCCTCCAATGTCGGAGAAGGCTCCATGCCTTGAAAGGCGATTCTGAGAGGAATGTCCATCCGATCCTCCTCGGATCCGGTTTCTGTCTGATGTCGTAGCGTTCCAATGGAGGAATACCACACTTTGCGATGAAGGCAAGAAAATGACGGATGTCAATATGAACGCACGGTGAAGACACGGTCAATAAAAACCGGAATACTCCGGCCTTAGAGAATGGAGCGATCTTAAGGCATTACTGTTTATAGATTAATTTTTTTGGTTGTGAGCTCCTTCGGCTGTGGAAAAGCTGTAGAGAATGTTGTGGAGGAGGAGTTCTAAGTCAGCAGGAAAGTGGGGGACCGGACGTTTTGCCCACAAATTGGCCAGATCCGGAAGGGCTGAAAAAGATCCTTCGGCCGTCTCCGAAGTCCTTTCCGGAATCGAAAGCCGCGCTTTTTTTCCCCTTGAACTGACACGGATGAAACGGGGATGATAAGGGAATCAGTCGAATATGCCGGATTCATGGATGCAAAGAAAGGATTCACGTGCGGGCCTTGCGGAGAATGGTGCTGGGAACGGGATCGGGGGTGGGTAAATCCCTGACGGTGGCGGGGATCTGTCGGGCGGCCGCCCGAATGGGTCTTCGGGTCAAACCCTTCAAATCCCAAAACATGTCGAACAATTCCTGCGCCCTCCCGGAAGGAGGGGAAATCGCCCGGGCCCAGGTGCTCCAGGCCCGGGCCGCCCGCATTGCACCCGAGGCGGCGATGAATCCTGTCCTCCTGAAACCCATGGGGGAGGGGAAAAGCCAGGTGATCTTCATGGGGCGGCCCCTGGGGGTCTTTTCCATTGCGGAATACAGGGAGCTCAAAAAAGAACTCTTTCCGAAGGTTTGCGGCATCTTCGAGGAGCTGGCCTCGGACTGCGACCTGATCGTTCTCGAGGGGGCGGGGTCTCCGGCCGAAATCAACCTCCTCGACGAGGATATCGCCAATACCCGGATGGCCAGGGCCGTGGAGGCTCCTGCCCTTCTTCTGGGAGACATCGAGCAGGGCGGAGTCTTTGCCTCCCTCTTCGGAACTCTTGCCCTTCTCCCGAAGCCGGACAGGGAGATGATCCGGTGGCTGGCCATCAACAAGTTCCGGGGGGACGCCTCCCTTCTTGAGAAAGGCCTCTCGGGACTCACAGCCCTGACAGGGGTCCCTTTTCTGGGGGTCATGAATCATCTGGGAGCCCTTGCCCTCCCCGACGAAGACTCCTTCCGGACCCGCCCTTCGCCCGGGACCTCTCCCGGACCGGCCCCCCTTCGGATCGCCGTTCTCTCCTGCCCCACCTGTCCAACCGTTCGGACATCGACCCCTTCCTGAACGACCGGGGGGTGGAGGTGCTCCTCCTCCCCCTTTCGGCCGCTCCTCCCGGTCCGGTCGACGCCGTCGTCCTGCCCGGAACACGGCGCACGATGGAGGATCTCGCCCGGTTCCGCGACTCCTCCCTCTATCCCTGGTTTGTGACCCATTGCCGGGCCGGAGGGGCGGTGGTTGGAATCTGCGGCGGCTATCAGATGATGGGGCGGGAGATCCTGGATCCCGACGGGGTGGAATCGCAAAGGCCCTGGATGCCGGGGCTCGGACTTCTTCCCGTGACAGTGCGGTTCCAGAACGAGAAGATCGCCCGCCCCGTGACGGCGCGGATCGCCCGGGCCCCTTTCCCCGGGGGAGAGGATCTGGTGGGGAGTGTCCTGGAAGGCTACGAGATCCGTCAGGGGCGCCAGACGGTCGACTGCGATCCGGGCCCCCTGTTCCGCCTCCATGATCCTTCGGGCCGGGAACTCGAGGCGGAAGGCGCCCGGTCCAGGGAGGATCTTTGTCGCTTCGGCTCTCCGGTCCACGGGCTCTTCGAAAGCAACCTCTTCCGGCGGAGCTTTTATGGCGCCCTTCGCCCGGGAGGGATCCCGGAGGACGCCCTTTCCGATTCGGCCGCCCTTCTCGAGGCCGAGATCGACCGGCTGGCCGACGAGGTCTCGGCCTCTCTGGATCTGGGGGCCTTCCTGGCAAACGACGGGGCCGGCGAACCCCGGGGGGAGGGCCGGGCCGTCCATGCTCCATGATCTTCTCCGCCACTCTCCGGTGGCCCTGATGGGGCTTCTGGTGGACATGGCGACCGGGGAACGGCTCTTCTTTCTGCATCCCGTCCCGCTCATGGGCCGAATGACGGCAGGGCTCGAGGGAGCGATACGCCTCCGGGTCTCCTCTCCCGGGGGGCTCAGGGGAGGCGGCCTCCTCCTGCCCCTTCTGGTTTGCGGGACTTTCGGCCTCGGATCCTTTGGCCTCCTCTTCCTGGCCGAAAAAGCCGGGGGGCCGCTGCTCCGGGAGGCGCTCGAGGTCTTCTGGGCGGCCCAGCTCCTGGCGTCCCGCAGCCTCTACGACCACGTCCGCGAGGTCAAGAGGCGGCTCTTCGACGAGGATCTTCCCGGAGCCCGGGCGGCCCTCTCCCGGATCGTCGGCCGGGACACCCTTGACCTGGGGGAGGACGGAATCGCCCGGGGCGCCCTCGAAAGCCTCTGGGAGAACACCAACGATGCCCTGGTGGCCCCCCTCTTCTATCTTCTCCTGGGAGGGGTCCCGGCCCTCATGGTCTACAAGGCCGCCAGCACGCTGGATTCCATGGTGGGATACAAAAACGAACGGTACCGGGATCTCGGATGGGCCAGCGCCCGGACCGACGATCTCCTGGCCTATCTTCCCGCCCGGATCACCTTCTTGCTCATGGTTCTCTTTCTTCTTCCCTTCGTCGCGCCGGGTCGGGAGGGACAGGCCCGCGTCGGCGGGGCGGACTCGGTCCTCTCCACCGCGTTCCGGTTCCGGCGGGCCCACCCGAGCCCCAACAGCGGATACCCCATCGCCGCCTTTTCCGCGATTCGGGGCATCCGGCTCGGAGGGGGGGCCTTCTATTTCGGGCGTTGGGTGGAGAAACCCTTTATCGGGGCCGGGCCCGATCCCGACCGGGAGGACCTCGCGGCGGGGCTCGCCCTGTACCGCATGTTCGTCTTCTCTCTGGCCGTCCTTCTGGCCGTTCTGGTTTTTCTGGAAAGGATGCCGGCATGATCTCCGGAACTCGGGAGCCGTCGGGGTGGGATCACGGAGGTCCGGCTCCCGGGGAGCGGGGGCGTCCCCTCCTCGATGCCAGCACGACCGTGAACCCCTTTCCCTCATCGGATCTTCTGTCCCTTCTGGGGCGCGAACTCGGAGAGGCCCGTCGCTATCCCGATCCCTGGGCCCAGGAGTGCCGGGAGGCGATCGCCGCCCGCCACCGTCAATCCTCCGACCGGATCGTGACGGGGCCGGGGGCCACCCTCCTGCTCTACCAACTTCTCGGAACGGAGCCCGTCGGAAGGCTCCTGCTCCCTGAGCCTGTCTTTTCGGAGTATGCCCGGGCGGCCGATGCGGCCGGGGTTCACGTCCATCGGATCCCGCCCTCCCTTGATCTTCCCCTGTCCGGGAGAGGCGCCCTCAGGTGGGGGATCGATCCCGAGGGCGCGTGGCCGCGGTTCCGTCGGGGGGATCTGATGGTCCTCGTCAATCCGGTGAATCCGACGGGCCAGGAGCTTTCCCCTGAGAAGCTTCGGGCTTTGTCCCTCCGCCTCGACCGGGCAGGGGGGCGCCTTCTGGTGGACGAGTCCTTCCAGGATTTCATCGACAACCGCTCCTCCCTTCTTCCGGAGGCCGGAGAGGGCGGGCTTCTTGTTCTTCGGTCCCTGACCAAGATCGTCGGGCTTCCCGGAATCCGGGCGGGATTCCTGGCCGGTCCGGAGGAGGTGGCCGGTCGGCTGCGGACGAAGATGGGCCCCTGGGCGACCGGTCATCTGGAAGGGCTCGTGATGCGTTGGGCGATGGAGCGCCGGACGGCCACCGGATTCGGTTGGGAGCCCCGGTTCCGCGAGCCCCTTTGCGAGGGGTTGGAGCGGCTCGGGATCGAGTGGGTGATCGGGGAAGGACCGATGGTTCTGGCCTCTCCCGGCTGGAGCGCCGGGGAGGGGAGGGAGCGACGCGACCGACTGGGTGCGATGGGAATCCGGATCAGGCTGGCCGAAGGGTTCGGGCCGCCGGACGGGGCCCGCCTTCTCCGGATCGGCTGCGAGGCCTTTTCCGATCCCGGGCGATTTCTGGAAGCCTTCCAGCTTCCGCCGAAGCGTCCTGAGGGAGATTTTCTTCCTTAACATCCTGTTACTCAAAAAAATTAAAAACTCTTGAAAACAGTGACGGATTGGATCAATATGAACAGAAGGCGGCTAAATTTTATGAAAGCCGTTTTCAGTCCATGAATCATCAGCTTCAGGAGGAGGACATGGAAGAAGGAAAATACCAGAAGCTTCTGACCGTCCGCGAGGTCGCCGAAGTCCTGGGAGTCTCCCAGGTGACGATCCGGACATGGGACCGCATGGGGAAGATCCGGACGATCCGGACCCCCGGAAATCACCGCCGGATTCCGGAGGGTGAATTGAACCGCCTGCTGAATCCTTCGGAGGAGGGGGCGACGGTCTGACTCAAGCCCAAGATCGATCCAATGGGTTTTCTCCGAGTTTTGAATGGGAGGCCCCGGTTTGATTCATTTTGGGCTTTGCAGGGGGGAGACGATGTCTCCTCCCTTTTTTTTGTGTTTTTCGCGGATATGAACCCAAGAGTGAAGTTTTGGATTCTCGGGCAGAGGGAGACCTCTTTGTCCGTTCTGGTTCGAAGTGACCTCATGATGAAAGAGTGATGGATTGGTGGATTTTTTTTCTGAAAAACATTATATTGCACAAAGATCCAGTGAATTTTCTTGTGAAATGGGAGTCGAATCTCCGATGGAAGGGGTCGGGATGAACTTTTCGTCCTCTTCATTGCGCGGGAGAGCCCTATGGATAGACACGAAGGGGGAGGTTCGGCCGTTTTTGGAAGGCCGATTCTGAAAAAGGTCTATCTCCTTCCGGCAGCGGGAGTCGTCAGCTCGCTCAATGCCGTCGAGTCCGTCAAGGACGAATGGGCCGTAGTCCCGGTCCGATCTCTTGAATCCCTCAAGAAACGCCACAAAAAAGAGGCCATCGGGATCGGTCTTCTGACCCTTCCCTCCGACCTTTCGGAGAGACGATATCAGGAGCTTCTGACCCTTTCCGAGGTCAGCTGCCGGTGGATCGCCCTCCTCGATCCCCAAGGGCTTGGCAATCCCCTTGTCCTCCGCCTGATCGACGAGATCTGCACCGATTTTCATCTCCTTCCGGTCGATCCCAGACGCCTGAAAATCGTGATGGGACGCCTCCAGGGGATGGCCCTGATCTCGCTTCTGGTCCGCCGCTCCACGCCACCCGGCGAGTCGACGTCGGAGTTCGATCTTGTCGGATCGAGTCCCGCCATGAGCGAGGTCCTGCGCAGGATCCGGAAGGTCGCCTCCGTGGAGGCCCCGGTCCTGATCACGGGGGAGAGCGGGACGGGCAAGGAGCTGGTGGCCCGAGCCATCCATGACCATTCCGCCCGCAAAAAGGGACCCTTCCTCGCCTTAAACTGCGGGGCCATTCCCCCTACACTGATCCAGTCCGAGCTGTTCGGTTACGAAAAGGGGGCCTTCACCGGGGCCGTGTCCCGAAAGGCCGGCCATCTCGAGTCGGCCCACTCCGGGACGGTCATGCTGGACGAAATCGGGGACATGCCCCTGGAACTCCAGGTCAACCTCCTCCGGGTCCTGGAAACCGGAAAGATCCAGCGGGTGGGCAGTTCGGTCGAAATTCCGGTCGATGTCCGGATCATCGCCGCCACCCATATCGACCTCGAAAAGGCCTGCCGGGAGGGACGCTTCCGGGAGGATCTCTACTACCGCCTGAATGTCCTGAAGATCGTCCTGCCTCCACTCAGATGCCGGGAAGGGGATATCGTCGCCCTTGCCCAGGAGTTTTTCAAAAGGTTCGCGAAGGAGAGGGGATGCGCTCTGAAAGGGTTCACGCCCGCCGCCATGCGTGAGATGCTCCGTTATTCCTGGCCCGGGAACGTTCGGGAACTGATGAATAGGGTCCTGAGCGCGGTTCTCATGAGCGACGGGCCCTTCATTCATCCGGAGGACCTGGGTCTGGGCGGCGAGGAGACCGGCTCCGAAGGTCCGCGGGAATCCCTCCGGGAGATCCGGAATCGGGTGGAGCGCGAGAGCATTCTCGCAGCCCTCCACAACCATGGAAACAACGTGAGCCTCGCCTCACGAGATCTCGGCGTCACCCGGACCACCCTGTACGCCCTCCTGAAAAAATACGGGATCTCCAGCGGGGATGTTTCCTCCGGGAATCCTCCCGAAGCCCTTCTCGATCTTTAGCCCTTCCTTTTTTTATCAGAAAAACGCCGTAAAACTCCGGACTTCAGTCCGGAGATATAAGGCGTGCTTTGGTGTGTTAGAATGGGAGCCATGAAACACCTTCGAGCATTCAAATTTCGCCTCGTTCCGACCGCCCAACAGGATGCCCTCCTGTCCCGCCATGCGGGATGCGTCC
>JAKADN010000088.1 GCA_021820445.1 Nitrospirota bacterium | reverse complement strand
AAAGGGTCTTATTTTGCGATCGCATCGCCCCCCTATGAAAAAAGGCACCTCGAAATTCTGGTCAAGAAGGGAAAAGGTGTCTCGGAAAAACTCTTCAATCTTTCGCCCGGAGAAAAGGTGACCTTCGAAGGCCCCCTGGGAAACGGATTCCCTTTGGATCCCCATCGTCGGAAGAACCTCCTCTTCGTGGGTGTCGGAACGGCGATTGCGCCCCTGCGATCGACCCTCCTCGAGGCGCTCAGGCGACGCGAGGAGTTTGGCAGCATCGATTTCTACTTCGGAACCATGACTCCAGGGCACCTCTATTTTGGTGACGAGATGGCGGATTGGCATGCTCGCGGTGCCAATGTTGTCGTCACGGTGACATTCCCGGACGAGAAATGGGATCGGCATTCGGGATTCGTCCAGCACATTCTCCAGGCCCAATCCGATCCGCTCCATCAGACTGTCGCTTATGTCTGCGGCATGAAAGAGATGGTCGAGGAAACGATCTCCGTTTTGAAGGGGCGCGCCATTCCCGAGGAACATATTCTTCAGAATATCTGACGGCCTCTCTCAAAATTGACGAGAGACTTAGGGGAGCCTTACGATGAACCAATAGACGAATGAGGGCGATTGCAGCCCTTGAAAGTATCTTGCCGATTTTCCCCAGCATGAGGATTCCTTGATATGGATAAGACCGAACCTTTCAGCGGAAAAAAAAACGACTCCGATAAAAACGGTGACAAAAAAGAAGGCCCCGTATCGGAGCCCTTCTCGGAGTTGGTTATTGCCATGGAGCGTCTGATCCGCCTTCTCGATGGCAAGGAAGAGGAGATGCGGGAGGCTTACCGGATCAGGAAAAAACTGCAGGAGTTCGAAAACGAATGGCAGCGGATGCAACATGAGGCGACGCGACTCTCGGACGTTCTTGAAAAGGTCACGAAGCCGGCATTCCGGATCGGGACTTGTCTCGGAACCACGGAGGACGGGCTGGCCTGGGTATCAGTCGGAGGCGGCGATTACCAGGCCACGGTCGACCCAAGGGTCTCTCTGGAATCGCTGAAAAAGGGTGAGCGGGTACGCCTCAATGAAGCCCTTTCCATTCTGGGAACGGTCGGGCCAGACCTTTCCGGTCCGATCGTGCGTGTCGGCCGTCTCCTTCCGGACGGACGCCTCGAAATTGGCTCGGATCGTCCCGACAGTACTCTGGGGACGATACTCGACAGGTCCGATCTTCTGAAGAATGAACCCCTCTCGACGGGTGATTTTGTTCGTCTTGACAGTACCTCCCGCGTGGCCGTGGAGAAGGTGCGGAAGCGGGAAGAAAGTTACCTTCTGGCCGAGGTTCCGACAACCGGATGGGAATCGATCGGAGGGCAGGAGGAGGCGATTCGGGAAATTCAGAAGGCCATTCTCAATCCGGTCCTGTATCCTGAAGCCTATGCCCGTTATGATTTCAAATCACCTCGGGGATTCCTGCTGTATGGACCCCCAGGATGCGGAAAAACTCTGATCGGAAAGGCGACGGCCCGGGAAATCGCCAATCGCCTGGCCCAGAAAGAGGGAAGGGCCGTCAAGGGGGTGTTCTTCCATATCAAGGGGCCCGAAATTCTGAACATGTGGCTCGGAGAGTCCGAGCGCATTGTCCGCGAGCTGTTTGAGGAAGGGGAAAAGATCCGGAAGAACGGGGACTTCCCTGTACTCTTCATCGATGAGGCCGAGGCCATTCTCGGGACCCGGCGGAACGGTCGGGGGTTCAATATTCACAATACGATCGTCCCCATGTTTTGCGCAGAGCTCGACGGCCTTGCGGGTCCGGCCGGCTTTCAGATGGTGATTCTGGCGACCAATCGTCCGGAGATGATCGATCCTGCGATTCTGCGGCCGGGTCGCATTGACCGGAAAATCAAGGTCAAGCGTCCGACCTTCGAATCCGCGATCGAGATTCTGAGGATCCATCTGGGGGCTGATGTTCCGGTTCATTCAACGTCTGCGGGAAGTGATGCCACCCATGATCGGGAATCGCTGCTCGAGGCATTCAGGGATAGATTCTTTGCAGGGTCCGACGAAAATGCCGTTTTCGAAGTTTTGCGAAGATCCGGCAAGAGAATGCCGGTCTATCGCTCGGACCTCGTCAGCGGGGCGATTCTTGAGTCGATCACCCTTCGGGCCAAGGAGAGGGCCCTTTTGCGAGAAATAGAAAACGGTGACGGGGGAGTCAGCCTTGACGATCTTCTCTGGGCGGCCCAATGTGAATATGAGGAAGGGGACATCCTTCCGCCTGCGGAGATTGCTCTCGAGTGGATGAGTCTCCTCGATATCGAGACCCAGGATGTGGTCGATGTCAGAAAGATTCGCCCGACAACGGGGGCTACCAGGAATCTCAGGACGATCGAGTAGAGGGAATCTTGCCGGAAACGAAAGAGCAGAAGGAGATGCCGCTCTCTCCAAGTCGGATCGTGGTCGGAATCGAGACGGAGTTCGGGATCATTCGGAAGGATCTGGAGGAATCCGATCCGGTTGGCGAGTCGATGGATCTTGTCAGGGCCTATCGGCCCCATTCCTTTGGGGCATGGGCCTATGAAGCCGAAGACCCTCGTGCCGACGCAAGGGGTTTTAGGGTGGATCGACTTGCCCAGGACGAAGAGGAAGATGCCTTTTCCCGTTCTGACCAGCAGCGTCATTTTTCCTTCAGGGAATCGAAAAGCGACAGGATCCTCCAGAACGGAGCCCGTTTTTACAACGACCATACCCACCCGGAATATTCCACTCCCGAATGTCGGACTTTGCGGGATCTGATCCTCTACGATCGGGCCGGCACGGAAATCCTCAGGCAGGCGGTCAAGACGCGGGAAGAGGAACTTGCACGCCCCGGTGCCATTGGCCTCTATCGGAACAACACCGACTTCCATGGCCACAGCTACGGATGTCATGAAAACTATCTGCTCCCGAGAAGCCTTCCTTTTTCATCCCTTGTCGCGGGTGTGACGCCGTTTCTTGTCGCCCGGACCCTTCTCCTCGGGGCGGGCAAGGTCGGAAGGGAAGGAGAGGACGGCCTTTCCCGGGAAGGATATCAGCTTTCCCAGAGAGCCGACTTCATCGAGGAGCGGATCGGCGTCAACACGATGCACCAACGTCCCATCGTCAACAGTCGTGACGAACCTCATGCCGATCGCACCCTTTTTCGCAGGCTGCATCTGATATGCGGGGACGCCAACATGTCCGAGTGGCAGACTGCCATGAAGGTGGGAATGACGCGACTCGTTCTGTCAGCTGTCGCAACCCTTCCTTGCGAAAAATTTCCCGTTCTCTCCGATCCGGTTCGCGCTTTTCGACGGGTGTCACGGGCTGAAAACGGAAATCTCCCGCTTGAGCTCGAGGGAGGGAAAACGATCACCCCCAGGGAGATTCTCATCGCATACAGGGACCTTTGCTCCGGTCTTCAGTTGGACTCTGAGGACAAATGGGTCATGTCGGAGTGGGGCAGGGCCCTCGAGGATTATGAAAAGGATCCGGAGCTGTTGGCAGACCGGGTTGACTGGGTTGCCAAGCGTCAGCTGCTGGACCTTTTTCGGAGCGAGGAAGGCCTTTCCTCCGGTGATCCCTGGCTTCAGAGCCTCGATCTCGCCTATCATGACCTGGATCAGGAATTGGGAATGTTCTGGCCCCTTGAGTCGGACGGCCGCATGATTCGGCTGACCGATCCCGGGGAGGTGGATGCGGCGACGATCGTCCCTCCGCGCACGGGCCGAGCCCCCGTCCGGGCGGCCGTTCTTCGACGCTATGAAAAAGAGATTCGAGATGCAGGATGGGAGCGCATCGCTTTTGTCGATGGCAGCCATATCGATCTTCCGCTCTTCATGGAGCTGGAGCGGGGGGATGTCGAAACGCTCTGCAGGCGAATCGCATCCTGCGAGGAAAGGGCCGATCTGGCCAAAATTCTGGCAGGCATTGAGCGGGGAGGGTAAGGTCATGGAAAGAGCCGACTTTTCTAGGGGTTTTCTTGAGATGAGTCCCTTTGACACATATTTTTTTGCATTAGATGAACAGGAGAGGGTTCCCTTCCCGACACGTAAGGGGACGAGCCCGGACAGTCCTGCTCCTAAAAATCTGGATCCCAAGCCGACCAAGGATCGCATGATGGACAGAATGCGGAAGGTGGATCCGAAACAGTCCGAACGGTACCGGCAGAGAACCGGCGAATAGGATGATCGACTGGCCAGGAAGAGAGGAAAAAATGGGAGCAGGGAAGTTGAGGATTGATCTGGACGGAGGAGTCTTCCACCCGAATACAGGGTATTTTCCGGATCTTCTTAGGAAAGTCTCTCCCGTTCAGGGGGTTGCGAGGAGTGAATGCGCGCCCATCCCGGGAGCTTCGCACGGAACGACCATCTTGGCCTTCCACTTCCAGGATGGGGTCCTGGTGGCAGGAGATCGCCGGGCGACAGCCTCAAATCGGATCATGTCGAACCGGGTCGAC
Organism: Nitrospirota bacterium; assembly: GCA_021820445.1. GTDB lineage: Bacteria > Nitrospirota > Leptospirillia > Leptospirillales > Leptospirillaceae > UBA4572. The sequence goes on along the minus strand of JAKADN010000088.1, from coordinate 2,807 downwards.
AAGGTTCTGGAAATCGACGATTCGGCCCTTTTAGCCATCTCGGGTTCTCCGGCCATGGCCCTTGAAATGGCGCGGGTTCTCGACCACTCCCTCAAGTATTACCGGCGGAGCCAGCTGACAGAAATTTCCCTGGAAGGGAAGGTTCGCATCCTGGCCCAGCTCCTCAAGGAGAATTTACCGATGGCCGTCGAGGGAATAGGGGCGGTTGTCCCCCTCTTTGTGGCCAGGGATCCCGAATCACGGATCGTGCGCATCTATTTCTACGATATCCTGGGCGCCCATTTTGAAGGGGTCGAATTTTCCGTTGGAGGCTCCGGGTCCCCTGAGGTCCAGGGAATCCTGCGCTACCTCGATCGCTGGAGTCCCCGCCCCCTCCGGGAGATGTCCCGCGAGGAGGCCATCATCCTCGCACTTCGTCTTCTGGAGACGGCTTCCTACTTCGACTCCGCCACGGGAGGTGTGGATTCGCAAGATCCCATCTGGCCGGTGATGAAAATTCTGACTTCCGGAACGCTGGAAACCGTAGATGAGGCAACTTTGTCCGCAATTTACAGAAACGAGGTGATGCGTGTTCGATGAGCCCTACCGTTGGATCGATGCCATCCATCAGCGGAGGGACTATATCGCCGAGCAGCTTGACAGGGCGACCCCCGTCATCGGTCTTTCCGTTTCAGAAGGGATTATTCTTGCATCCTTCCATCGTCAGAATCCCAAAATTTATGAATTGTACGACCGGATTGCGATGGGTGGGATCGGACATCCTGCAGATTTGGAGACAGTCAGAGGCATACTCCTCAATATGGCCCATGTCGAAGGATTTCAGAGGTCGACCTCCGATGTCAGCATCGAGCGTTTGGCTCTTTTCGGTCTGGCCCCGCGCCTGAAGACGGCGTTTGAAGATGTCTCGGCCCCCCCGATCATCCTCGATGTCTTGCTCTCAGAGGTCGGCCGGACTCAATCGGAGGACCGTTTCATAAAGGTTTCGTTCGACGGGAATCTCGAACGGTCTGTGGATAGGATGGTCCTTGCCCCGACCGAGGAGACAGCTCAGAAGGCCTCAGATCTATTGCGGGACCGGATTCCCCGTGGAGATCGGACCCTTCGTGAGGTTGTGGGGGTTTTGTCAGACGTTTTTCTGGAGATTCTCTTTACCAGGGATGAACGGGGGCTCGACGAGTCCGGCAACCTCATCAATCCCGAAAAGCTTGCCGAGTGCCAGTCGCGTTTGCGTGAAGAGCGTCAGTGGGAAGGCGTTCTTCTGGATCGCAAGGCGCCGGCCAGGATCAAAAGGCTCAATGAAACGGGAGATCTCTGCCTGTGAAGTTTTTGTGTGGGATAGAGACCGAATATGGTCTTCTGATCAGGGATGGTGACGGGAGGGGCTCCTCCATGATCCGTCAGGAAGAGCTTTTCCGGAGGGTTCGCGACTACCTTTTCTTCGAAAAGAAGGCCGGCCTGATCGACCTGCATCAGCGCGCCTACGACGAACCTCCAGGCAATGGCGGATTCCTTCGGAACGGGGGTCGGCTTTATATCGATATGGGCCATGTGGAATATGCCTCTCCGGAGTGCGGGACGATCATGGACCTTGTTGCAATGGATCGGGCCGGAGATCTCCTCCTAGAAGAAGCCATCAGGGAACTGGGACTATCCGAAAGCGTCTCCTTCATCAAAAACAATATCGACCATCAGACGCTGGCCACCTTCGGGTCCCATGAGAACTATTCTGTTCCGAGAAGCTTTCCGTTTAATGAGAGGGGACTTGACCCCCTCGTGGCCTTTCTCGTGACCCGTCAGATCTTTTCGGGAGCCGGACGCGTCGGTGCCTCGATCATCAATGACAGCCTTATTTCTCTTGATGACGTCATTCCTGCCATTCCTTTCCAGATCTCTCAGCGCTCGGATTATGTCGTCAACAAGTTTTATCAATGGGTTCAGATGAATCGCTCCATTGTGAATACGCGGGACGAACCCCTGGCCGATCCGCTTCAGTTCCGGCGCATTCATCTCCTTCTTGGAGATTCGAACATGTCCCAGTATGCCCTGGCGCTCAAAGCAGGGACAACAAGGCTTGTTCTGGGACTGATCGAACGGGGGGAGGCCCCCTGGATTCCGATCGCCGATCCGGTTCAGGCCATCAGAGCCATTTCTCACGATCTGTCGATGGCCTGGCCTGTGGAGGTCGGGGGAGAAGGGATCATGAGTGCCACCGATGTCCAGGGAAGATTCTATGAGGCGGCTGAAAAAGCTTTCAGGGGAGAGAGCGATGATGCTGACTGGATCCTCGATGCCTGGAATGGAATTCTGACAGATCTTGAAAAGCGAGACCCAGAAATTGTGGCGGACCGGATCGACTGGGCCCAGAAATACGTTCTTCTCGACGCGTTCAGAAAAGAGGAAGGACTGTCCTGGGAAGATCCCTGGATGGAAAGCCTCGATCTGGCCTATCATGACCTCAACCCGGATACGGGCCTTTTTTATCCGCTCGAAGAGGACGGAACCCACAGGCGGCTGGTCTCCCCTTCGGCCATCAGGGCCGCGACCGAAAGTGGTCCTGCCGGAACGAGGGCTCAGGGCCGGTCCGAGGCCGTTCACCGGATTCTTGACGGACGATCTGGAAAAGGTATCTCTGACTACATCATCCAGTGGTTCGGTGTCCAGATAGACGGAGGGGAGATCCTGTATATGCTGGATCCGTACAAAACCTACCGTCGAGAGGTTGCCTCCTATTTTTCAGAGACAGATTGATCCAATCGCGCGGCAAACCTCGCCCGAAAGGCGCGGGGAAGGATAGCGCGGCCGGCGGA
>JAKADN010000087.1 GCA_021820445.1 Nitrospirota bacterium | reverse complement strand
CCCTGAACGTCTCAAGGAGCGTTGCGGCCTGCTCTTCTGTCGGGAGGAGCCTGATCTTGAGTGTCAGCTTCATGTGTAAATGATGCCTCAATTGTTTGAGTAATACAAACGAAAGGAGGAGCGCATTCCTCCCCGGCCTGAAGTCCGGGGTCTCCAGTGCGCGCTAAGGATGAACGCCTGAGATGTTGGCAGAAAAGGAGAGGATGGCCGATCATGAAAAACGACCCGAAGCTTTCCCATCATCCTCCACGATTTTTCATCACCGGTCCCTTGAGCTTTTCCGATCAGATCGCTTTCGACCAGTTTGTCCTGGCCATCGAGCGAAACTTTCTTCTTCACGTGACGACTGGCCTCAACCTCATTGTGGTGGGGCTGGCCATGTTCCGTTTCTTCAGCCGGAATCCGAGCGACTTCTATGTGGGGGTCGGCATCGCCGCCTTCTGTATTTCTTTTCTGGTAATCGCAAAGGGAACGACCGATTTCCTGAGGATGAGGAAGGATCTCTCACGAATGAACAAAATAATCCAGGACAGTCGGTCCGCTTCCTCCACTTCCCGCACGAACGCCGGATAGATGTCCGATCTGCCATTTCTGAATCTTGCGGTTGCCCCTCCCCGGTCCGTCCGTCTAAAATAATAAGACAAGCTGACACTCCAAATTTGCAAAGGGGGATCCATGACCACAGGCATCGTCTCAGAAAAAGAAGGACGGATCGTCGACGACGATCCATTGACCATCGCCGGAACCACTTTCCGTTCCCGTCTCTGGATCGGAACCGGCAAATACCGCTCCTTCGAGGAGACTCGGAAGGTCATCCTCGAGTCGGGGGCCGATGTCGTGACTGTGGCAGTCCGCCGGGTCAACATCCTCAGAAAGGACGAACCGAATCTTCTCGACTTTCTTCCCCCGTCGGAATTTCATATTCTCCCGAACACCGCCGGATGCTACACGGTGGAGGAGGCTCTCCGGTATGCGCGTCTGGCCCGGGAGGCCGGTATTTCGCCCCTGGTCAAGCTCGAGGTGATCGGCGACCAGAAGACTCTGTTCCCGGACGTCGTCGGTCTGGTGGAGGCGGCCCGCATTCTGGTGCGGGAGGGGTCGATCGTCTTTCCCTACACGAATGACGATCCGATCATTGCGAAAAAGCTGGCCGACGTGGGCTGTGCTGCCGTGATGCCCCTGGCCGCCCCCATCGGTTCAGGGCTTGGAATCCGAAATCCCTACAATCTCCGGATCATCCAGGAGACGGTTGATCTCCCCGTCATTGTGGACGCCGGCGTGGGCTGTGCCTCCGATGCCGCAATCGCCATGGAGATGGGCGTGGAGGGGGTCCTCATGAACACGGCTGTGGCCGAAGCCCGGGATCCGGTCCTGATGGCCCGGGCCATGAAAAACGCCATCCAGGCAGGCCGCGACTCCTTCCGGGCCGGCCGGATGCCCCGGAGGCTCTATGCCAGTGCGTCAAGTCCTCTTTCGGGAATGCTGGGCTCCTGATGGACGCTTCCCGTCCGGCCGAAATTCTTGGCCCGCTCCTGTACGTGACGCCGGATGAATTTCCGCTGAAGGACCTCTTGCTTCGGGTTGTCGAGGGGATACGGGGAGGGATCACCTCGGTCCAGTTGCGGAGAAAATTGGCTTCCGGATGGGAGTTTTCTGAACTTATCCGCCTTTTTCGCGACAATATTCCGGCTGGACTTCCCTTTCTCGTCAACCGGAGACTGGATTATGCCCTGGCGGGTCGTGCCGCGGGTTTGCACCTTCCCTCCCTCCATCCGCCGATCCCGAGGATGCGGGAGTACATGGCCCGCCCCCTTCTGGTCGGGGTTTCGGTGCATTCTCTCACCACGGCCATTGAGGCTGTGACCGAGGGGGCCGACTACCTGATTGCGGGACCGGTCTTCGACACACCGTCAAAGCGGCCCTTCGGCCCGCCACTTGGTCTGACCCTCCTTCGGGAGATCGTCCGGGAGGTTCCGGTCCCGGTCTGGGCGATCGGGGGTATCGGAGAAGGGGAGGCTCCCCGCGTGCGCGAGGCAGGGGCCTTCGGCATGGCGGTCATGGGTGCCCTCTCCTATACGCCGGATCCGGTGGCTGCCGCCTTCAGTCTCAGACGGGCCTGGACCCGTGGGTAGGCGCGGTCCGGGTCTTACGACGTTCTTCCTTTTTCTTCTCCTGACCGTATTTTATCCCTCTGCACAGGGGGCGGAAACGGGAAATGGGGGCCACGATCAGGCTCTGAGTCTTCCACAGGGAGGGTTGCTTCTCCTCTTGCTCCCGGAGAAATCCCATGCGCAATATCTGGCGATCGAGGACCACCGGATCGCTCTTAGTCCTTGGAGGGACAAGGAGTCGCAAGGGAGAGATCATGCGCTGGCCGCTCTGGTGGGGGTCGACTTCGCGCGTTCCCCCGGCTCTCTTCCGGTGGACATTTATCTCCAGGATGGCCGGAAGACCCGTTTTATTCTTCAGGTGATGCCCCGATCCTTCCAGGTTTCGCGGCTCCATGTGGCCCGCTCCTTCGTGACTCCGCCGGAATCTCTTTTGAGGCGCCTCAGTCGCGAGCGTAAAATCATTCATGCGGCACTGGCCTCTCCTGACACGCCCCTCAGGTTCCATCGTTCCTTCATCCTTCCTCTTGCCGGAAAGGTGACCCACGACTTCGGGGCCTACCGGTACCTGAACGGACATCCGATGGCCCGCCATTCGGGGGAGGACATCGACGTTCCCCAGGGCACGCCGGTCCGAGCGGCCAACAACGGCATCGTGCGCCTTGCCGGCTCCTTTTACTATGACGGGAACATGGTCATTCTCGATCATGGAGGGGGACTTCTGACCGAATACCTGCACATGGCAGACATACAGGTTCGACCGGGACAGATCATCCACCGTGGAGAGGTCATCGGCCATGTCGGCCATACGGGCCGGGTAACAGGCCCGGTCCTTCATTACGGGGCGGTTCTTCACGGCGCTCACGTCAATCCGATGCTTCTGACAAAACTCCTCGCCCGGGCCGTTTCGCTTGGCACGGAAAATAGATGAGTCCGTCTCCCTGGTCGTTCGCGGGGATCGACCCTTCCGGCGGGGCCGGTCTCTATCAGGACCTCCGGGTCTACCAGAGCCTGGGCTTACGGGGGAGAGGCGTCCCGACCTGCCTGACCGTTCAGAACCTGAATGGCGTCCGCGGGGTGGAGGCGGTCGCAGAGAAACTTTTTTCGGCCATGGTCGAAACTCTGGCCGAAGAATCCCTTCCGGGGGCGCTCAAGATCGGTCTGCTGCCATTTTCGCTCTGCGGGGTGATCGAGGGGTTCCTGGGCTCCCTTCCGTCCGATACCCCGGTTGTCCTGGACCCGGTCTACCGGTTCGGCATGGGGGGAGGGACCTTTCTCCCCGAGGAATACCGGATGATGGCCCGCATCCTTTTCCCCAGGGTTTCGCTGGTCACTCCCAACCTTCCGGAGGCACAGGAGCTGGCCGGTTGGTCGCTGGAGCGCTATCCCGACGATCTCTCCCTCATGGCGCGCCGGATTCATGAACAATATGGAGCCCCCGCGATTCTTCTCAAGGGGGGCCATTTTGAGGGGGAAGGAACGAAGGTGGATCTGTTTTGGACCCCCCTTGAAGAAAAGTTCTATCACCACCCGGTGAAACCGCTCTCGGGTGTTCACGGCGGGGGATGCACCCTGTCGAGTCTGGTGACGGCTCTGGCATTTATCTCCGGCGAATCTCCCCTGGAGACTCACATCTCCAGGGCCCTGGCCCTTTACCAGACTCTCCTCGAGGGAATTGGAGGATCGGGAAGGGCGACCCTAGAGCCGGAACGCCTCCGCCGGATTTTTGCAGGGGATGGATCCCTCCCATGATTAAGTCGAGACGCGCATCCTTCCGCAAGACACCGTCTTATCTGCTATAATGGCCGGATCCGGTTTTTGACGGATCCTCTTTCATGTCCTCCGGAATCGAATTTGTCAGGAAAGGTTTTTTCATGGGTTTTTCCGTATCGGTCAAAAGGACGTTCGCCGCTTCCCACCGGATTGAAGGCTATCCGGGGCTTTGCGCCCGCCTTCACGGCCACAACTGGATGATCGAGGCGGTCTTCGGGACCACGCGACTGAATGGGCTCGGGATGGCGGTGGATTTCCACGAAATCGAACGATGGCTGGATCCGCTTCTCCGTGAGGTCGATCACACCCATCTCAACGAGCATCCCTTTTTTTCAGACAAGAGCACGACGGCCGAAAACATCGCCCTTTTCTTTCATCGGGGGCTTTCAGCCGCCCTCGCTCAGGGACAGACGGAAGGACTGACTCTCCGCCAGGTCTCGGTCTGGGAGATGGAAGGGTACCGGGCCACGTATGAGGAGCCCTGATGGTCCAGGGAGAAGATTTGTCACTCCTCGAGGTGCGTCACCTGTCGGTCTCCCTCCGGACGCGGGAGGGTGAAATCCGCCCGGTCTCGGACGTTTCCTTTACCATCGGAAAAGGCGAGGCCGTGGGGCTCGTGGGGGAGTCGGGATCGGGCAAGAGCCTGACGGGACTTTCTCTCCTCGGACTCTTCCCTCCCGGAGCGAAGGTTCTTTCCGGGGGGATTTTCTTTGAGGGGCTGGACCTGCTCGCGCAGGAGGATTCCGCTCTCCGGAAGATACGCGGCCAACGCATTTCCATGATCTTTCAGGAGCCTCAGAGCGCGCTCAATCCTGTCCTGACTATCGGGACACAAATGCGCGAGCTTTTCAAGAGCCATACCGACCTCTCCGACGACCGGATACGAGAGTGCGTGTCCGACCGTCTCCGGTCTGCGGGCCTTCCGGACCCCGAGCGGGTCTTGCGCTCTTACCCCCATCAGCTGTCGGGAGGAATGCGGCAGCGGGTGATGATCGCCATGGCCATCGCGCTCGACCCCCATCTGGTGATCGCCGATGAGCCGACCACCGCCCTCGACCCCACCGTCGCACTCCAGATTCTGACCCTGCTCTCCTCGATCAGGGAGAGCCGGACGAAGGGGCTTCTCTTCATCTCCCACGACCTCTCCCACGTGCGGCGTATTTCGGACCGTATCCTGGTGATGTATGCCGGCAGGATCGTCGAGTCCTCCCCCTCCCGGGCCTTTTTCGAGACCGGCCCGCTTCACCCTTACAGCCGGGCCCTTCTGGCCTCTCGCCCCGAAGGAACGGGACGGACCAGAAAGGATGCGCCTCTGCCGGCCATTCCCGGGCAGGTGCCTCCCTTGTGGAGTCTTCCAACAGGGTGTGCTTTTGCACCCCGATGCAGCCGGGCGGACGAGCGCTGCCGGACGGAGTCCCCTCCCTGGCAATCAGAAGGGGAGGCCGGCGCCCTTTGCTTTTATCCCGACACGACTCCTCTGGGAGCACCGCTGCATGTTGCCTGAACCTTCTTCCCTTCTCGAGGCCCGGGGCCTCGTCCGGGAGTTCGACCTTCCCGGACGAGGTTTATTCGGACCCCGGAAGTTCCTGACAGCCGTCTCCGATGTCTCCTTCGCCATTCGACGGGGTGAGATCCTGGGACTGGTCGGCGAGTCGGGCTCGGGAAAGACGACCATCGGTCGCATGGTCATGCGACTCCTCGATCCGACCCGGGGACAGGTGTTCTTCGACGGATTCGACCTGACAGCCCTGAAAGGACGGCAGCTCAGACAACAGCGGCGCCGGTTCCAGATGGTTTTCCAGGATCCCTACGCCTCGCTCAATCCGCGAATGCGGGTGGGAGAAATCGTGGGGGAGCCTCTCCTCATTCACGATCTGGCCCACTCCCCGGCCGAAAGGAGAGAAAGGGTGGCCCGGCTCTTCGAGCGGGTTGGGCTGTCTTCCCACGATCTGGACCGGTATCCCCGGGAATTCTCCGGGGGAGGGCGCCAGCGCGTCGGAATCGCCCGGGCGATCGCCTGCTCCCCTGATCTTCTGGTGGCCGACGAGCCGATTGCCTCTCTGGACCTCTCCATCGGGGCACAGATCATCAATCTCTTCGCCTCGCTGAACGAGACCGAGCGGATGAGCATTCTCTTCATCTCCCACGATCTGTCCGTCGTCCGCTATCTCTCCGACCGGGTCGTGGTCCTCTACCGGGGGCGTGCGGTCGAATCCGGGCCCACCCCGGAGGTTTTGACGAATCCGGCCCATCCCTACACCCGGCTTCTGGTCGGTCGGGATCAGGCGGTTCCAGTCGAGCCCCGCAACGGGGAATCGGTATCCTCCGGACTCTGCCCCTTCCTTTCCCGATGTCCGGACGCTCTTCCGGTTTGTCGTGAGGTCGCTCCGGAACATTTCGTGAATGACGGGGGCGGACGCGACGTCGTTTGCCATCTCGCTGCAAGGCAGGTTTTATGGACGCCGTCTTCCTCTTCACCCTCCATCCAAGGAATCGTCTGACATGTCTTCCGCCGCCCTTCATCCGCTCGAAAGGGCCATCCTCCGTGCCTTCCTCTCTGGTCCTGAGCCCGACGCCTATCTGTCGCTTCCGGAAATCGTACGGCTTTCCGGTCTCGAATCCTCTCAGGTCCAGATGGGAGTCGAATGGCTCAAGGCAAAATCCATCCTTGAGGAAAGGGTCGACCGACTGGAGACCGTTCTCTCCCTCACCGAGGGAGGGGAGGAGTCCCGGGTCCGGGGGCTTCCGGAGGAGGTCATCATGGAGGCTCTCTCCGGAGGCCCCAGGGACATGAAGGATTTGAGGGAGCTCTTTCCTGACCCATCGATCGCCTCGAAGGCCATCGGCGCCCTCAAGGAGAGCGGAGCGATTCGAATCGGAGAAGGGGGGTTCGTCCATCGGTCGGGCGATCTTCCCGAAGGGATCAGACGGCTCCGGAGGCTTCTTGAAGAAATTGCCGGATCGGCCTCTCCTGTCTTGCTGGAAGAGCTTTCCAGCGAGGATCAGGAACTTCTCGAGCTGTACCAACGCAAAAGAGGCAAGGGCAAGGGGCTTTTGCGTTTCGACGAGCGGGCCTCGAAGTCCTGTCGTCTCTCCCCGGGATGCACCATCACCGCGGAGGAAATCGCCGCCTCCGAGGGCGCCCTGGGGGCGGTGACTCCCGAGATGCTCATGCACCGAAGCTGGGAGGGCCGCTCCTTCAGGCCCTACTCTCTCGAAACACCTCCTCCGCGACCTGCGACCGGACGGCTCCATCCCTACCGCGAGTTCCTCGACGAAGTCCGGTCCCACCTGGTCCGGCTTGGTTTCGCAGAAATGACCGGGAGCCTGGTCGAGCCGGAGTTCTGGAACATGGACGCCCTTTTCATCCCCCAGACCCATCCCGCCCGGAACATTCATGACATCTATCTTCTGTCCGAGCCCCGGAGCGCCTCCGACATTGATGGATGGCCT
>JAKADN010000016.1 GCA_021820445.1 Nitrospirota bacterium | reverse complement strand
ATGGAAAAATGTCGGATGAAACAGCCAAAGGTGACCGGAAGACAATGAGAATCCTTATCATGGAGGAACGGTGATCGCTGGCGGATCGTCCCGTATCGGGGGGAAAGGGGGAATTCCAGAGGAGCTAGCCAGACGTCTGTCCCTGCGGATCGGGCCAGTTCTGTCCCGACTCCAAAAGGAGGGGATGGCAGTCTGGGTGGTCGGGGGGGCCCTGCGGGATCTTCATCTCGGGCGGTCGCTTCGTGACGTGGATCTTGCGGTCCGGGCTTCGCGGGAGCAAGTCTCCGCTCTTTTTCCGGGGGGGGTCTGGGTGGGAAGAGGAGTTCCGTCCTTCGTCCTTTCTTCAAAAGGAGGAAAAAAGGGAACGAAGGTCCAGATCACGGTTTTTTCCGGCTCTCTCGAAGAAGAGCTCGCCCGGAGGGATTTCTCGATCAATGCCATGGCCCTGCGTCTTTCGACAGAAGAAGGGGCGGCCCCCCTCTTGATCGACCCTTTCGGGGGAATGCGGGACCTTTCGGCAGGCCTCCTGCGGCGTCCCTGCCTCGTGCGGGATCCTTTTTCGGAAGATCCGATCCGCGTCCTTCGTCTTTTGCGCTTTGCCGCGACCTTGGGCATTTCGGTCGAGCCGGAGACACTGGAGCTTGCAGGACGCTCCTGCGAACTTCTGGCAAAAGTGGCCGGGGAGCGCCGTCACCAGGAGCTCCTGGCTCTCTTTGGAGGAGACTATCTTGGAAAACTGCCGGAGAATTTTCCCTGCCTTTTTCTGGGCGAGGTGTTGGCGCAAGCGGCTGGGTTTGCGGTTCCCCTGTCGGAAGAGGCCTGCAAGAGGCTTCCCTCCCTCTTATACGAGGCGGCGCGCCATTCCCGGCGGGATCCCCTCTTCCGGTTGTGGGTTTTTTATCGCGAAATGGGGAGGGAAGGAGAGACCGTGGCCCGGCACCTTCCCGTAAGCCGGAGCGAACGGAGACGGCTTCTCCGGTGGGACCGGCTCGTGGGGTTTCTCGAAAAGCGAAAGGCCGGTCCCTGGTCGGCGGCCGATCGGTCCCTTGTGATGAACGACGATCAGCGGGACAGGATCGTCCGGATGGTGGCTCGGACGATCGAGCCGAAAAGCAGAAAGGACTTCCGGAGATGGTGGGGCGACCTTCTGGCAACGCTCTGCCGGCCCTGGGAGGAGGTCCGGGAGAGTCTGTCGGGATCGGATGAGGTCAGGGATTCGAGACGACGGCGCAGGAGACCATGTCGAGCGAAGTGGGAAGGGAGCTCGGGGTGAGGACCGTGGAGGGAGCGGTTAGTCCCCCGGAGGCGTTCGTCTGGGAGGCATAGAGAAAGCCGTTGGCTGAGGGCGTGTAGACCACGCCGCCAAGCGTGTCCACGCAGGGATAGTTGACGGGGGCCGAGGACGGAAAGGACACCTGGGACGTCGCGGTCTTGGATCCTTCGGCGATCGACTGGAGCGTGGGCGGGTTGGTTCCGGTAAAGGAGGCGTAGAAAAAGACGGTGGTGGGGTCAAATGTGACACCGAACGGGCAGCTGGTCGATGTGCAGGAAAAAGGTGTCGAGGGGTTACTAAAGGTAGCCGAGGAGGGTGTCACGGGTATTTCCTGGGGTGTCGTCAGTGAAAGAGTGGACGATACAGAATTGCCAGAAACGGTCAGAAACAAGATGCAGGGCGAGGTGCCCGAGACCGCGCAGTCGATGGCCGGCTGGAGCGGATAAGCGGATGCAGATGTGTTGGATGTATAGCCCGTGGTGCATTGGGAGGTTTTTGAGAAGGGAATCAGTCCAAGATTGACGTTAGATGATCCCCCTTGGGAATTTCCATCGACAAGGATCAAATACTGGCTGTCCGAGGTGACGGTGAGACCGGTGACAGCGGACAGAGTCGAACACGGCAGCGATGTCGTTTGGGTCAGGCTTCCCCCGCCCCCGATGGTCCAGGCCGAGACGGAAGAGGTCCCGGTTGCCGCCAGAAGGAGCGGGCCGCTCTGTCCGGCGGGGATCCCCGGGGTGGCGGCGATCTGGAGAATGTCCGTATTTGAGACCAGAGGCTGGGTCGAGAGGGGATTCAAGGTTCCGGTGCTCATGATCGAAAATCCGTAGATCCCGCTGGTGGTGGCCACATAGAGGACCCGGCCCGTGGAGGTCGCGACGGTGGGACCTCCGCCGCACGCCGAGAGGATGAGAACGAGGCCGAAGAGTCCGAGAAAGGCCTGAAGGCTTCGGGGAAGTCGAGAGGCGTGGCGTCGGAACAACGGCGATATGCTCCCCATGGGTTCAGGTGTGAGTGGCGGAAGATCCCGAAGGCATTCTATCGAAATCGGGACAGAGGATCAATTGACGGGACCGGATCCTTGTCCGCTGAACGTTCCGGGAGGTTCCTCAAAAGAGATTGTGGCTTGAAGTGGGAGTCCTCCGAGGGGTAGTCTGGAAAAGAACCCTTTTGCGTTCCCCTTTCTCAAGGGAGGAAATCCCATGTCCCTCATCCCGCTCCTGCGCCTTCCCGTCGCGGCGCTCCCGATCCTCTTTTTGTTTCTGTCCGGCTGCGCCCACAACCGCGTGGATCTTTCGCCCTATACTCCGCAGGGAGCAATTCCCGGCGCTTCCGCGATGCAGCGGCCCTTCGTCGTGGCTCCGCTTGCGGACCATCGCTTCCGCTTCTTCGAGTATGCCCCCACCGGGATGGTGGATACCGTCGGATGGGGGGAGGGAACCGGGACCCTCTACACCCCCCAGAACATTCCGAATCATGTGACGACAGCCCTCGTCACCCAGTTCAGGTCCTACGGGATGTCTGTGTCCTACGACCCGAATGTCCGCTGCCGGATTGGAGGGACACGGGCGCATCCCGTGGTGAAGGTGACGGGGACCGTCCAGGGCCTGGTCCTGTGCGGCTCGATTCTGGACTACCAGTTCGAACTCGACCATCCCCGGGTGATTTTCGGATTCATCTCCACGCTGGACATGGCGGCCGGAGCCTCCCTTTCGGCCCAGGCCTCGCTTCACCTCTTCCTGGTCCGGGCCCGGAGCGGGCGGATCCTGTGGGAAGGCGTCGAATCGAGTTCCCGGGAAAAAGGCGGGATCCATCCCCCCCATCTCAAAAGACAGGCTGTGGCCTACCTCGACAAAACCCTCTCCCGGGTTCTCGCCAAAACTGCCCGGGCCATGTCCGGTGCGACGGAGTGACTCTTTCCTCTTCCGGCTCTCTCCAGGTCTGCCGATTTCTGGAGGGGCCCCCTCGTGATTGTCTCGCTTTTTCGGTAAAATCTGCCGAGAAGAGCAAAGGAGACCTTCACGAAGGGACACAAGGGAAAGGATGCAGATGAGGGAGGGATCGGGAATGCTTCCGCGGGGCGGGCCCCTCGCGGCGACTTTGGTGGCGATCCTTCTGTCGGCGCTTTCTTTTCCTGACCCTGCCCGGTCCGACGATTCCGGAGGAGGGCCCCTGGGATTTCCGAGCGGTTCCACACTCCAGTCAATTGTCTCCGGGGGACCGTCCCCCGGGAAGCCTTCCCCCGGAAATCCGGTCCGGCCGGACTGGGGTCCCCGGCAATGGGGGCAGGAGGGGGGAGGGGAGACCCGGAATCCCTTTTTTGCCTCTCCTCCTTCGAAAAAATCTCCCGACAATTTTTCCGGACAAGCAGGCGCTCCGATCGCCGGCGAGGGAGAACCCCTCTTTCCTTCTCCTCCGAAGAAGTCCAACGCTCCCCTGGAATGGGAGCGGAACTTCGCTCCGACCCCCCTTTCGGCCCTGGACTACCGTTTTTCCCATCAGCCGGTACTGGCCGGAGGACGTCTTCTGCTGACCTCGACCCGGGGACAGGTTCTCTGCCTCGACGCCATCAATGGACGCACCCTCTGGCATGTGCGTCTCCCCGAATCGGTCCGCGCCTCCGGAGTGGCCGACGAAAACGCCTTTTATGTGGTCAGCGGATCGCCCTATGTGACCGCGCCCCACATGATGGGATACGCCCAGACCCGGACCATCCGCCGGGGGGCCGGTCCCGGACACCTCTATGCCCTCTCCCTTTTCTCGGGAAAGATCCTCTGGTCGGCCGAGGTTCCGGGTCCCGCGCTCGGGAGTCCGATCCTCGCCGATGGAATGCTCTGGGTCGCAACAGGCAACGCCCGTCTTGCCGGATATTCCGTCACGAAGGAGCGGAAGATTCTCGAGATGCCGCTCTTCTCCTCGGCCGGATGGTCGTCTCCCCTCTATGTCCACCACTGGGTCTGGCTCTCCCTTGAAGGGCCCACGAAGCTCGTCGCCCTCTGGCCCGAACGAAAGCGGACCGTCTGGGCGCTCACGACCCCTCCGACCGAACGCCTGGTCCTCTTCACGCCCACGCCTTCATTTGGCGCCAAGCGTCTCGTGACCCTTCTCCTCTCGGTTCGCAAGGGCGTCCCCCATGAACGGCTGGCCATCGCCTCCGCCGTGACCGGCCATATCTTCCACGAGATCCCCTTCGCGAAAAAGGGGGAATCCGTCTCCCTGGAGAAGGTCGTTCCCCCCGGGCTTCCTCCCTTTGCGCGGGTCTTCGAGGGGGCGGCCGGGGCTGTCGTGGCCGGGTCGACGGCTGTGGCCGCCTCCGAAATCCTCGGGCGGGCGATCGCGGCCGACATTCCCTCCGGCCATCCTTTCTGGTCGATTCCGCTTCCTGCCTCTCCCGTCGGCTCGGGGACAGTCGCCGGTCTCCTGTATGTTCTTCCCCTGAAAGATCGCCTTCTTCAGGTCGATCTCGCCTCGGGGCAGACCCTCGCAAGCCTGACTCTTGCGGGAGAGCCGGCTCCGGGATCGCCGCCGGTCATGGAGACGACCCTCTATCTGGCGCTAAGAAATGGCCATGTCCGCGCGATCTCCCTGGAAAACCAGCGTCCTCGCATCTTCCCGCCCCCCAAGCCGCCGGATCTGTCGGGAGGGCCAACCGGCAAAGAGAAGGAGGGACACGGAGATGGCGGATGACCCGCTCGTCCGGGATCTGACCTTCAGCAATGTACGGGGGGAGACCTTTACGCTGTCTCCGCCGCTCTATCTTGCCTCCTTGGCGGAGCTCGGCCGGATGGAAGAGCGGATCGAAGAGGCTGGCGGGAGGGTCACCCGGGAGGAGGCGCTCTCTTTTCTTCGGGAAATCTACCGGATCGTGGACCGGGTGGGGGAGAGCGTGTCCAGCCATATGTCCTGCAAGGCCGGTTGCGCCGCCTGCTGCCGGATGATGGTGGCGGTCACCCGCGGGGAGGGAGAGATCCTGCGGGAGCGGATCGACCGTGAGCCGGAAGGTCCCCGGAAAGACCGGTGGAGGGGGGGCCTGCTCGCCAGGACCGAGGCCCTTCTGGGGTTGAAAGGGTCGGCGGACCCTTCCCGACCGCTCACCACGCTTCCGGACATGCTGGCGACCTGCGAGGCCTATGAAAAAAAGGGGCTCTTCTGCCCTTTTCTGGGTCCGGACCGACTCTGCGAAATCTACGAGGACAGACCGCTCATGTGCCGGATCTGCTGGACCCTGACCGACCCCCACGACTGCGATCCGGGTGAGGGACCCCCGGTCAAGTTCCGGAATGGGGTCTTTTTCCGGGCCTTCGACCTGGTCATTCTTCTGGGAAAGGCGGGATTTGGGGATGATCGACACCGGCCCATCCCGCTCTGGCTGACCCTCGCGTGAACGGTTCCGCAGCCATCGAGTCTCCTCCTCTGCGCCGGGCCCTTGTCTCCTCCTTGCCTTTTCTTTTCCTCTTCCTGGGAATGATTCTCCTTCTGCTGGCCCATCGCACCGTCCTGCCCGACAGGGCGATTTCGGAGGCCCTGTCGAACCTTCCCACTCCTTTTTACTATCTGTGGTCGATAGTCTGCCGGTCCGGCAATGTGGAGGTCGAGCTGCCGGTTCTCCTCTTTGCAGGAGCGATCATTTGGCGGCGACGGGGAGAGGACCGTCCCCTGCTTCTCTTTTTTTTCGCCGCGCTTTTTGTCG
The DNA here is from genome assembly GCA_021820445.1 of Nitrospirota bacterium. Lineage (GTDB taxonomy): Bacteria > Nitrospirota > Leptospirillia > Leptospirillales > Leptospirillaceae > UBA4572. Next base: position 25,875 of record JAKADN010000016.1, on the reverse strand, counting down.
GAACCCTATTCGAGCATCTCCTGAAGATGAACCTTCCGCGCTATGCTCCGACGGGGGAGTTCCAGCATGACCCACTGAACGGGTGGGAAATCTTTTTTCCGGCCCACTTTCATGTGGTATCCTCCTTCCCGTCGGGCCATACCTTTCGCGTTCTTCTGATCCTGCTCTTCGTCGACCGATACTACCCCCGGTTCCGGTTTGCCGTTCTGGCTTGGGCCCTCCTGATCATGGCGGGTGTCGTGGCCCTGGGATGGCACTGGAGCTCCGATGTGATCGGATCCGTCCTGTTGGTCCTCATCCTGCGCCCCTGGATCGATTTCATCGCAACGCATCAACAAAAGAACTGATCCCGTCAGTTCAGTCCTTTTTTATCGATTCATATTCCCTTTCTTTTGAAAAGAGTTTATCTTGGACGGCCGGATCAGGAGCCTTCCACTTGTCACATTGAAAGGAAATAGAATATGGCTGATGGATCAAATCGCGTCTCGGAATGGCCGGAATACGAACGGCCCAGAGAGAGGCTTGCGGCCTCGGGGCCCCGGAGCCTTGCGGATTCGGAGCTCCTGGCCATTCTTCTTCGCACCGGGAACAGAAATGAATCGGCCCTGGCCCTGGCCAAGCGCCTTCTGACCACCTTCGGAGGAATCCCAGGGCTCTCCCGCCAGCTCATCGCGGATCTTTCGAAGGTGAAGGGCGTGGGTCTGGCGAAGGGAGCGCAGGTTCTGGCGGCGCTCGAACTTGGCCGGCGCCTGGCCGAACGCTCCCTGATTCCGGAGGAGGCGATCCGTTCGGGAGAGAGCGTCTACCGGATCCTGGGATCCCGTCTCAGAGAGGAGCGGAGGGAATCCTTCTGGGTGCTTTTGCTCGACCAGAAGCACCGTCTCAGAAAAAGCGAACGGATCTCGGAGGGCACGCTGTCCATGACCCCGGTGCATCCCCGGGAGGCCTTCTCCCCGGCCATACGGGAATCGGCGGCGGCGGTGATTTTTGTTCACAACCACCCCTCGGGAGATCCGGAACCCTCCACCGACGACTGGAATCTCACCACGCGCCTTGTCGAATGTGGAAGACTTCTGGGAATCCGGGTTCTGGACCACGTTGTGGTCGGGGATCACGCCTGGGTCAGCCTCCGGGACCGGGGGGCGTCCATGGACGGGTGAAGAGTCCCAGGACGAGCCGCCCCCTTCCAAGGCCGTTCCATCGCCACTGGCGATGGAACGGGCCGGGATTTCCTGAGTGGGAAGGGACAAGGAAAAATCATCGGATTTCCGAAAGGAAAGATCCGCACTAACGGGTCTCTCCTTTTTTGTGGGAAGAACTTCGGAGATTGATTCAAGGATTTTGATCCCGGAGAATCAGATCAGGAGCGCCAGAGAGAGAAGTGTGACGGCCAGGATGGGGGGAGTCAGAAGGAATCCCGTCCGGATATAGTCGCCCCACCCTATCTTTTCTCCTTTTCTGGCCAGGACATGGAGCCAGAGAAGAGTGGCCAGGCTTCCGATCGGTGTGAGCTTTGGCCCCAGGTCGCATCCGATGATGTTGGCATAGATCATGGCTTGGCGGACGGGCTCAGACAGTCCCTGAGCCTGCTGGATGGAGAGAGTTCCGGCCAGGACAGCGGGGAGGTTGTTCATGACGGAGGAGAGAATGGCGGCCAGAAAGCCCATCCCCAGGGATGAGGCGACGACACCCGAGTGCCCGATCATTTCCAGCAGGTGGGCCAGATGGTCGGTGAGGCCGGCGTTCTTGAGGCCATAGACCACCAGGTACATGGACAGGCTGAAAAGGACGATCTGCCAGGGAGCCTCCTTCAGGACCTTCCTGACGGGAATGGGCGGGGGCTCTCTCCGGCTGTACCAGCGGCCGGCGAGAACCAGAAGAAAGAGGGCGGCCGCCGACATGATGACGAAGGCGGGAAGGTTGAGGCGAGCCGTGAGGAAGTAGGCCAGAAGGATTGCTCCCAGAACGGGGAAGGCCGCCCGAAAGACGACCGGGTCATGGATGACGCTTCGGGGATCAGGAAGTTTTTCCAGGTGATAGTGTTTGGGTAGATGGGATCCAAAGAGCAGCCACAGGGCTCCGAGGGTTGCCAGGATGGAGACAATGTCCACCGGAACCATGATGGCGGCGTACCGGTCGAACGGAATGTGAAAGTATTTGGCGACGATGATGTTGACGAGATTCGAGATCATGAAGGGCAGACTCGCCGTGTCGGCGATGAAGCCGGTGGCGATGATGAAGGCCAGGGCCCCCTTGGGGGAGATGTCCATGCGGAGAAGCAGGGCCAGGACGATCGGCGTGAGGAGCAGGGCGGCCCCGTCGTTGGCGAAGACCGCAGAAATTCCGGCGCCCAGAAGGATGATGAGGGGGAAGAGCTTGCGCCCCGACCCCCCTCCGGCCCGGGCGATGTGGATGGCCGACCAGTGGAAGAAGCCCGCCTCGTCCAGAAGAAGGGAGATGATGATCAGCGCCACGAAGGTGAAGGTCGCGTCCCAGACGATGTGCCAGACGAGGGGAATGTCCCTGAGGTGGATGACCCCCGTGGCCAGGGCCAGAAGAGCCCCTCCCGTCGCGCTCCATCCGATGCCGAGGCCCCGGGGTTGCCAGATGACGAAGACGAGCGTGACCAGAAAGATTGAGAGAGCCAGCATAATATCCTTTTCTTTTGTTGCGGATGCGGGCAAAGGGTCATGTTAGCGGAATGCCCCTCCGCTGTAAATGAGCCAAAAGAAAATGTGATTTTCCTTGAAGTTCGGGTGAAGAGGGATAAGGTTACAATACAGATTTGATTTCGATGACAAATTATTACAATATTAATTTAATTATTGAATTGTTTCAATGATAGTCTGAGGGGTGATTTGTTATTTCTGACTTCGGGATTTTCCGCCGGGAGCAAAGGAGGTCACCATGAAGGTTCTTTTTCTTTGTACCGGAAACTCCTGCCGATCCATCATGGCCGAGGCTCTGTTCAACCATCTCGCTCCGGAGGGCTGGCTTGCGGAGAGCGCTGGAAGCCAGCCGAAGGGGCGCATCCATCCTTGGGCCCTCGCTGTCCTTTCCGAGAAAGGTATCCCGGTCGAGAGACTTTCGAGCAAATCCTGGAATCTTTTGTCCGGACCGTTCGATCTGGTGGTGACTCTCTGCGACAGTGCGGCAGGGGAAGCATGTCCCCTGGTTTTCTCGAAGGCTCCCCGCGTTCATTGGGGCCTTCCCGATCCGGATGCGGTTCAAGGAAGCGACCGTGTCGTCATGGAGGCCTTCCGCCGGACCTTCCGGATCCTCGAGAAACGGATCACCACTTTTCTCGGTCGTCCGGAGGTAAGAAAGGGGCAGCTTCCGTCACTTCCGGATCTCCGGGCAATTGGACACATTGCTTCGGAGGAGAGAGTCCGGTGACGTTGAGGCGGCCTTGAAAGGTGTAGGGGGCCTTGATTTCTGATGTTCGATCATGCTTTTTCCTGCGTGAGTGTGCCTTCGGAGTGGATGTGGGACGGTCGGTCATCGACTTATTCCCGGAGGGATTTGAGGAGCCTCCCGGGTCGAAAGGAAGGATTTGCCTCAGGACAATCCGGTGGTAGTATGAGAAAACAACTTCTGAAGAAAGGAGGATCCGGTGCCAGACAAAAAATCAAGTTCCGGTTCGCGGCCTGATACGTCGCCCGATTCGCGGATTGACCCCCGCATGCTTGGAATCTTCGAAGCCCTGGCCTCCGGAATCCGGCTCGAGATCTTCCGGCTCCTCGTGTCCCACGAGCCGAAGGGGCTTGTGGCCGGGGAAATCTCCGGGACCTTGGGGATTCCTCCCACCAACCTTTCTTTTCACCTGAAGGCCATGACCCAGGCCGGCCTTCTCTCTGTGACCCCAGAGGGACGCTTCCTGCGATACCGCTCGCGGATCGGAACCGTCGAGGAGGTCATCGCCTATCTGACCGAGAACTGTTGCAAAAACACGGAAGGAGCCTCCCTTTCAACAGAGTGTCCGCCCCCTTCCTCCAGAAATGGAGGAAAGGGCCGATCATCCTGACGGGCCCTTTCTGGCGAATTCCGTTGGCTATTTCCCTTCCCGCATCCTTCTGTAGCGCCGCATAAGCTCCACCGTTCCGCTGTCGTGGGGAATCCCCTCCGATCCTTTTCCTTCCAGTTCGTTGATGATCCGGACCGCCATCACCTTTCCAAGCTCTACGCCCCACTGGTCAAAGGAGTCGATCCCCCAGATGATTCCTTGGGTGAAGACGCTGTGTTCGTAAAGCGCCACAAGGGCTCCGAGGGTCCGTGGTGTCAGGGACTCGGCCAGGATGGTGCTGCTCGGCCGATTTCCCTCGAAGGTCCGGTGGGGAACCTGGAATTCGGGAACCCCGGAGGCCCGGACCTCATCGGCGGTCTTGCCGAAGGCCAGCGCCTCTCCCTGGGCGAAGAGATTGGCCATCAGGATGTCGTGGTGGTGTCCGAGAGGGTTACGGGAGCGGGCAAAACCGATGAAGTCGATCGGGATCAGCCGGGTGCCCTGGTGGATGAGCTGATAGAAGGAATGCTGTCCATTGGTTCCCGGTTCACCCCAGTAGATGGGGCCGGTGGTCGTGTCGACGGGGGAGCCGTCGAGATGGACATGCTTGCCGTTCGATTCCATGGTCAGCTGCTGAAGATAGGCGGGGAACCTCTTCAGGTACTGGTCGTAAGGCAGGACGGCGACGGTCTGGCTTCCCAGAAAGTTTGAGTACCACACCACGAGGAGCCCCATCAGGGCCGGGAGGTTCCGCTCGATAGGGGCGGTCCGGAAGTGTTCGTCCATGGCGTGGAAGCCCTCGAGCATTTCACGGAAATTCTCGGGGCCGATGGCGATCATGGTGGAGAGGCCGATGGCGGAGTCCATGGAGTAGCGTCCTCCCACCCAGTCCCAGAATCCGAACATGTTGTCGGTGTCGATCCCGAACTTCCGGACTTCCTCGGCATTGGTGGAGACTGCCACAAAGTGGCGCCTCACTGCGTCTTCCGACTTGAGGCGGGCTTGTAGCCAGTCCCGGGCCGATCGGGCATTTGTCATGGTCTCGAGCGTCGTGAAGGTCTTCGAAGAGATGATGAAGAGGGTCTCCTCCGGATCGAGGTCCCGGGTCGCCTCGGTGAAATCGGTTCCGTCGATGTTCGAGACGAAACGGAAGACCCGGCCTCGGTCGGAATAGGAGCGGAGGGCCTCGTAGGCCATGACCGGTCCCAGGTCCGATCCCCCGATCCCGATGTTGATGACGTTCTTGAGGGGTTTCCCGGTGGCCCCGGTCCAGGATCCGTCCCGTATCCTGCGCGAAAAGGCGTCCATGCGGTCGAGGACCGAGTGTACTTCCTGGACTACGTCGACTCCGTCCACCACGAGGGAGCGGTCCCGGGGCATCCGGAGCGCAATATGGAGGACGGCCCTGTTTTCCGTCCGGTTGATATGCTCTCCCCGGAACATGGCGTCGATATGCTCGGGAAGATTGCAGGCCCGCGCCAGATCGAACAGCAGGGAAAGAATCTCATCGGTCACCAGATTCTTCGAGTAGTTGAGGTAAAGTCCGGCACCTTCGGCCGCCATCCGAAGACCCCGTTCGGGATCCCCGGCAAACAGGCTCCGCAGGGAGCGGGATTCGATGGCCCGGCTCTGGTCGGCCAGGGCCTTCCAGACAGGCAGTCCTGTGACGCGGGGAGGAACGGGGCGGGTCATGCGAGACTCCTTTGGCTGGGCGTGGTTTGGGGGATCTCGAATGGTTTTCTGTTCAAGGCGAGAAGGGCGGGCCAGGCGTGTTCGTTTCCCAGGATCGTGAGCGAGCTCGTTTCGATCGCGAAATGACGTGCGCTGTCGGATGGGAGCCGGAGCCAGTTTGCGACGAGAACCCGGAGAAGGTGGCCGTGTGCGAAGAGAAGGGCATCCTGTCCGTTTTCCTCGAGTTTCGCGAGAACGCGTCGGACCCTTTGGGTCACATCGGAGAGGGATTCCCCCCCGGGCGTCCCGTCCCGGAAGAGATCCCACCCCGGGGTCTCCCGGCAGATCTCGAGGGTCGTCCGGCCTTCGTAGCGGCCATAGTCCCATTCGGCAAGATCGGGGTCGATCCGGAGGTTCTTCCCGAATCCCGCAAGTTCGGCGGTATGTCGAGCCCGTGTGAAGGGACTCGACAGGACAAGGCGCGGGTTCAGGGACTGGAGGAGGGGGCCAAGATTTTTGGCGTCCGCTTCTCCCTCAGGGGAAAGGGGAAGGTCTGTTCTTCCGGTGTGACGTCCGGAGACCGACCATTCGGTGGCTCCGTGGCGGACAAGAAAGAGGTGCATGGACGCTCCTGGGTTGGGGTCGGATGCATCGCCTCCGAGAATAACAGAAAGACAGAAGGGCCAACAAGGAGGCGGATCTTTTAAAGAAGCCCAAGAGGATGTCAAAATCCTCCGGAATCTGCTGTTGTCCCTCTGCTTCGACTCGTGGGAGAATGGCCGGGGCAACGAGGATCATTCTTTCCAAGGAGGAAGCACGGTGAAAGCCCCGCGGGCGTCGTATTCCCGGCCAGTCTGGAGTCCCGCCCGAAAGGACATGGTGGGAGGGTCCCTGGGTCCTTCCCGGATCTGGTTCACGCTGGCTAAAGGCATCCTGACCGAGGTCTATCATCCAAGGATCGACATTCCCCAGATCCGGGACCTGGGATTCATCGTGGCGGACGACCGGGGGTTCTGGTCGGAGGTCAGGGCCAACGGGCGATATACCCTGTCCCTGGCCGGAGAGGGGATTCCGGCGGTCCGGATCGTCCATGAACACGAGCGCTTTCGTCTTGAGCTCCGTATCGTCGCTTCGCCCTGCCGGGACGCGATTCTGGTGGACTACCGCCTGAGCGGGGGGGAGACCCTCAGGCTCTACCCCCTTCTCGCCACGCGTCTGGGAGGACAGGCTCCGGACAACCTGGCCCTGTGCACCGCCTGGCACGGACGAAAGGTGCTGACGGCCTCTCAGGGGCCCTATGCCCTTTCTCTGGCGGGGATGCGCCCGGGGGGAGAAGAACTTTTTTCCCGGACCTCCTGCGGGGAGGTGGGGGAGAGCGACGGCTGGCAGGATTTCAACCGGAACGGCCGGATGGCCTGGGAGTTCGGGGAAGCGGGTCCCGGCGAGGTCGCCCTCATGGGCGAGGCCACTCCGTCGGGGACGTTGGCCCTGGCCTTTGCCAGCAGCCGGGAGGCCGCTTCGACTCTGGCCTTGTCCGCCCTCATGGAAGGGTTTTCTCCCCAGTGGGAGGAGCAGGTGGCCCTCTGGAGAGACTGGCAGGACTCCCTCCGCCTTCCCGACACACTGCCGGAGACTCTTGTCCGGAGCTACCGGATGTCGGCCATGGTTCTTCGTGTGCACGAGGACAAGAGCTTCCCGGGGGCCCTCATCGCCAGCCTGTCCATTCCGTGGGGGGAGGCCTCCGACAGCCGGGGCGGCTACCACCTGGTCTGGAGCCGGGATCTCACCGAGAGCGCAGGGGCTTTGTTGTCCATGGGTGATGACGAAACGGTCCGCCGGATCCTCTCCTATCTCATGGCCACCCAGCAGGAGGACGGCCATTGGCTCCAGAACCAGTGGCTCGGAGGAAAGCCCTACTGGCAGGGGCTTCAGCTCGACGAAGCGGCCTTTCCCGTTCTTCTGGCGGCGGCGCTCGAGGGTCGGGAACCCCTTTCGGCGGAAGGGCTTCGGACCATGGTCGAGAAGGCCCTCCGGTTCATCATCCGGGAGGGCCCGGTGACAGGACAGGACCGATGGGAAGAGGATCCCGGGGTGAACCTCTTCACCCTCGCCGTCTCGATCGCGGCGCTGGTGGACGGAGCCCGGTTTCTCGATCCGGAGGAGCGGGAGATCGCCTACTGGATTGCGGATACCTGGAATGCCCGGATCGAGTCGTGGAGCTGGTCCGGAAGGACGAAGCTCGCCGAGGGCCTCGGAATCTCCGGATACTACCTTCGCGCCGTTCCCGCCGAAGTGCTCGAGGATGCTGCGGCAAAGGGGCTGCCCCTCCTTATCAAGAACCGTTGCCATGACCCGGGTCTTGCGGCCTGCGACCAGGTCAGCACAGACTTTCTGCAGCTGGTCAGGTACGGTCTGCGGACTTTTTCCGACAAGCATGTCAGGGAATCATTGCGCGCGGTCGACGCCCTTCTTCGGGGCGACACACCTGCCGGTCCCGCATGGTATCGCTACAACGGAGACGGGTACGGCGAGCATGTCGACGGAAGCCCCTTCGATGGAACCGGCCGGGGGAGGCTTTGGCCCCTCCTCGCGGGAGAACGGGGCCACGCGGCGCTGACCGCCGGAGAAAATCCCCTCCCGTATCTTCGTTCCATGGCCCAGATGGCCGGTCCAGGCGGTCTCATCCCCGAGCAGGTCTGGGACACGTCCCCGATCCCGGAGCAGGATCTCTGGCCGGGTCGACCGACAGGGTCGGCCATGCCCCTGGTCTGGGCCCATGCCGAATTCGTCAAGTTGGCCCATAGTTATGACAAGAAAGCCCCCGTCGACCGTCCGAGGGCGACCTGGGAGCGCTATGGCGGGAAGCGGCCCGAGATCTCATGGGTCCTCTGGCGCCACCGGCACAAGCTCCGCTTCCTTCCGGAGGGAAAGGAGCTCCGGTTCGTTTTTGAGGGTGAAGCCCTGATTCATTGGGGCATCGATGGCTGGTCCAATCCCGTCGACTCCCCGACACGCCCTCTCGGGCTGGGATTCTATGGGACAGCCTTATCCGTGGGATCTCTTCGGAGAGGGCAACACATCGACTTCACCTTCTTCTGGCTGGAAGAGCGACGCTGGGAGGGTCTCGATTACCGCATGGAAGTGGGAGCGCCGGAAGAGCCGGCTTAGATCCGTTGCAATCTGGAATCCCGGTCGACAGTTCGGTATAGTGGGTCACGAGGATGTTGCGCCATTGACACGACCCGGGTTCGCCGGACGGGAGAGCTCATGAATGGACAAACCAATCCGCCTCGTCCCATCGCCACACTGACCCTCAATCCGGCGGTTGATGTTTCCTACGAGGTTCCCCGCCTCGTTGCCGACCAGAAGAGCCATGCCACGGCCACCCGAACCGATCCCGGAGGAAACGGGATCAATGTGGGACGGGCTCTTCACGTCCTTGGGGTTCCCGCCGCAAATTTCTGCATCATGGCCGGCAATGCCGGAACTCTCCTGGAAAAACTGCTCGAAGACCAGATCGACCATGTGGACTGCGAACGGGTCGAAGGGGAGACCCGGATCAATGCCACGATCCTCGAGGCCGCCTCGGAGGCTCAGTACGAGGTGACCGGCATCGGCCCCTTCGTTCCCCCGGAGGTCCTGTCGGAGGTTCTGGGACGGTTTCTGGATCGGGTCGGAGGCGGCTTCGGGGTTCTCTCGGGATCCGTCCCTCCTGGAGTTCCCACGGACATCTACGGGGAGATGGTCCGACGGGTCCGGGAATGCGGCGGCCTGGCGGTCGTGGACGCCCACGGAGCCCTTCTTCGCCAGTCCCTCGCACTCCGACCGTTCCTGATCAAACCCAACCGCTACGAGCTCTCCCTGCTGCTCGAAAAGGAGGTCCCCCGGATCGAGGATGTGGCGGAAGAGGCCCGGCTTCTCGTTCGGCAGGGGATCGATTACGTCTGCGTCTCCCTCGGGGCCGAAGGGGCCCTGCTCGCGGGGCCGAAGGGAGCCTTTCTGGCCAAGCCTCCGCCGGTGGTCGTCAAATGCACGGTCGGGGCCGGTGACTCCATGGTGGCAGGTCTGATTGCCGCTTTTTCGAGGGGGGAGGGGCCGGAGGAGGCCCTGAGGCTCGCGGTGGCCTGCGGCAGCGGGACAGCCGCCCAGCCGGGGACGGCCATCTTCACTGCCGGCCAGCTCCGGGAGCTGTTGGTCCGGACTGAGGTCTCTGCGCTGGAGATCTAGATAGTGACCGGAGATTCACTGAAATAGGCCGTGGTTAATGTGTTGTTCACTTGTTCCCGACACTTTTTTTAGGAAGTCCCGATAAAACTGGCCTTGGACGGATAAGGTGGAATCCCCGAATGAAACAGGTCGTTGTCAGGCTTGCCCCCCTTTCTGCGGGGGTGGTGCTCGTCTCGGATGTGGTCGATCCCCTGGGGCGCCTTCTCGTGAAGGCGCCCGTGACCCTCGACGAACATCTCAAGGCCCTTCTCATCGCCCGCGGTGTGACGGAGGTATTTATCGAGGATCGCAGGAGCGCCGACCGGGTCGAGTCGGAGGTCGCCATCCAGAAGGAGATGCAATCCCTTGAAAAAAGATTGTCCCTGTTTCGGGGGGAAGACCCCGAGCGGGCACTCAGGGAGGCGATCCTGAGAACGGTCGAAAGCTTCTATCTGGAAAAGCGGTAAGACCATCTTTCCTGAGTTGGCCGGGAATCAGCGGAGGAGATGAGGATGTCTTTGTGAACAGTGACGAGCATGACAGGATTTTCGAGGATTTCGAAAGGGAAAACGGTTTTTCGGCCATGCCGGAGGTCGTGAGCGAGGTTCTCTTCGCACTCCAGTCAAGCCGGACGACCATGCACGAGATCGGCGAAATCATCAAGAGGGATCCAGGATTTTCGGCCCGCATCATCCAGTACGCCAATTCTGGGGCCTATCTCGCAGCCGTTCCTCCCTCGAGCATCGACCAGGCAGTAAGGGTCATCGGCCTGGGGCCCCTCAAGGGCCTCTGCCTCGGGCTCCCCGTTTTCACGCGGTACAAGCATGTCCTGGGCGTCAGGGAAATCTGGGCCCACAGCCGGGCGACCGCCATCTGCTGCCAGATTCTATCGAATGTCCTTCATTTCCACGAGCCGGACACGGCCGAGACGGCGGGTCTCCTTCATGATATCGGCAAGGTGGTCCTTGCGGTCTCGGCCGGGAACTTCTTCCTGTCCCAGGTTCAGATCGCCGACGCCTCCAACCGGGAGAACGACTGGCGGCAGGAAAAGCAGGTCCTCGGCTTCAACCATTGCTTCATCGGGGGATGGTTCGCCCGAAAGTTCAAGATGCCCCCCCGGCTGGTCGACGCGATTCTGTGGCATCACGAATTCGAGAAGTCGACCTATGCCCGGGACCTGGCTTGCCTCTGCTTCATCGGGGACCAGATCGCCTCGGCGATCGGTTTTTCCCATCCCGACTATGTCTTTGTCGACCCCGATCTCTCCCGGGCCCTGAAACATCTCGCCATCGACGGCGATCTCTTTGAGAAGATCCTGCAGCAATGTCTCGAACGTGTGGGGAAGATGGTGGCCTATGACTGAGCGGGGCGATTCCCCTGTCGAAGGGGTGCATCCAGGTCCTCCCGAACTGATTGTCAGGCGACTCCGGTGACCCCCGGTCTCACACCCCATGATGTCCTGATCGGTCGTCAGTCCATCTTCGGGCGGGATGGGTCGGTCGTGGCCTACGAGCTGCTCTTCCGGAGCACCCGGAAGAACGTCGCCCGCGTCCTGGACGACACCCGGGCCACGGCAAGGGTCATCGTGGACACTCTCATGGGGGGACAGCTCGAGAAGATCCTGGGAGGGAAGCGGGGCTTCGTGAACATCGGTCCGGATTTTCTCCTGGAGGATGCCCTCTTTCTTTTGCCCCCCCGTGACCTTGTCCTGGAAATCCTTGAAACGGTTCCCGTCAACGCGGCGACAATCTCACGATGTCGGGAGCTCAGGGACCGCGGATATACCCTGGCCTTGGACGACTATGTGGGACGAGAGGGGATCTGGGCCCCCCTTCTGGAACTGGTCTCCCTCGTCAAGGTCGACATCCTGGCAGTTCCGGAGACGGATCTTGGGCCGGTTGTCCGGGATCTTCGCGCGCGAAATCTCTCCCTCCTGGCGGAGAAGGTCGAAACTCCGGACCAGTTGGCCCTGACCATGGAGATGGGGTTCGACTACTTCCAGGGATTCTTCTTCGCCCGTCCGGTCATTCTGGCTTCCCGGAAGGTTGACCCCCTGCGGCAGGCAGTGACGGGGGTCCTCTCCATGGTTCTGGCGGATGCGGGAACGGACGAGATCGTCAAGGCGGTCCGGCCGCACATCAACCTGTCGGCCTCCCTGATCCGGATTGCGAATGTAGTGGGAAAGAGCCCCTCCCACGTCATCTCCGACCTCAGGCAGGCCGTCGTTTCCCTGGGAAGGGCCCAGATCCGGAGATGGCTTGAGCTCATCCTGTTTTCGTCGTCGATCTCGGAAAACCGTTACGCCCGTCCGGTCCTCCAGATGGCGGTGACACGGGCCAGGCTGATGGAGCTCATGGCCCAGGGCTGGAAGGGTACCGGAAAGCCGGATCCGGAAGAGGCCTTCCTGGTCGGCATGTTTTCTCTCTCCGAGTCTCTCCTGGGCGTCACTATCCCCGCCATGCTGGAAGGGCTTCCGTTGCGCGAGGAGGTCCGGAAGGCCCTTCTTCGAGGCGAAGGGCCCCTGGGAGTTCTCCTCGCATTCGCCGGGAACCTCGATCGCTCCGGGGACTCCCTGGAGCGGCTCCTGAGCGAAATCCCCGTCCCGGTGGAAATGGTCGCCGCGGCCCAGACGGAATCTCTTCTCTGGGGCGACGACATCGTCCGGATGTTTTCCTGACCGGTCTTTCTGTTTTTCTTTTCCGCCGGATCCCTAGAAGCGCCGCGATCTCAATATGACGATGGCGAGAAAGAAGCCCAGGATGCCCGCCCCGGAAAATCCGATGAGTCCGAGCGTCTTGAAGGAGGAGTGCGAAGAGAGGGAGGCGGAGAAGATGAGGGCCGATCCGATGACAAGGGAGGAGACGAGGATCGACAGGGAGAGGAGATTCCCGGTCCTGTCGATCTCCCGGATCAGGTCGTCGAGGTGCCGGAGCGAGAAGTCGATCCGGAATTTGCCCGCCCCCGCGGTATCGACCAGGCGTTCGATGCGTTCAGGGAGGCCGGAGAAAATTCTCAGAAGTGTCCGGGAGGAGATCTTCATGTTGCGAAAGAGCTCTCCAAGGCCAAAATTCTTCAGGAACTGGGAGACGATGAATGGACGGGCCTCCTCAAGCATGTTGAAGGAGGGATCCAGCTGTCGGCCAATCCCTTCCATGATGACGAGGGCCCGGAGAAGAAGGACCAGCTCCGCGGGAAGCTTCAGGGCGTGTTCCCGGGAGATGGCGAAGAGTTCGGATGCGAGCAGGTCCACCCGGATCTCCGACAGGGGCTGGTTGACGAACTCATCGAGGAAACGGGAGAGCTCCGACTCGAGGCGGAGGGTGTCGCAATCCTCGGGAATCGCCTCCATCCGGCGCAAAAGACCCACCACGCGGGCCGTATCGTTGTCGGACAGGGCCACAAGGAGGTCTCCCAGGAGGTTTCTCCAGGTTTTTGAAAGGGTCCCGAACATCCCGAAGTCGAGGATGCCGATCCGGGAGCCCGGAAGCACCAGGATGTTCCCCGGGTGTGGATCTCCCTGAAAGAAACCGAAGACGAAGACCTGCTTCAGAATCGAGCGGGCTCCAATCCGGGCGATGACTTCGGGGGTGGTGCCCATCTCGGAAAATCGGTCGATCTGGTCGATTTTGATCCCGTCCAGAAACTCGAGGACGAGGACCCGATCGGTCGAATACTCCGGGAAATAACGAGGGATGACGATCTCCGGGTCGTCCGCAAAATGACGGGCTGCCCGTTCGATATTTTTCCCTTCGTGGGTGAAGTCGAGCTCCATCCGGAGGATCCTTGAAAACTCCTTCACCACTTCCCGGGGATGGTAGCGGCGGGAACGATCGAGGTTGTCTTCGAGAAGCCCGGACAAGACTGCCAAAATGGAAAGATCGGCCTCGACCTTCGGCAGGATCCCAGGCCGCCGGACCTTGACCGCCACCTCCGTTCCATCCGGAAGGCGTCCCCGGTGCACCTGGGCGATGGTGGCCTGTCCGATGGGAACAGGATCGAGAAAGGCCAGGCGCTCCTGAGGGGGGAGGCCCCAGGCCTCCTCGAGGAGTTCCTCGATCCGCTCGAACGGCAGGGGCGAGACACGGTCCTGGAGCCTTGAGAGTTCGGCGATGTAGTCCGGGGGAAGGAGATCGGGTCTTGCCGACAGGATCTGTCCGAGCTTGGAAAAGGTGGGACCCAGTTCTTCGAGAGCTTTCCGGAGGCGCACCGGCCGCGGCTCGGAGGGAGAGGGTTTACGGAACAGGAGACGGTCCCCCGCCGCCTTGAGGGGGTTGAGTCTCAAAAAGCCGACCATGTCCTCGAAGCCGTATTTCACGAGGATGTGGACGATTTCCCTCAGACGGGCAAGCTCGGAAAGGGGCAGAAGCCTGATGACGGACACAAGGGTCTCCCTGGCAAGGAGGGTTAGGCCCCCGGAACCGCTCCGAGAACCGTCAGGTACAGGACGGCAGAGGAGGCCGGTAGTCCAAGGAATTCTGCGATCTCGTCATCGAAGAACCCTCCGATGCCGCTGGCCCCGTGGCCCATGTGAACGGCTCCAAGGTTCAGTCGTTCGCCGATGATTCCGACGTCCAAGTGAAGGGTCCGGTAGATCCTGTTCCCGTAGCGCTCGACAAGGCGGGGAAGGTTTGCCACCTGGATGAGCAGGCAAGAGGCGTCGCGTGCCAGATCCTGCCCCAGTGAAAATTCGCAGGCGATCTCGGCCATGTTTCCCCTTCTGAGCAGAGTCAGTTCCCTCGATTCCGGGGAGAAATGATAAAGTCCCGGCATCAGGAGGTCGACGGAATGGACCACCAGAAAGGAGGAAAAAAGTCGCGGTCCGAAAAAAGTCGGCGGAACGGCAGGATCATTCCCTGTCTCTGCCGACAGGTCATATCCGAAGTTCAGAAGGGCCGAGAGGTCTTCGAAGGAAAGGGGTTCTCCCGATAGCTGGCGGGCGGACCGCCGGGTCAGGAGGTCCCGGGAGAGGTTCTCGTCGAATTCGATTTCGCGGTCGGTCAGGGCCACGGGATCGCGCTGGGGGGTGAACCGGGAGACCGGAAGGAGGGTGGGATCGTATTCTCCCTCTCCCGACCAGAGCGTCGGCGGAGCGAAAGGTTCGGGGCCAATCGCCGAGAGCCGGTGGAGGTCCCGGAAGAGATCTCCGGTCTCGGGGGTCTCCGGGGGAGTGTAGGGAGGATGAACTGGCGAGGGGAGAATGGGGGTGCAGGGGATCGGCTCGTAGGCGGACTCTCCGTGCACCATGACCAGACCCGTGAGACAGACCTCATTGGTGTCCCCGAGAAAGAGAAGGGAGTTCATGGATGTGTCCTGGAACCCCGAAAGCGGGTAGGCCAGGAATCCTGTTTCCCGGGCCATGAGCGAGAAGTTCGAAATCAGGTGGCCGGTGTCCAGGAGGATCCGCCGGTATCCCCGTTCCCCGTATCGCCAGGCGGACCTTTCGTAGATTCCGGAGAGAAGGATCAGGAAGGAGGCCTCGTTGAGGGCCGGCTGGTGAAGGAAGTAAGCCGAAATCTTTTCCCAGAAGGACCCTTCGATGACGGGAACGAGGTGGTGTTCCTTTCCGTGGTAGTGGTAGATCCCGTCGTTTAAAAAGGGCTGGTCACGGATGACGAGGTAGACCTCCGCCGGATAGAGGCCACCCGCTGAAGGGGCGGCCCGCATGTAGGTTTTGTCGATCTTGGGCGAATCCATGATGGCCGTGACCCCATAGGAGAAGAAGAGAAGCCGTGAGAGCTCCGCGAGCCCCCACGGAGTGGGAGGCTGGGGGGGAGCCACCGGAATGGGATTCCGGGAGAAGGGAATGTGGCTGAAGGGAAGAAAAGGAACGAGGCTGATCGGATTGTCCGCCTGGTAGTCCTTGAAGGGGGCGGGCTTTCGCGAATAGTCCAGAGACCGGAAACGATGGATGGTCGTCCGGCTATATTTGGTCTCTTCGTGGTAGTATTCCGCGCAGGAGACAGGGGTATGGTCCAAGGGGCCTCTCCAGAATTGTTTCCGGCCATGCCGGGATTGTCCGGTTCCGCAGGGATCTGCGGCCGAAAACAAGGATCATGTGCCCGCTTATGGGCTGTGGTCGCGCTCTTGGATCCATTATACATGGAGCGTGCCTCTTGATCATCTCCTGCGCCTAACGGGGAGAGGGGACGAAGGTTCCGGACATTTCGGGATCGTTGTTTTCATGACGGAATTGTCGACGTGGAGGGGAACGACCGGTAGGCGGGATTCGTGTCAGGCTGGACTCCCATGCGGGAGCTGTGGGTGGTGACAAGCTCCCAGAGGTCCGAATCTCGGCCGAAGGGGTTGAGAACCTGGAGACCGTCCGTCTCGAACTCCTGGTGCCGTTGTAGAAGCCCTGTCCGTCCCCGGTCCGAGGAAGGGAGGGGGTCCGGAAATTTTCGAGCCCCCGGAGGAAGTCCCGGGTGAAGGTTTCGGAGGGGTTGATCTCGACGGGGAAAATTCGCCCTCCCTCCCGGATGAGGAGATCGACCTCGTTGGGGCGGGAATCGTGGGAAAAAAGAGATCAGGTCTCCGTCCCTGATTCAGGGCGCCTATCATGATCTCCCCCACGACCCTGTTCTCGTAAAGGTTTCTCCGGAGGGGGCCCGCCTGACCTGATCCGCCGTTTCGAGCCCAAAAGGGGGTCTTTCTTGGCTGACGTGGTCCGAGAAGTGTCGCGACGGGAGACTCTCGTCAGCCGATCTCAGAAGCTCCTTTTCGATATCGCGAGAGAGATCATGATGGTTGTAAAATTAAAATGGTGTACGCAAACCGAAAGTTGAAGTTCTGATCTGTTTATCCTTGACTCTGAATAGGGATTTCAATGAAAAAGATCGGGTTGCTTAAGCCAAGGTCTATTTCCTTGCAACTTCCCTGCTCAGGTCTGTTCATGATCGGCTGTGGGCGGGCAAAATGGGGGCATCTTGGGCGGCAGGGAGGGCGGCATTCCATCGATGGCGGCCACGCGAGGGCCATTGACCAGAGCGGTACGCACCCGTTAGATTGGTCGGAAGGGCCCAGGCTGGGTAATGGAATACATCTCTGACAAAACTAAGGACGTCGATGGAAAAGGTGAAGGACTATCTCGATCCCGCTTGGGTCGAGGTCTTCGGGATCGAAGGATTTGCGGAACGGATGGCGCCCATCCGACAGACGGTCCGGCCCGCGCTCCAGAGGCTGGCAGCCCGCTTGGCGGAGGTCATGACGGATCGGGGAGTGCCCGTTTTTCCCCACGTGGCGAGCCACATGCGCCGGAGAGTCAATCCCCCCAACGAGACATGGCTTGCCCTCGGCCCGGCCAAGAGGGGGTACAAGGCCTGGGGGCATATGGGAATCTTCATCGGAAAAGCGGGATGTTCGGTCCGGTTTGTGGTCAAGGATGAAGCGGAAGGGCCGAAGAAAAACCTTGGGCAATGGTTCCGTGCAGGCCGTGAGTCCGGGGAATGGTTCCGGAAATATCCCGAGTTGCTGGATTATGACATGGTCCATGGGACGGGCTTGGTAGGGCCAGCGCTTTCCCGGAGCCCGAAGGAGATGGGGGAACGGCTTCTCCAGCTCAAGACGGCCGGGTGCGATCTGGGGTGGGTCCTCCCCTTCGACACGTCGCTCGAGACGCTCGCCGGAACGCTCGAAAACCTGGCCCCCCTTTATCGGGCGGCGAACGGATCCTGACGGATGATGGTGTCTTCCCGGCCGACGCCGGTGGAAAGGACCGTCACCGGGACCTCGATCAGCTCCTCGATGCGGGCGATATAACGCTTGGCGTTGTCGGGGAGGGCGTTAAAATCCCGGACTCCCGATGTGGGCTGGGTCCATCCGGGATGGGATTCATAAACGGGACGGGCGGTTTCGAGGAGTTCCACGCGGCGGGGAAATTCCTCTGTTTTCTTCCCGTTGATCTCGTACCCGGTCGCAATCTTGAGGGATGGAAGGGCATCGAGAACATCGATCTTCGTGAGGGCGATCTCCGAAATCCCGTTGATCCGGCAGGCATAGCGGACCGCGGGGGCATCAAACCAGCCGCACCGTCGAGCCCGGCCGGTAGTCGCGCCAAACTCCTGGCCCTTCTCCCGGAGGTACTCCCCCGATTCGTTGATGAGCTCGGTGGGAAAGGGCCCCGACCCGACACGGGTCGTATAGGCCTTCGTCACCCCCAGAACCCGGTCGATGGCGGTCGGACCGACGCCTGTCCCGGTGAGAGCTCCCCCGGCGGAGGAGTTCGAGCTGGTGACAAAGGGGTAGGTCCCGTGATCGACGTCCAGAAGGGTTCCCTGGGCACCCTCGAAGAGCAAGGTTTTTCCGTTTTTGATCGCCTTGTGGAGCGTGAGGGCCGTGTCGTCCATGAAGGGGAGAATGCGATCGGCCAGGGACATGGTCTGGCTGTAGATCGTCTCCGCGTCAAGTCCGTGGGTGGTGTAAAGCTTTTCCAGCAGATAATTCGTTTCGGCGAGATTCTGCTCAAGCTTTTCCCGGAAAAGAGACGGATTGGCCAGGTCTCCCAGACGAATGCCGATTCGGGCCATCTTGTCGACGTAGGCCGGCCCGATGCCCCGGCCAGTGGTGCCTATACGGCGCGTTCCCCTGAATTTTTCAGATTCCTTGTCGATGGCCCTGTGGTAGGGGAGAATGAGGTGGCAGGCATCGCTGATCCGAAGGTTGCGATCGACCGAGACGCCCCGCTTCGTCAGCATTTCGCGCTCCTCGACCAGGGCGTGGGGATCGAGGGCCACCCCGTTTCCGATGACGCAGAGCTTGTCCGCATGGAGAATCCCCGAGGGGATCAGATGGAGGATAAACTTTTCCCCGTCTGAGACGATGGTGTGGCCGGCATTGTGTCCCCCCTGGTAACGGACGATGACGTCGGCGCGATCGGTCAGAAGATCGACAATCTTTCCTTTGCCCTCGTCACCCCACTGGGTGCCCAGGACGATCAGGTTCGGCATGCTCGGTAAGGCTCGCTTTTTAAATGATGGGCCGGTCCGGCGCGGATCTGGTTTCCAGTGTTTTTGCCGGGGTTCGGAACAAGGTTTCATTATGGGAAGGTGGGGCGGTTCTGTCAACAAAGAAACCCGTTCCCCGCGGATTTTCGTCCCGTCCGGTCACGGCCTCCCGTGGAGGTTGTCGAGAAGGTCCAGAATGGGGCACAGGGACTCGTCCGACGCGTCGCAGCTGTCGACGAGGCTGACGAGCGCCTCCTCCATCGACCGGAGACATCTGATCTTTTCCCGGACCTCGGAAAGTTTTTCGCTTGCGAGCTTTTGCGCCTCCCAGCAAGCCGAATCTCCGTCACTCCCAAGAGACAAAAGGCCCTGGATCTCGTCTAGGGTGAAGCCGATTTCCCGGGCGTTCCGGATGAAGCGGAGCCTGCGGACGGTGTCTTCCGGGTAGTCCCGATAACCCGATTCCCTTCGGGGGGCAAGGGGAAGGAGCCCTTTTTTTTCATAGAACCGGACAGTGTCAACGCTGATTCCCACTCTTTTCGCCACGTTTCCGATCGACAGTCCCATCCCCTTCCTCCTGATTCCCCTTACTTTTCATCCCGCGCAGCAGGAAAGCATACCGACCTCTTTCCGGAAGGACTGGGCACAGAGCTTGAGGCCTTCCACCATGGTGAGATAGGGGAAGAGCTGTCCCCCGATCTCGTCGACGGTCCGTCCGGCCGACAGCGCCAGTGCCGCAGTCTGGATCATCTCCCCCGCTTCCGGAGCCAGGATCTGGACTCCCAGGAGACGCCCGGAGTCTTTCTCCCCCACCATACGGATCCATCCTCGGGTGTCGAAGTTCGCCAGGGCCCGGGGGACCTGGTCGAGGGGCAGGGTGCGCGTCTCGACAGAGAGGCCCTTTTGGGTGGCCGCCTCTTCCGTGAGACCGACAATGGCCACCTGGGGGTCGGTGAAAATTACCTCCGGCAGGACGGAAAGATCGAGTGTGGCCTGTCCCGCTCCAAGCATGTTGGTGGCCGCCCGGGTTCCGGAGGCTGCCGCCACGTATACGAATTTCGGGAGTGTGGTGCAGTCTCCGACGGCATAGACGCCGGAAAGGGAGGTCTCGAGACGATCGTTGACCACCACCGCCCCGGAAGGATCGGTTGCAACTCCGAGGACGTCCAGGTTCAGGGAGTCCGTGTTGGGGATCCGTCCGGTCGCGACCAGCAGGTGTTCCGCTTCAAGGGTCTCCCCCTCGGTGACGACCCGGAAGCGACCTTCCGTATATCGGATTTCTTGAGGGACCGTTTTCGTGAGGAAGCGCATTCCTTCCGCCTCGAGAAAGCCCTGCAGATCCCTCCCCAAGTCGGGGTCGGTCCGCGACAGGAGGTGCGCTCCCCGCATCGCGACCGTCACCCGGGAACCCAGCCGCTGGAAGGACTGTCCGATCTCGGCGGCCACGAACCCTCCCCCGAGAATGATCAGGCGCGGGGGAATCGTCTCCGAAAAGAGAGCCTCCGTCGAGGTCCAGAAGGGGGTTCCCGAGAGTCCGGGAATCGGCGGAATCTGGGGACGGGATCCGGTCGCGATCAGGATGCGGTCGGCCGCGACGACGCTCTCTCCGCCCTCCTTTGTCCGGATCCGGACCTCCCGGGCGTTTTCGAGACGAGCCTCTCCCCGGAGATAGGAGACAGTCGGGAGCCCGGAGAGAATGTCGGCATATTTGGCTTTCCGAAGCTCCTCCACCCGGGAGCTGCGCTGGCGGGCGAGAAGGGATGCGGAAAGGGAGGGGGAGGCCGGGGCGATCCCGTCGAATGCGGGATGGGAGGCCTGATGGGCCTCCTGGGCCTGGCGCACCAGGATCTTCGAAGGGACGCATCCCACATTGACGCAGGTCCCTCCGATCGTTCCCCGCTCGATCAGGGTGACGGAGGCCCCGAGATCCGAGGCCCTGATGGCCGCGGCGAAGGCTCCGGAGCCAGCCCCGATGATCGCGACGCGAAGCCTTTCCGCCGGGGCTGATCCCTCAGATCCGGAGGGAGCGTCGGGGAGAAGGTCGTAACCCCGGGGCTTGACCGCCTCCCGAAGAGACTCAAGGGAAAGGGGCGATTCGAGAAGAGCCTCTCCATGGCCCTTTTCATAGGAAACCTGACAGGAGGCGATACCGGGAAGGGCGGAGAGCGTTTTCTCCACCGTTCGGGCGCAGTGGTCGCAGGTCATGCCTGTGACGCGAAAAGTCAGGCGGTCGGGGCTCATGGGAGAATCTCCTTTTGTTTGGGGGAGCAGGCAGGGCGCGAGAGGGCGCGTGCGAGTTCAGCTCCTGTGACTGTGAGGAGAAGGAGCAGCCCCCCGTACATGGCGGGAGGGTAGACCTTCATGCCAAGGGGGAGGGCAACGGCCGAGACCAGGTAGCCTGCCAGAAGGAGCGGGCTTCCTTGGTTCCGGTAGCTCCGGACGGCCCCCAAAAGTCCAAGAAGAAGCGAAATCGTCATCAGGGGAAAAAGAAGGTGCTTTTTGATCAGGACACCCAAGCCTAGAGTTCCGAGAAGTGACAGGGCGGCGGGCAGGCCTGCGCAACATAAAACAGCCAGGAGGGAAATCACGGCTGCACCTGAGACGGGGAGAAGACCTGTCAGGAGCTTAGGCTTGGGGTCTTTCCGGGAATTCGCGTTCGGCAAGGCAGGGCTCATGATTGGACTCCTTTCGTATGGAATCGAAGAAGGACCGGGAACCCGGAATCGGCGGCCTCAGTTCCGGGCGCTCCCTGACGATTCAAGTGTAAACCCTGGAGCATACTCCAGAGTCAAGAGCCGTTCCCGGATTCTTTTCGGAAGGAGGCCCGGAGAGCCAATCCGGTGGAAAAGCGCTCCTTGACGGGAAGGAGGAGAACAAAAAAGGAGGCCAGGAGCGAGACTCCTCCCAGGATGAGGAAGGTTTCGTTGTAGGCGAAGGCCTGGGACAGGGAGAATGCTGCTTTTCCGGCCATGGCGGGGGGATGGGGAGCGGAGGTCTGGGAGAGAACCGGACGGAAAGCCGGGGCGATGTTGTCCACGAGATGGCGGGCCCAGACCGTCCCGAACATCCCCCCCAGAAACTGGATCACCAGCTGGACGACCAGCCCGACCCGATGGAGGGAAGGGGGCAGGGTCCGGATCACCAGGGGGGCGAGCGCGACCTGGGTGAGGGCGACCCCTACACCGAAGACGATCTGGGGAAGAAGGACGAGAGGAAGGTCATAGACATTGGCCGGGAGGGTGAGGTAGGCCACATTCGAAAGGGAGATCAGGAGTGAACCGGCCGCCATGAATCCCCAGGTGAAGAAGGAGCGCTGGGGGGAAATCAGAAAGGCGAAGACCGGAATCAGGAGTTCAGTGATGGCTCCCAGGAAGATCACCATTCCCGCCTGATGGCTCTGGAAATGATAGAAGATCTCCAGAAAGAGGGGAAGCAGATAGAGGCGTCCAAAGATGGCGGTCGACCGGAGAAAGTTGGCGGCAGACAGAAGCAGATAGCCCCCGTGGAGAAAAAGGTCGGGAGGAATGATGGGGCGGGGATGGCGGGCGGCATGAAGAAAATAGGAAAAGAAAAAGATCAGGAAGGAGAAGGCCATCAGGAAAAGGGTCTTGCTGTGCCAGCCGAAACGCTCTCCCTCCATGAGGGTGTCCATGCAGAAGAAACCGGCTCCGAAGAAGAGCAGCCATCCCGTGAGATCGAAGGGAAGTTTTTCGGAGCGGGGATGGTTCGAGAGGGAAACCGCGGCGAGAAGGAGTGTCAGGAATCCCACGGGAAGGTGAATCCCCATGGTCCATCGCCATCCCAGGGTATCGACCAGGAGCCCTCCGATGGTGGGTCCGATGCTGACCGCAAGGGCGTTGCCCACAGCAAAGAGAGACAGGGCCCGGGCGCGGCGCTCCGGTGGAAAGCTCTCGTTGATGAGCGCGATCGAGAGGGGGATCAGCACGCCCCCCGAGAGCCCCTGGAGGGCCCGACCCACCATCATCCCCGGCATGAAATGGGCCAGCATGGAGACGATGGAGCCCCCCATGAAGACGGCAGTGGCCAGGGAGTAAAGGTCGCGCTCCTCGAAGAGGCCCCGGAGGCGGTAGGAGAGGGGGATCCCCAGGGCGACAAAGAGGCTGTAGCCGGCGGTCAGCCAGCGGGTCTCGTCGGGAGAGGAGTCCAGGGCCCGGGCGATGAAGAGGCGCCCCACATTCATGCTGGTGGTGTCGGCCAAGGGAAGGGTCGTTCCCAGGATGACGGTGAAGAGAACCATGCCGGGAGAGCGGAGGTCGAATCCCGAGAGGACGCTTCGGATGCGGCCCCGGATCATGGAGCTTTCCTTTTTTTCATTCGTCCGGACGAGATGAATCCCTCTGGGGATCCTTGCCGGATCGGGGCGTCCCGGCCTGGATCCATGGCCTCTCCCTCGTCTCCTTTCATGAGGGGATCGAGAGAAAAAAGGTGGGAAGGGCCAGGGAGAAAGAGGGAAGCTGATGGCCCAGCATCATGCGGGTCGTGGTGAGGAAGAGGCCTGCCACGAGAAGAATGAGGCCGCCTATCGTCAGACGATGTCTCCGGGAATCGAGCGGAAAAAGGGAGGCGGCCTCGAGGAGAAGGATCATGGCAAAGACGAGCAGGACCATCCAGAAGAAAGAGAGATCCATTGGAGGGTTCTCCCGAACGATCCGTCAGGATCTCCTGACAGATCGTCCCAGACGTTTTTCGACGGAGTCGATCTTTCCGGAAAGCCGGCCGGTCTGATTTTTTCGGGCGTCGATCTTGATGGAGACGCTGATGCGGCTGCAGTCCTGGCTCATGCGTTCGTAGCATTTTCGCACCACGTCCATGACTTCGTCCCACTCCCCTTCGAGGACGGTGCCCATGGGGTTCAGGCGATAGTCGATGCCGCATTTGTCGATGATGTCAAGCGAGCGGGCGACATAGTCCCCCACCGATTCGCCCTTGTCGAGAGGGCTCATGGAGAATTCGAGAAGGACGGACACGTTTTATCCTTTCTGTCGTTGAATTTTTGGAAGGATCGTACCTTTTCATGATACAGGGGAGAGGCAGGAGAGAAAAGGGGGGAGGTCCCGCTGTGGTAGGATAGAAAAAATGATATCTGAAACGGATTGGAGATTGCATGGGCAGTTTTTACAGGAAAAAAATCGATCCGGCCCTGAGTCGGCCCGTGAGGAAAATTATATCGACATGAATCCGGCGGAGATGTCCCTCCGTCTTTTGCTCTGCTCCCGCCTGTCGGATGATCAGAGAAGGCTGGCCGAACACTATGCCCGGACAGATTCTGGAACAGGTCATGAAAAAAAACTGATTCTTCGGAAGGGAGGGAGTCGGGAGGTCTTCTCCGGTGAGCCCGGATCGTTTCGGAGGTCCTGGGAGCAGAATCCTTCGCGGTCATCGGTGGATTGGCTTTGTCGGCCTTCGGATATGTTCGCGGAACCCTCGAGGCCGATTTTATATCAAGGGACGACCCCCAGAAGATCCTCTCCTCCCTTCAGAAAAGCGGGATCGAATGTCTCCTGATCCAGGGAGATCAGGAGGATCCACTTCCATGGGTGGTGCGGGGAGAAATCGAGGGGTTCCGCTTCGACATACTCCCCCAGGTCGCCGGGACCCGGGTCGAGAGGGGCATCGTTCTTCCGGATCTTGGCCTCAGGATCTGCGACGTCTCCGATTTCATCGCCCTCAAATGTTACGCGGGAGGCCCCCAGGATCTGGTGGATATCGCGAATCTCGTCGGGGTTCGGCCGGATCTCCGGGAGGAGGCGCTCCGGATTGCCGGGATCTACGGGCATGCTTCAGCTCTGGCCTCGTTCCTGAAGCCTTCCTGACCCAGGAGGGAAAATGGATTTTCACCTCCTCGCCCGTGGCGGATGACAATCCCTGAGCCACGCTTCCGGCAAAAGAGGTCCCTGAGACCGGAGATGAATCCCGCTATCGGGAGCCAGGCTCGCTGTCTCTTTCTCTGACAGGAATCAATAACAGGGATGTTGACTTCCTCCCCTCCACCACTACGGGGTCCTTTCTGTCAGGAGTGCTCTCCCATATCCTTTCCAAAAGAAATCAGTTCACCGTTTTGTCACATTCTCTTGAGATTCCCTTTTCTTTGCCCCGTTAGGATACCGACTGTCCGGAGTGGCCCCCGCGCATGACGGGGAATTCCGGACCCCTCCCCGGGACCACCGTCGTTCCGGGGACATAAAAAGTTTGATTCCTTTATTTTACAACCCGGGTTCACACTCTTAGGAGGACTTTTGATGACCACAGGAAAACGAAGGGCATCGGTTCTGGCTCTTCTCGCCGCGGGGATTCTCGCGACGGGAGGCGGAACCGCAGCTTTCGCCGACAACCTGTCGCCCGATTCGCCGTATTCCCAGCCGGGACAGACGGCGACCAACCAGTCGGGAACGCCTTCAGGATCCCAGCCGGCCACCCAGGCGGACATGGACAAGTTCAATTCCGAGTTTCACAACTCCTTCCAGAACCTGATGCCGGACGCCCCTCCCCCCGGCTACTCGACGATGATGGGCAAATGGGTGACCACGATGTACGGCTTCGTGCAGGTGGACACGGTCTACGATTCCTCGAACTCCTACAACAACTGGCCCTTCAACGCGGCGCCGGCAAATTCAGCAGTGGCTAGTGGTGGGAATGGTGCCACGGTCGACTCCCCCCGTTTCGGGATGGACGTGAACAACTCCCGGATCGGCTTTGCCCTCTCCTCCCCGGTCTACAATGGCTACAAGATCCGGGCCCTTCTGGAGATGGACTTTTTGGCAAGCCCTGGTGGACAGACGATTTCTGGGACATCGCCTGGGTCCGGGCTCGGCTATGTGACCAACCCGATTTTCCGGATCCGGCACTTCTTCTTCGACGTGACGACGCCCTCCTGGGGTAATGTCCTGGTCGGACAGTACTGGTCCCTCTTCGGATGGCAGCCCTACAACATCCAGAACAACCTCCAGATCGCCCCGGGCCCCGGTACGGCCTACGGTCGGTTCCCCCAGATCCGGTGGTACAAGATCCTCCATATGGATGAGATGTCTCCCGGCC
>JAKADN010000002.1 GCA_021820445.1 Nitrospirota bacterium | reverse complement strand
CCGACTGCTTCCCCTCCAGGTGTCATTTTTATGGCGCTCAATTGTCGCATTTCTCCGGCATCCTCTTTCCGTTCCATGAAAATCCCGTTTTCTCGGAGAGGGGATGATTCGGGAATTTTTTTCCTGACGGAGAGGGAAAGAATTGCCGGAAATCAAGCCTCCTTCAATTTATAGTATTTAAAATAAAGAATATTTAAAGATTGGCATGAGCCTTGCTTAAGCTGCTGGCAAGGAGGGTCTTCAATGAGACGTGCCGAATTCGCGCTGGTGTCGGGAGCCCAGGGACAGGAACAGATGGTCGATGTCCTGTCGAACAATCTGGCCAATGTAAACACTCCGGGGTTTCGGAAGGACCGGGTCACCTTCCGAACCTATCTCCCCCATCGGGAGTATCTCCATAAAACGCCTCCCGATCGGCCGGGATTCCGGATGACGCCTTTCGGGACCTTTCCCACCCCCTGGGGCATGGCGGGTTCGGATGTCCCCCACGCGGGAGTCGACCGCATTTATGTCCGCTACGAGGAGGGAGAGTTTCAGAAGACGGGGAATCCTCTCGATGTGGCCCTGTCCGGCAAGGGCTATCTCGCGGTCCAGACCGCCGGGGGCACCTTCCTGACCCGGAACGGACATCTGACCCTCGATCATGAGGGTCAGCTCATGACCCATGAAGGCCATCCCGTTCTGGACGACCAGGGCAAAAACATCAGACTGCCTCTCGGGGGCCATGAAAAGATCCACATCGACAGCGCCGGCAAGATCTTTGCCGGAGAGAAACTCGTGGGACGGCTCGGAATCGTCGAGCCCGTCGGAGGAAACGACGGTCTGATCAAGGTGGGAGAAGGCCTCTTTCATTCTCCGGCAGGTTTCCGCAAGGGGGAGGCACGGGTCATGGCCGGGGGGGTGGAAGGGTCGAATGTGAAGGGGACCTCCGAAATGGTCCGGATGATCCAGGGGATGCGGACCTACCAGACCGACATCCAGGCCCTTCATACCCTGAACGACCTGACCAATCGAACCGTCAACGACATGACAGTGATCGCCTGAACGATCGAAGGGGGGGATCCATGTTTCGAGCTCTCTGGAGCGCGGCCGCCGGAATGGAGTCGCAACAGTCCAATCTCGACGTCATCACCAACAACCTGGCCAACGTGAACACCACGGGATACAAGCGCCAGCGGGCAAATTTCCAGGATCTGATGTACCAGACACAGATCCCGGCGGGGGAGGCCTCCTCTCTCGAGGGGAATCAGGTTCCCACCGGCCTCCAGATGGGAATGGGGAGCCGTCTGGCCTCGGTTCAGAAGGTCTTTCTCCAGGGATCCCTTCGGACGACGAACAATCCTCTCGACGTGGCAATCCAGGGGAACGGACTCCTGGTCGTGAAGATGCCGGATGGTCGTCAGGCCTATACCCGGGACGGAACCTTCAACATCGACGGAAAGGGGCGGATGGTGACCCCGGGGGGTCTTCTGACCGACCCCCAGATCGTCGTTCCGAAAAACGCGAAGACGATCCACATCTCTCCCGACGGCGAAGTCACGGCCATGGTTCCCGGACAAACCGCCCCGGTCAGGCTCGGACAGCTCGTTCTGGCGCAGTTCATCAATCCGGCCGGCCTTGAGGCCCGGGGGAACAATCTCTTCATGGAGACTCCCGCATCCGGCCGGCCCTCCCTGTCGAGCCCGGGGGTCAATGGGGCGGGCCATCTCCAGTCGGGCTTCCTCGAGGCCTCGAACGTGAATGTTGCGGAGGAGCTCGTCAACATGGTGATCGGCCAGCGGGCCTATCAGATGGATTCGTCAAGCATCCGGGCGGTCAACCGGATGCTCGGATATACCGCGACGCTATAGGAGAAACGATGGCGGTCAAAGGGTGGCGCAATCGGTTGGGGGAGGGGATTGTCGGGGTACTGCTTGTTGCGGGAATCCCGTGGTTCGGGTGGTCCGCGGAAGTCGCCCCGGATCTTCCGGTCCAGGCCAGGGGAGCGGAGGGGTTGTCCGTCGACCGCGCGGGCCTCGAGGACCGGATCCGGCAGGAATTGCATCTCCGCCCGGACGCCCGGGTCGAGATCGGGAACCTGCCCCGTCATTTTCATGGTCCATCCGGGAACCGCCTTTCCGCGGAGCTCACCAACGAGGGTCCTCAGGAACGAGGCGAATATCTTTTCCGTCTCAACATCCTCGAAAACGGGGTGGCCCGCGAGTCCTTCTATCTTCATGTAAAGGTCTCCGGAGAAACGGCTCCTGGAGCGGTGGCTCTTTCCCGGAGAGAAGGGGCTGAGGGCTCCGTCCGGGAGGAGGGCGCCCTTGTCCATTCGGGCGACATGGTGCGCGTGACGGTGACGGGCAGGGGATTCCTGATACGGTTTTCGGGAATCGCCCAGGGGGGAGGGTTCGCGGGGGACCGGATCCCCGTGGTCAATCCCGTCTCCGGACGAAGTCTGACCGGGCGGATCACCGGACATGACCAGGTGATGATCGGTCTTTCGGGAGGCTCCTGATGAATGCGCGAATGTCCTTTTTTGTTCTTTCTGCGGGAATTCTCGGGAGCCTGGCTCTCGCGGGATGCGCGAAAACGGCCCCACCTCCTCCGGTCACCTATTCGGACAGAGCCCCCCATCCCTTGCCGCCAGTCCAGAGGGAGCGAGTCTTCGACGGGTCGCTCTACGCTCCCGGGGAACTGGGAGACCTGGTCTCCGACAAAATTGCGCTCTCGCCCGGCGATCCAGTGATGATCCGCTTCGGGCTCAAGAACGGGTATCCCGGGATCTCCCAGAGCCGGATCACCCGGCTGTCGGGGCAAGTGATCCAGGTTGAACCCTCCGGGAGCCTTCTTGTCTCCGCCCAGCGGACGATCAGGGACAGTTCGGGAGTGCGCCGGGTGGTTCTGGTGGGTCGTGTGGATCCTGGGTCGATCGAAACAGGAAATGAAGTTCCGGTCTCCCGGATCTCCATGCTCCGGTTCCGTTCGGAGGGACCTTCGGACGGAAGAAAGAGGCCAAATTTCACTCCTTCCGCTCCGCCTCCCGGGAAGACCGCCGCTCGAGCGGGAGGGCAAAGGAAAAAAGGAACGGGGGGAACGCCATGAACAGGGGGTTGAAGGGCGGAATGGGACAAGTCCTGCTCCTGGTTCTGGCCATGATGGGGGCCACTGGGATCCAGGAGGCCTTCGCCGAAAGAATCGGTGACCTGGCGCGTGTCCAGGGAATGACCGACAACCCGTTGGTCGGATACGGGCTGGTGGTCGGCCTTCCCGGCACGGGAGACACGAGCGGCTCTCCTTTCACCCGGCAGTCCCTCGTGTCGGCCCTCGCGAGACTCGGGGTGAATGCCCGGGACCTGGCCTCGGCCATCAAGGGTCGGAATGTGGCGGCGGTCATGCTGACCGCCCGTCTCTCCCCGTTCTTAAGAAAAGGGGCCCGATTTTCCGTCCGGGTGGCCTCGGTGGGAGACGCGACCTCCCTTGAGGGGGGGACTTTGCTCATGTCGACCCTCAAGGCCCCCAACGGGCAGATCTATGCCACAGCCCAGGGTCCGGTCAACGCGGATACCCCGGGCCGCATCGGGGAGAGGGTCCGGAAGGCCGACCCTCCCGAAGGGAAACGGACAAGCGGAATGGTGCTCCAGGGGGGGCTGGTGGTCCGGGGAGTCCCTGTCCCCTTCAACGGCCGGCACCATCTCTGGATCAGTCTGGACAAGGAGAACTTTACGACCGCCGCAAGGATCGCCCGGGCGATCAATGCGGCCATGGGCGGCCGGCCGGCAGTGGCTCAGGACGGACGGAGCGTCCAGGTCACGATTCCCGAGGAGTCCCGCGGGGAGGTCGTGGGATATATGGCCCGCATCCTGAACCTCCCGGTCACTCCGGATCAGGCCCCTCTCGTCGTCATCAACCAGCAAAGCGGAACGATCGTGATCGGGAGAGGTGTGGAGGTTTCGGAATGCGCGGTCAGCCACCGGGATCTTTCGGTGGTTGTGACGGGAAAGCGTGTGGTCGCCCCCAAGAAGGACAGGAGCATTCCTCTGACCTACGTTCCGGGAACGGTGACGCTACGCTCTCTGGTGGCGGCCCTCTCCTCTCTTGGGACCCGGACGGAGGACATGATCGCGATTCTGGAGGCCCTCAAGGCGTCGGGAGCCCTCGAGGCCGAAATCAGGATCGTGGGGTAGGAGGAGCCGATGCAGGCAAGCGTTGTATCCGGGAACCGAGGGACCGGTGGGGGAGCTCCCTCCGGGGGGCCTGACCGGGACATGGTTCGGGTCGATCCTCTCATGAAGGCGGCCCGGAAGTTTGAGGCGATGGTTGTGGAAGGGATGGTCCGGGAGATGTGGAAGACGATCCCGGTATCGCAGGAGGAAAGCGGATCCCCCGGTCTTTCCCTTGCTCAGCAACTGTATCAGAAGGAGTTGTCGAAGGACCTGGTGGGTGCGGGAGGCTTCGGACTCGCCCGGCAGATTGTCGAAGACACGCGGAAAGGCGAGGGATTGCCGGAGCTTCCACCCGAAGCGCCGCCCCGCCCGACCGTCTTGTCCGTCACCGTATAGGAGGAAAATCATGAGTGGATTGGTCATCAACACCAATGCGGCCTCCCTGGGCGCTCAATACAACCTGAATGAAACCCAGAACCGGATCAACCAGACCATCAACCGGCTGTCGTCCGGATACCGGGTCAACGCCCCGGCGGACGATCCGGCGGGATACGCCATCGGGCAGGTCATGACCGCCTACATGAAGTCCGTCCAGCAGGCCGTCCGAAACGCCAACGACGGGGCGAACCTGATCCAGACGATCGGCGGGGCGCTCCTGACGGACAACGAAATTTTGATCAAGATGCGCTCTCTCGCCATTCAGGCGGCAAACGGCACCTATAGCCCCACGGATCTCTCGACTCTCCAGAACGAGTACCAGAACCTCATGAGCGAAATCAACCGGATCGCAAAGGTCGCAAACTTCAACGGCCGCAAGGTTCTCGACGGAAGCCTCGAAAGCGGGCTCACCTTCCAGGTCGACGTCGGAACGCAAGGGGAGAACAGGCTCGTCATCGCCGTCCCCTCCATCAGCAGCGATGTCCTGGGGCTCTACAACGGAAGCACCCTGATCATGCCTTTGGGTATGACCTCGGTGATCAACGGGGACATGGCGCTTTCGGCCATCTCCGCCATCGACGGGGCCCTCGACGAGCTGAACCGGATCCAGGGAACCCTCGGAGCCTTCCAGCAGCGCATGACCTGGACCATCCGGAACCTGAACACCGCCCTGGTGAACATCGCCGCCACAAAGTCCCAGATCAAGGACGCGAACTTCGCTAAGGAGACCTCCCGGTTTGTTCGGGACCGGATTCTTCAGCAGTCCGGAACGGCGGTTCTGGCCCAGGCGAACCAGATCCCCCAGGCGGCGATCAAGCTGATTCCGTAGAAGGGAAAAATGGATTTGGGAGGTTGACCCTGCTAAAGTCTGAAGTATGAAATGCCGATAGGTGACTTGAGGGACTCCGTTTCCCAAATTCATGGAGGATCAGTATGAGCGACCCCAAGGTGACGCCGCCGGGATCGGCCCGGATACCGGACCGTCCTGAAAAGCTTTCGAAGAAGGCGGCCGTCGGTGAAACCGACAATGAAAGCAGAAAGTCTCCGGCTCCGGTGGCCCGGATTGTGGAATCAGACGTGCTGGAGATCTCGGGACCCGCCCGACAGGTGGCCCGCTTGCGCGAGGAGATATCCAAGGTGCCTGAAGTGCGGGAGGAGCGGATCGCCGAGTTGCGCGAACGGATCAAGAACGGAAGCTATGCGGTTCCCTCCAGGGACGTGGCGAAAAAGATGATCGCCTGGGGCAAGGATCACGGAGGCGCCCCCTCCGGCTCCTGAAGGGACCGGAAAGGATCGAATCATGGACAGACATGACACAGGTTCGGCCGAACAGGAAAAAAGTGGCGGAGACATATCGGAGACCTTTTCCGAGATCGCTCTCCTCGTCACCGTCCTCGAACGGGAGCGGGATCTCCTTGTCGCCGGCGACTGGGAGCGACTCGATGCCGTCCTTGAGGAAAAGGAGCGGAGATCCCGTCGCCTCGGCGAACTTTTATCAGGTCTGTCCCCGGAGGAGCTCGATGGGGCGTCCGGAGAGGAGACATCCCTTCGAGGCCTCCTGACCCATCTCTCCGAGCTCGTCTCCGTCAATCTTGTCCTGGCCCGGGAGTCGTCCCTGATGGTCGAGCAGGTCCTTCGCGAGATCTCGCTCGAGGCGGAAGGGGGAGGGACTTACGGATCCAGCGGTGAAGTCGGGAACGCCCGTCCACAGCCCGCCATGGTGTCGACCCGGGGCTAGGTTCTGTCCTGAAAATCCTGGAGGGGAACAATGTCGGGTATTATCGGGGTCATGAACATCGGCCAGTCCGGGATCGAGGCCAACGAGGCGGCCCTCAAGACCGCTGGACACAATCTTTCCAATGTCAACACGCCCGGGTATTCCCGGGAGCGCGTCAATTTCGAGCAGCACGTTCCGGACATGGGCCATCCGGGAATGATGGGATCCGGGGTCGATGCCCAAAGGATCCGGCGTGTGGTCAATCATTTCCTGGAAAACCAGTCGACCCGCCAAAAGACGACCCTCGGCTTCTGGGAATCCTCCCGAACCTCTCTGGGAGAGATCGATTCCTACTATTTCCATGCCCAGTCGGAAGGGCTTTCCCGGGACCTCTCCCGTTTTTTCAACCATTGGGAAACGGTGGCCAACCATCCCGCCGATCGGGCCGCCCGGTCAACGCTCATCACCTACGGCCGCAATCTCGGCCAGGATTTTCACCAGATGACCGCTCTTTATGCCGAGGCCCGGAACCGTCTGGGCCACCAGATCGAGGACCAGGTCACGAAGATCAATGCGCGCATTGCGCGGATCGCCGAACTGAACCACAGCATTCTGGCGGCCCGGGGACGGGGCGAGGACCCGAACACCTTTTTGGACGAGCGCACCCGGCTGGCAACCGAGGTTTCACGGCTTACGAATGCCCATTTTTTCCATGACAAGGACGGCTCCCTGAACCTTCATCTGGGTGGCCAGTCGGCCTTTTCGGCGGATAAGGTCGGTCACATGACGGCGTTGTTCGACCCCGTGCGCGACCGCTACAGGATCGAGTTCGCCCCTCCCTCCCATTCCGGGCCTCCCATCGACATCACCGACCGTGTCCGGGGCGGAACGCTCGGGGGCTATCTCGATGTCCGGGACCACAAGATGAAGGCAATGCAGCACCATCTCGATCTCCTGGCCTACCAGCTGGTGAACAGCGTCAACGCGATCCATTCGCGGGGCTTTGGGCTGTCGGGCCAGACCGGGGTCAACTTCTTCCATCCGACCGTCGACGTGGCGCGGACGAAGGGAGAAGGGACAGGATCCCTGGTCGCCAACGTGGAAGATGCCTCCGACGTCCTGCCGGCGGTGGATGTCGAGGTCGATGCGACCGGGGTGAAGGTTTTTTCCCACTCCGACCATGTCCTTCTGGGAAGCGCCAAGGTCACGGAGGGTGTCGGGCAGGTCTCTGCGGGAGGGTACGCCATTCGGGTCATGGCCCCGAAAAAGGGAGCGGAAAGCTATCTCGTCTCGGGCGGAGGGCACGTAGACGGGGCTGCGCTCCATATGGATGTCACGAACATGACGGCGGACGATATCGCCGCCGCCCAATCGGTCGCGACTCCCGGAAAGAACGAGGGGGACAATGCGAACGCCCATCAGATTTTTTATCTTTCCCAGAAGCATCTTCGTTTTCCGGGCGAGGACGAGCCTTCCTCGATTTACGAGTACTACGCCTCCGGGGTGGCCCGTGTCGGAGCCTGGGCCCGACAGGCCCGCTTAAACGACAAGGCCCAGGTCGCTATCTCGCAGAGCCTTGAAAATCAGAGGCTCTCTGTGTCGGGGGTCTCGATCGCCAACGAGTCGGCCAAGATCATCCGTTTCGAAAAGGCCTATCAGGCCTCGGCCAATCTCATCCAGATGGTGAACAGGCTTCTCGACACTCTCGTGCGCCTTCCCAACAGCGGCTGATAAGGGGGGAGAATGATCCGGGTGACAGGACTCATGACCGACCGGTCCCTCATGGCCAACCATGATCGGGCGACTGAAAATCTCTACGAGGCCGAACGCCAGGTCTCCTCGGGAAAACGGGCCGACACGCCGGGGGATGCCCCGGAGGCCATGAGCGAGGTCCTTCGCATCAACCGCTCGCTTGCGGTCACGGGACAGATCATCCAGAACGCCCGGGAAGGGGCGAGCCGGATCTCCCTGATGGAAAGCATCCTGACCCAGATCGACAACGTGATGATCCGGGCCAAGGGACTCGCCATCCGCCAGGCGAACGGAACGATGGACGCCGAGGACCGGAGGATCGCCGCGGAAGAGGCCGCCAGGCTTCTCGAACAGACTGTCGCCCTGGCCAACACCCGCGGCGGGGAACAGTATCTCTTCGGAGGGACCAACATCAGCATCCCCCCCTTCCTGCTCGGGGATTCCCAAAAGGATCCCTACCTGGTTTCCTACCAGGGCAACCACAAAAGCTCCACGATCCAGCAGGGATTCACGCCGAGCTTCCGGCAGGCCGGACTGATGCGGACAACCGTCTCCGGAGACGAGGTCCTGGGAGATTCGAAGAAGAACCCGGATGGTCCCCTGGCCTTTCCCGCATTGCGCCGATTTGTCCAGGGTCTCAAAAACAATGACGATGCGGCCATCCACAATGCCATCGGGGAGCTCGATCTTGCGGTTCGCTCCATCTCCGAGCGTTCGGCCGTTTTGGGGACCTACGAGCGCTCCCTCAGAAGCACCATCGCCCGCCTCGAGAAATACCGGACCGATCTCAAGGTCCTTCGGAGCGAAACGGAAGATGTGGACATTCCCAAGGCCGCGTCCCGCATGGCCCTGTCCCAGAACCTGCTCGAGGTGTCGGCCAAGGCGAGCCGGAACATCCTCCAGAATGTGCAGAATGTTCTCTTCCATTGACCGGGACGCCTTGACGAGAGGGAGCTTTCCATGCTGATCCTGACGCGAAAAATCGGAGAAGGCATCCGGATCGGCCCCTCGGTCCACCTCGTCGTCCTTGAGGTAAAGGGTGGCGCGGTCCGGATCGGGATCGAGGCCCCCGAAGGGGTCCTCATTCACAGGGACGAGGTCCTGGCCCGGATCACGGAAGAAAACAGAAAGGCGACCGGGACCTCCCGGGACAAGGTGGAGGGGGAGGCCCTGCTGCCGTCTCCAGGCCCGGGAGGCGCGATGAAGGTCTTTGATACGAAACGCTTCGGAAGGATCCCGGTGGAGGACGAGCGGATCATCATCTTCCCCGACGGCCTTCTGGGATTCCCCGCTTCCCGGCGGTTCGTCCTTCTCGAGACGGCCGAAAACGGAATCTTCTACTGGCTTCAGTCCCTCGATGATCCCGCCCTGGCCTTCGTGGTGATCGATCCGGTCCATCTGATTCCCGATTACAAGGACCGGCTTCTTCTCCCGGATTGGGATCGGGAATTCTTCGACCCGGAAGGCCCGGCCACTCTCCATGCCATGGCCATCGTCACCTTTTCGGAGACGGGGGCCTCGGCGAATCTCCAGGGGCCCTTGCTCGTCCGGGAGAACGACCGGCTGGGCCGGCAGATCGTTCTGGCCGAGTCGGACACCTGGCTTCGCATGCCCGTTTTCCTCCCGGAAGAGAAAGGCGGAGGGCCCTCCTAAAGTATTTCGGCATCCTGCCGATGAGATCCTTGGAACGGTGAGGACCGTTGTCCCGGTCAAGTCGCCGGGTGACCAAGGACAAGGCCAGGGATGAGGCCGGAATAACCCAAGGAGGGTATCATGAGCGGTTTGATCATCAACGACAACATGGCATCGCTGAATGCGCAGTACAACCTGAACGAAACGCAGCGATCCCTGAACAAGCACATTAACCGGCTCTCCTCAGGCTATCGCGTGAACACTCCCGCGGACGATCCTGCCGGGTATTCGATCTCCCAGCGCATGGGCGGTCAGATCAAATCCTATGCGGCGGCCATCCGGAACGCCAATGACGGATCGAGCCTGCTGCAGACGGCGAACGGAGCCCTTCAGACCGACAACACCATCATTCTGAAGATGCGACAGCTGGCCATCGAGGCGGCCAACAGCACCTATTCGCCGAAGGACCTCAAGGTCCTGAACCAGGAATACCAGCACCTCAAGTCGGAAATCACCCGTATCGCGAAGGTCACCGACTTCAACGGGATGAAACTTCTCGACGGAAGCCATTCGGATTTCAAGTTCCATGTCGGCATCTACACGACCTTCAGCGACCGGTTGCATGTGAAGGTCGGAAAGGTCGACGCCGGGGAGTTGGGGATCGATGGCACGGACATTCTGAACAGAAACGACGCCAAGCATTCGGTGGACCAGCTCGACAAGGCTCTCGACCGGATCAACGAACTGCAGGGCAACATCGGTGCCATCCAGGACCGGATGGAATGGACGATCCGGAACCTGAACACCGCAACCACCAACGTCCAGGCGAGCCGGGCCGGAATCCGCGACGTGGATTTCGCCGGAGAAACCGCCAGGTTCACAAAGAGACAGATCCTGTCCCAGTCGGGCGCGGCCGTGCTGGCGCAGGCGAACCTCATCCCACAGGCAGCCATCAAGCTGCTCCCTTAGCCAGGCCCGCCCGCCGGGCCTAGGGACTGGCCGGCTCAATGCCGGCCAGCCCTATTTGTTCTGATGCGACCTGCCTGATGCGGGTTTTTCGCGGTTCATGGAGGGGTTTTCGGAGCGAGATCTGGAGGTCAATGTGAGCGGAATTTCCGGAGGGATCCCGGGAGCCGGGGCCCCGCAGGACGCATCCCCGCATCGCATGCGGATCACGAACATGGCGGCCCTCTCTCAGGGGCTCGACACGGAAAAGCTTGTCGAGGCGAACCTTCAGGCGGCTGCGGTTCCACTCGAGCAGATGGAGCAGCACCAGGCCGATCTCGAAGGACAGGCCGGCATCTGGCGCCAGATCCAGCAGAAGCTGGACGGCTTCCTCAAGGTTTCCGGGAACCTGAACCTGAAGGAGGACTTCAACGCCTTCAAAAGCATCGTTCCCCCCCATTCCGCTTTCACTGTCACCCCTGGTCCCGGGGCCTCTTTAGGCTCCTACAGCGTCTCCGTGGCCTCCCTCGCCAAGCCGGGCGTTCTCGTGTCGTCGGGATTCCCTGACAAGGACAAGACCTCCGTACTCAATATTCCCCCCGACGGGGCCTTTTCCCATGCGACCATGACCTTCCTGATCGGGAACCACCTGATCGGGGGCCATCTCCGAACGGTCCGTCTCGACAAGGATACGGGGTTCACGATGGAGGATCTGGCCCAGGCCATCAACAACGCCAATATCGGGATCCATGCCATGGTCATGCGAACGGGCGCCCCGGGGGCCCCGTATTCCCTGTCGCTCTCGTCGACGAAGAACGGGGTGAATTTTCGGGTCATGGAGCAGGAAGGTCTGGACTTCTCTTTCCGGACGGTCCAGAAGGGCAGCATGGCCCATCTCAATGTCAACGGAGTCCCGGTCCAGTCGGAGTCCAACGACGTGGCGGACGCCATTCCCGGATCGGTGATCCATCTTCGGCAGACCACGGGCCCGACGCCGACGACAGCCTCCATCGTGCACAATACCAAGACCATCAAGACAAACATCGGGTCGATGGTCAAGTCCTACAACGATCTTCTGGATTTCCTCGACAAGGAATCCCGGGTCAATCCGGCAACGGGTCAGGGAGGCCCCCTCCTCGGTGCCTACTCGGTCATCGACCTCCGGAACCGCCTGGGAACGGCCCTGACACGGGCCCTCCCCGACAAGGTTCAGGGGAAATACCGCACCCTTGCCGATGTGGGAATCACCTTCCAGAGGAACGGCCATCTTTCCTTCGACCAGGGAAAGCTCGACAAGGCGTTGGCCTCCAATTACGACGACGTGGTCCATCTCATGACCGGATCCGGGGGAACGCCGGGTGTGACCGCCTCCCTCCACGAGATCCTGACGGAGTTCGCAAATCCCGCCAGCGGCCCGCTCGCGGGCGAGATCGCGGATGTCAACGCCCAGGAGAGGACGAACGTCCGTCAAATGACCCGGAAGCAGGACGAGCTAGCCACCCTGAAGGATCAGCTCGAGGAAAAGTATTCGGGACTCCAGAGCCTTCTGGGAGGTCTCAATGCCAAGCAGGCTTATGTTAGCCAGCAAATCGCCCGAGGAGTGATCTAGGGGTGAGGAGGACTCTTCCGTCCTCCCTCACCGCAATTCATCACCCACAGAGCGATGAGAGGATCCGTGCATGAACCAATACGCCGCCGCAACCTACCGTCAGACTTTGGAAAGCACGCTCTCTCCGGCCGATCTCCTGATCCGTCTCTATGAAGGAGCGATCCGGTGTGTGGACATCATCAAGGAATCGGCCCGGTCGGGGGACATTCCCCGAAGGGCGGATGCTGTCAACAGGCTGACGGGCATTCTTTCGGAGCTGGCCTCCGCCGTGGACGGCCAGGAGCCGAAAGATCTGTCCGATTCCCTCGTCTCCCTCTATCTTTTTCTGATCCAGGAGGTGACGTTGGCCAATGTGGCCGGCGAGCTCTGCCGGCTCGATCCGGTGAAGGAGATCATTTCCGATCTCCTTGGGACCTGGCGCGCGGCGGTCCTCTCTTCGAGAAAGTCCGCCTTGCCTTTTCCTCCCAAGGCGGACGGTGCCGCACCCCCCCGCCGCTCCCTGTCGGTGCGCGGATGACCCGCGACCCGGGGCAGGCGCTGGCTGCAGAATTCATGGGGCAGCTCGAGACCCTCTATGAAAAGGTGTCCCTCGGAGAAGGGGGCCGGACTCTTTCCCTGGCCGAGGTCGAACGACTTGATCTGAAACCTCTTCTGGAAGCTCAGGAGGCCCTTGACCAGGCGAACGTGGCCTTGTCGGACTTTCTCACCCCACCCGAATCGGTGACGCTCCTCCATCGTATCGACATCCTGATCCGCTGCCTCGCGCCTTTCGGACGGGAGGACGGACCTCTCGCCTCCCGTCTTTCCGCCCTTTCAGGCCAGGGACCGCAGGGAGCCTACGCGAAGGCCTCCCGGCAGTCGGCCGCTCTATTCGGACAAAAAACCCTGGGGCAGGGTTAGGGAGTTCCCTTTGCCGCCGCGGGTTCGATCGCCCTCGTCAGGGGGCGGACCCTTTCGGATGACAGTTTTCTGACAGGGAAAGAAAGTCCCGGGATCCCCTCCGTGCGGGAATAAAATTCCCCTTCCTCCTTTGCATTCCTGATATTTCTCCTTTGCTTTATAGTGTTTATGATAAATGATGCCTCTTTTTTTTGCCCTGGCATAAAAAATGCGTAATAGGGGGGCAAGGGAGGTCGTCATGAATATCCTGATGCTTTATACCGCCATTCCCCATACGACGGGACGCTATCTCGAAAAAGCCCTGAGAGAGGTCTCAACGCTCCGCTCCTGTGGCCCGACCGTCTCGGAGAACGTTCTTCGAGCCTGGGATCTGGGCGCGATTTCCAGTCGGGTCCGGCCTCACGACCTTCCTTGCGAACGGGTGTCTGCGAAGGATGTCCGCGAGGGACTTCCGGGGTTCCGTCCCGACTGGATCCTCTTCGTGGAGAGCGGGGTCTGGTTCGAGATGCCGATCCTCGACGAATGGGCGGGGCCCAAAGCCTGCTATCTGATCGACACCCATCTTTTTCCCGCCGACCACCTCGTCCTCGCCAGCC
The DNA here is from genome assembly GCA_021820445.1 of Nitrospirota bacterium. GTDB lineage: Bacteria > Nitrospirota > Leptospirillia > Leptospirillales > Leptospirillaceae > UBA4572. The sequence goes on along the minus strand of JAKADN010000002.1, from coordinate 79,852 downwards.
GCTTCGATGTCGTCTTCCTCGCCCAGAAAGCCTATGTGGAAATTTTCAGGGAACGCCTCGGCCTTCCGGTCTACTGGCTTCCGCTGGCCGCCGATCCGCAGATCCACCGACCCTGGGAGGTGTCGGAGACGTTCGACGTGGCGATCTGCTCCTCTCCGTTGCCGAATCCGGATCGCAGGTCCCGCCGGCTCGCACGTCTTGGAATCCATTGTTCCCTGGGACAGAAAAGGGCCTTCCTGGAAGAGATGGCGCGCTTTCTCTCCTCGGCGAAGCTCCTTTTCAACTCCGCCGTCAAGGACGACCTGAACATGCGGGTCTTCGAAAGCATGGCCATCGGCAAGTGTCTTCTGACAGATCCCGTTCCGGGCCTTCTGGACCTCTTCGTTCCCGACGTCGACCTTGTCCTGTATGACGACGTCGATCTCGTGGACAAGCTCCGCTTTCTTCTCGGCCACCCCGAGGCCCGGGAGCGGATCGCCGCCTCCGGAAGAAAAAAGATTCTCGGCAGCCACACCTATCGCCATCGGGCGCGCTCTCTCGTCCGCATCCTGTCCGACAACCCCGGCGTCCTCAGCAAAGGAGAAGAACATGCTGCGTATTCTCACGTTTAACTGGCACGAAGGGTATCTCGCCCTTTTGGGAAAGCTTCCGTTTTCCTTCGATATCGTCGAACGCAAGAAAGGGGGCTACGAGCGCTGGATGCATGAGTTCAGGCCTTGTCCGCGGGGCTCCCGCATCATCGATGCCGAGGAGGCGATGACCCTCCTCGCCCGCGAAGAATACGACGCCGTCCTATGCCATGACGTCAGCGATCTCGTCCTGACGCAGCGCTCTCCAATCCCGCAATTTCTTGTTTTCCACAACCGTCTCGACACGATGATCGCCCTCGGAAAAAACCGCGTGGAGGCCCGGGAGTATAAGGATAGCCTCAAAACGCTCCTCGGGTCGGTCTCCGATCTGACGACGGTCTTCATTTCTCCGTCCAAGAAAGAGTCGTGGGGACTTCCGGGTCCCGTCATCCTTCCGGGAATCGACGGCCGTGACTGGAGCGGATACGACGGCGCCGAGGCGGTCGCGCTCAGGGTCGGGAACTTTCTCGAGGAGCGGGACCTGATGCTGGGAGCGAAACTCTCGGGACGGGTTCTCGAAGGACTTCCGCACACGACCCTGGGGCTCAATCCCGGGATTCCGGGGGCCAGACCCAGCCGGAATGTCGACGATCTGAAGGAGGTCATGCGCCATCATCGCCTGCTTCTCCATGCCACGGTCGAACCCTGGGAGGATGGCTACAACCTGTCCCTCCTGGAGGCGATGGCCACGGGCATGCCCGTTGTCGCCCTGGCCCATTCGGGCTCCCCGGTCGTCGACGGCGTGAGCGGGTACCTCTCCGACCGGGAGGAGGGGCTCAGGGACTCGGTGAAGCGCCTCCTCGCCGATCGGGAGCTGGCCATCGGGATGGGAATGAAGGGGCGGGAGAGCGTTCTCAGGGACTTTCCGGTGGACCGGTTTCTAGAAGAATGGGAGGGCCTGATCAATCGGAAGGTGGCACTGTGGAAGCCAAAACAGGCCTATCGAAAGGAGCGGGGGGAGGTCATCGACCGGATTCCGGCCGGATCCAACCGTATTCTGGATATCGGATGCGGGACCGGGGCCATGGGTCGCGGAATCAGGACCCGGTGGGGAGAGGTCCAGCTTGTGGGGATCGAGAAGGATCCCGCCCGGGCCTTCGAGGCGCGGGCCTATTATGACCGCGTCATTGAAGCCGACGCTGCCACCTGGAAACCTGACTTCGCGGCGGAGAGTTTTGATGCCATCATTCTGGCCGATGTCCTGGAGCATGTCGAAAATCCGGCGATGCTCCTGAAGCGCTATGTTCCGTTTCTCTCATCGCATGGCGTCATGGTTCTGTCCGTTCCCAACATCCGCTACCATGAAGTGCTGGCAGGGCTGGCCCAGGGCCGGTTCGACTATCAGGAGCAGGGAATCCTCGATCGCTCGCATCTTCGATTCTTTACCCGCAAGACCCTGGTCGAGCTTCTTGAATCCTCCGGTCTTCAGGTGGAGACGATTGCCGCCAACGTGTCGGTTGAGTACAACCGGATGGCCCAGGAGCTGGCGAAGCAGCCTCACGGAAGAATGGATATCGATCTTGGGCCCCTTGTCCTCAGGCAGCAGTCTTCGGAAGAGATCCGGGACCTCTTCGTCATGCAGTTTCTTGTGACAGCGCGCCGGAAGGTGTTCGGACTCATCGAGAAGGTCGACGACCTCATGGGGTCGGGCCTCGTCGACGGCGTCGAGGAGATTCTGGCGGCAGGTCTCGCCGATCCGGCCCTGACGATCGGGGAGAGGGGAGAGGTCGAGATCAAGCTGGGGGAGGTCCTCTCCAGAAAAGGAGATCTCGACGGGGCCATGGCCGCCTTTTCAAGGGCGATCCCTCTGGTGGATGACGAAAGGCCCTTTCAGGGACGGGCGGTCATCCGCCTTCTGAAAGGCGACTTCGCCGAATCCCTCATCGACTTCAAAAAGGCCCACGAGCTGAACCCCAGGGCCTACGGAGCCCTGTCCGGCTTCGGCATGGTCTGCCAGGAGACCGGACAGTACGAGGATGCGGTCTATTACTATGACCAGTCCCTGGGAATCGAAATCGAGCAGGAGGACATTCTTCGTCTCATGATCGACTCCGCACGGGTGATCGGGAGGCCGGATATGGCCCTGTCCAGGACCGGAGAGTATCTCTCCCGTCATCCGTTCAAGCCCGGCCTGAAAAGTCTCTATGCGCAGATGCTCGAGGAGGCGGGCTTCGGGGAGGAGGCGCTGGTCGTGGTCCGGGAAATCCTCTCGAGGGATCCCCGGAATCCGATTGCGCGGGAGATCCTGGAGCGCCATGAATTGCTGGCGGGCTCGCCCAGCCCGAACGGGGTCTGATGTGGCGGGAAAATGCCTCGTCATCCAGGAGGCCCGTCTGGGAGACCTCATCCAGTCGGCGCCCCTGATCGACGCCCTGAAAAAGGAGGGACACCGGCCAGTGCTCCTTGTGCGTCCCGGAATCGCCGTTGCCGCCCGGTCTCTGTCCCTCGCGGACGATATCAGGACCTGGCCCGGCTTCGGGGATCCCGGGGAGGATCGTCCCCTTGCCGGCCGTCTCTCCGAGGCCCGGGCGTTCGTGGGGGCCCTTCGCCGGGAAGGATTCGGGCGCGCGGTGGTCTTGAACCACCATGGAACCGGAATCATGCTGGCCCGTCTTCTCGGAATTCCGGTCGCGGGATTCGACCGGGTGTTCGACCGAACCGGAGACGGGGGATCCCCCCCAACGCCTCTTTCGGGGTGGCCAGGCTACCTCGTGGCCTCCTCCCGGGGAATCCGGGGGTTGAACCGGGTCCATCTCTCGGACATGTGGCGGGGGTTCGGAGGCGTTCCGGGAGCCGCCTCTCTCCCGCCTCCTTCTCACAATCCGGCAGGTCCTGTGGTTGTGGTTCTGGGAGGTCGAAGTCCCTATCGGCGCTGGGAGCCGGAGTCTATCCTGGCCCTCGTCCGGAACCTGAGGAGGATCGACGGAGGGGAGATCATCCTGTCCGGAAGTCCGGAGGACGCGCCCCTTGGGGATCTTCTCGAGCGCGAGGCCGGGGGGGGAGTCCGGAACATGGCCGGGAAGACAGGGATCGAGGGGCTCTCCCGGTTGCTTTCCGAGGCCGGAGTCGTCGTCTCTCCCGACACCGCGCCGCTCCATCTTGCAGCCCTCCGGGGAGTCCCGACGGTGGGGCTCTTCTTCGCGAGCGCCCTCTTCTTTGAAACCGGGGCCTATCGGGATGGGGCGCTGTCTTTGGTGACAACCATGGAGTGCTACCCCTGCGCCGGGGAAGGGGCCGACTGTCCTCACCGCTCCTGTCGGAATGCCCCCGACCCCGAGGTTCTGGCGTGCCTCATTGCAGGGGTCCGGCGCGGAGAAAACGGCCGAACTTTGGGTGAGGCTTACTCCCGGCGTCTCCCGGGAGTCGAACTCTGGGAGGCAGGCCTCTCGGAAAGCGGCCTTCTTCAAGCCCTCCGGACTCCGCGGGCCCTGACCCGTGAACGGATTCTCGCGCGCCTCATGAGGCGTTTCCAATGGCGGTACCTCGCGATGAGCGAGGATCTCCCGACCCTCGAATCGGAGCTTGAGATGGAGTCGGGGGACCCCTCCCTGGCCCTTTCCGACGATTCCGGGAATCTTCCGCTCTCCCTCTGGCTTCAACGGCTGGGAGAAGGCGTGGCGCTCTATGTCCGTCTCAGGGAGCAAGGTGTCGAGGGGACTCATCGGGATAAGATGATCGACCGGCTGGCCAGCGACTTTCCGATGATGTGGCCGCTGCTTCACCATCTCGAATGGGTCGAGGGGGGAGAGGGTCCCCTTTCCCCCCTCGTCAGCGCCTCCCGGGCCCTTGTCCAGGAGGCTTCGAAGATCTCGAACCTCGGAGGTCGCTTCGCAGGGACAATCGCGACGAACAAGGAGTGGGTCCATGTGGCAATTTGACGAGTCCGTCTTCCGGCAGAATATGGAAGTCTTCGCCGAGGGAAGCTTGAGGGAGGTGCTGTTCCGCCCCGACAGAAATCGGGAGCGATGGGAGATTCTCGCCAGCAAGGAGGGGTCGCCCAGTCTCCTGTGGGACAATGCGAGTCTCCACAGCCGGTACGATCCCGTGAAGGAAGGTGAACGATGGGTGGAGGACGCATTGTCGTCCCTACCGGAATCCGGCCCGGGAGTTCTTCTTCTGGGGTTGGGACTGGGGTATCACCTCTATGCCCTTCTGGAGCGATCCTCGGTTCCGGTCCATGTCTTCGAGCCCATTCCCGACATTCTCCGCGCGTCATTCCGCCTCTTTCCCTGGTATCGATTCAAGGACCGTCTGCGATTCGTCTCCGAGCCGTCAGAGATCCGGAAGGTCCCGGGGGGGGCGACTGTTTTTTTCCATGCGCCCTCCGAAAAGCTCAGACCCGATCTCTACCGCTCCATCCGAAAGCTTTATGAAGGGGGAGAGTCCCCGGAGACCTATTCCCTTCGGGTCCTGGTGGTGTCTCCGGTCTCCGGAGGGTCCTATCCGATCGCCCGCTCCGTTTACCGCGCCCTTCTTCGCATGGGCCACCGGGCCAGCCTCTTCGACGCGTCCGTGTTCGAAGGCTCGCTCCGGGCCATCGGGGGACAGACCCGGATCGATCTGCATCGGGCCCAGCTTCGAGGGCTCTTCCAGGGATTTCTCTCGGAGATGATCATGGCCAGGATCATCTCCGAAAAGCCTGACCTGATCATAGGGCTGGCCCAGTCACCCCTCTCGCCGGATCTCCTTGAAAAGATCCGGGAGATGGGGATCCCGGTCGCCTACTGGTTTGTCGAGGACTTCCGCATCGCGACCTACTGGGAGAGGGTGGCGCCCCTCGTCACGAGTTTCGCGGTGATCCAGAAAGAGGCCTGGATTCCGGTGCTCGAGGCCCGGGGACTTACCAATGTCCTCTATCTTCCGACCGGTGCCGATCCGGAAATTTTCAGGCCGGAGCCTGCGGCGGGAGAAGACCCCGGGCGCTACTCGTCTCCATTGGCCTTCATGGGGGCCGGATACTACAATCGCCAGCACTTTCTCAGGAGCCTGGTCGACCTGGGACTCGCCATCTGGGGCGCGGACTGGGATCCCGGAGATCCTCTTTTCCGTCATGTCCGCGAGGAGGGGCGACGGATCGCTCCCGAGGAGGCGGCCCAGATCTACCGGAACTCTCCCGTCAACCTGAACCTTCACTCGTCGGTCTATCATAAGGGGGTAAACCCGGACGGTGATTTCGTGAACCCCAGGACCTTCGAGATCGCGGCCTGCGGGGGGTTTCAGATCGTGGACCGGCGCTCCCTTCTGTCCGAGCTCTATGAGCCGGGAGAGGAGATCGCGGTGTTCGACGACGAATCCTCCTGCCGGACTCTGGTGAAACATTATCGATCCAGAGAAAGGGAAAGACGCGAGATGGCGGCCCTGGCGCTCTCCCGGACCCTTCGGGAACACACCATCGACTGTCGGATGGACCAATGGCTTTCCGTTCTTTTCGAGCAGGGATTCCGCCCCAAGAATACGGCCTTTCCGGGACGCCAGAAGGTGGAGACCCTTATCAGCGAGGCGTCGGGGGACTCCGAGCTCTCGGGCTTCCTCGACCGGTTCCGAAGTCTGGGAACGGTCGACCTCGACGATCTCGAGCGGGGAATACGCCTCGGAGAGGCTCCGGTCAGCGATACCGAAGCTGCCGTGCTTCTGATGAAAGAATTCGTGAGGGAGGTCGGGGCATGAAGGGCGGACGCGCATCAAACCCCAAGACTTCCGCTCCTTCCAGGAATGCGACCATCGGCTCCATTCTTGTCATTGCGATGACCCGGATGGGCGACCTTTTCCAGATGGCCCCGATGGCGGCCGCTCTTCGGGAAAGGCATCCGGGATGCCGAATCGGGCTTGTGGCCTATCGGGAGTTCGGGGAGACGGCAGCGGGCCTCTCCCTGTTCGATGATCTCTATCTGGTGGACGGACAGGCCATCCGTCGGATGGTGTTCGACGACCGGGTTTCCTGGAGCGAAAAAATCTCCCGGATCCGGGTGATGAGCGCCGACTGGAACCGGGGGGAATATGACCTCCTGATCAACCTGACGCCAAACCGGATCGGAACGGTTCTTGGATATCTCGTCAAGGCCAGGGAGGTCAGGGGAGTGATCATGACCCGGGACGGATTCCGGGCGTTTTACGATCCGGCCATCGCCTATTTTGGCATGATGGTCCGGAACCGCCTCTACAACGATACGAACCTGGTGGACCTCTTTCTCCGGATTGCCCAGGTGTCCCCACCCGGGGGACTCGTCCTCCCGGAAAGGATGGAGATTCCCTCTCCGGAGCTGCCTGCGGGGAAGCGGTGGGTGGCGGTCCAGACCGGAGCCTCTGTCTCGATCAAACGGTGGCCTGAGGAGTCATTCGTCCGGATGATCGCCCACTTTCTTTCTCGGTCCCCTGGGTCGGGAGTCGTCCTTGTGGGCTCCGGGGAGGAGGATGTGGCCCGGAACAGGAGGATCGTTTCCGCCCTAGAAGATCGGTGGAGCTCGGGTCGAATCCTGAACCTGACCGGCCGGACCTCGGTCCGGGAGCTGGCCGGGGTTCTCCGCTCGGTGTCGCGGCTTGTGTCGAACGATACGGGGGCCATGCATGTCGCGGCGGCGATGGGGACTCCCGTCGTGGCACTTTCCTTCGCCAATCTTTTCTACCCCGAAACGGCTCCTTACGGAAACAATCATGTGGTTCTGCAGAGCCGGAAGCCGTGTGCCCCCTGCGGGATCGACTCCCATTGTCTGAATCCGGTCTGCCGGGAGGACATCGCCCCCGAATGGCTCGCCCAATTCGTGGCCCATCTCGAAGAGAGGGAGGAGGAACTCCCAGATTTCCGGGCCCGGGTGGCCGGATTTCTTGAAAAAGATCCTCCGGGATCCCAGTTATTGGTCGCGGTCTCCGGATGGGATGGTCGGGGAAGGCTCCGGTATCGCCCCGTCTCCCGGCCTCCCATGGGGCTCCCGGAGCTGTTCCGGAGCCTCTATCGACAGATCTGGACGATGGAGTTTGACCGGTTGCCTCTCGACTGGGGGGTGGAGTGCGATCTTCTGCTTGAGGATTACGAGGTGGCCGGGCTCTCCCGTCAGTCATGGGAAGACCTCCGGTATGCCCATCTCGAGATCGGGGGGCTTTTCAGGGAAGGAGAGAGCCTGTGCCGGACGATTCGGGAAAGGGTCGAAGAGGGGATTCCCGACGAGGGGGCCCGGGAGTTTCTGGAAAATCTCACCCGGGAGCTGGAATCCCTCGATGTGCGCATTCAGGAACTGGGATGGGTGGCGCCTACGGCCGCTCCCCTCGCCTCCCTCTTCGAGATCGAAAAAGAGGGGGTGGCGATCGAGGATCCCCTGCGTCTCCTGGAAATGATCCAGGGGGTGGAGCAGGTCTACCGGACAGGGCATTTGCGGAACGAACGCCTGATCCGCCTCGCAGACAGATGGTTTTCTTCAATGGATTCACTGTTTATTTCATCCGGGGATCAGGAAGGGACGAAGCGGAACGCGGCTTCGCTTCATCTCCTGTGACTCCGGGAGGCCGGGGCCTCATGGCCCCTATCGAGGAGGGAACGATGAATGCACAGAAACCTTTTGATAACCAGACCATTCTCCTTGACGGGGAGAAGACGGAGTTGAAGAGGACGGAAGGAGAGTCCTGGGCCCAGGCGCTGGACCGTCTCCTTCTGCAGATTCCTTCCGGGAGGACGATCTCCGGCGTGTTCCTGAACGGGGCTCCTTCGTCACGGCCGGAAATCGAAGCCCTGGACGACAGCCATCCCTTTCTTCTGGAGGTCCGGACGGAATCACTGGAATCCCTTCTCAAGGAGGTCCTGACCGATCTGGTCGCCCATATCGACAGCCTCATGGTGGTTTTTCAGGAGATCGGAAACAATCTCCGCCGTGGAAACATTCCGGCGGTTTTCGGGGGGCAGGACAAGAACCACGAATCCGGGGGCGGGGTTTACATGCAGGCCCTTGAAGGAATGGTCGCGGCCCAGGTTCTCGTGGAGGAGATCGGTCGAATCGAGCAGCAGTCGGGACATGACACCTTCCGTGTCTCCTTCATCGAAGAATCGGACCGGATCGACGCCCTGCTCACAGGGATGCTCAAGGCCCAGGAGGCTCTCGACTGGATCCTGCTGGCCGATCTCGTGGAGTACGAAATCCTCCCGGTGCTGCAGCGTGGGCGTGTGAAATCGGCGCGGGCGCTGGGGATCGTTCTTGAAAACGAGCGAAAGGGGAACCTGGTCGTCGCCTGACCCTGTCCTGGACTGGAGGAGAGGCTCATCACCGGAGAGATTGCCCCGCTTCCCCCGTCGGGCCCTGACGGGACAATCGGGCTTCCTTGACCTGCGGATTTATCGTGGTAATATAAAAAAGTGGTAATCCATAGGTCGAAAAAAGGAAAGAATTTTTTCCGGGAGAGTCCGGATGAGCATCGAGAGGCTGGGAGTCCAGGGAATGGAGGATCGAAGGGAGAAAGGGTATTTACGCCTTTCCGACCCTTCCGGTGCGCCTTCACAGACTCTGAACGCTGCGCCTTCGGTGCGAAGAAATTCCCTTCGCTCTGCGGATAACTTTTCGGATATGGGTGTCGTCTCGCGGGTCTTGGCGGGGATAGACTCCGTCGGTTCCGTTCCGGCAAAGGTTTCTGTCTATTCCCAGCCGATGGGAAGAAGCATTGTCACCGATGTGGTCGTCCACGAGACCGACCAGAACGACGGAACGAGGAAGGTCGGCAACCACTTCCAGGGAGCGCCCCTTCCGCCTTCCGAACCGGAAGTCCCGGACGGGATCGGCGCTTCGGGTGTCCGGGTCGGTGCCTATGAAGAGAGCCGAATGGCCGCTCGGGAAGCCTATATGATGTTTCAGGGAATGAAGCTCAATCAGACCGCATGAAGAGTCCCTGTTTTCGATAGCCTTTATGGAGCCCGAGATGTCTTTTGGAGTCAACAACGTCACGAATCTTGATCAGCCTGTGGGCCGAAGCGAGCCTCAGGACCGGACGTCCGAACGCGCCGCGGCCCGACGATCAGAAGAGATCGCCCGGGGAGAGGAAGAGCGTTCCCGAGTTCGGGAGCAGGAAACCCAAAAAGAAGAGCGATCTCACTCCGAATTTCCACGCAAGGTGGATTTTTTTGCGTGATGTCGATGTCTTCAGGAACTTGTTCAGTTGAGCGGACAAAACAAGGAAGAGGATCCTCTTCATTCTCCGCTCAGGGTCGATGACCGCCTTCCCCTGCTTTTCCTTCCTGGAACGTCATCCGGTGTTGCCGACCAGTCGTTTTCCCGGCGTCGCCGTCCTCTGATCGCCTTTCCCCGGGCCTCGACTCTCCCGGATTCCGAAATTCCCTGGGTCGGGCTTTATCAGTCTCTGGATCTCCGCATGGGACGCATTCTCGACAGCCTCGACCGCCTCTCCCGGGGAGAGCCGCTTCGCCTTCCCCGCGTGGTTCCCGTCATCGTTTCGGAGAGGGCCTTGACCTTCTACTCCCAGGATCCCTCCGAGCCGGGGGTGAAGGGGGGAATCATCCTCGAACTCCCGACTCTCCCCGCCTCGGAAATCGATTGCGACCTGACCGTTCTCCGATGCGAGCCTTGGGCGGAAGAAGGGGGGCCTTCCGCAAAATCCGGCTTCGCCGTGACGGGATCATGGACGGGACTGGAAGGAGAAATGCGGGAATCCCTCCTTCAGTACCTGGTCCTGCGGCAGCGGGAGATCCTGGCCTTCAAGGGGAAAAGCTAGCCCTTCCATCGATTGTTCATCTTTGCCTTCTCTTACGGAAAGAGCCCCCGGGAGGGGCTGCGTCCTTCCTTGTCCCGCACGATGACCCGATCTCCCTCGGAAAGAGTTCCGCTGACCATCGACACGAGGCCGTCCGTCGGTCCTATTGTCACGGGAACGGGGACGACCTTCCACTTCTTTCCGGATTCCTTCAGGAGAAAGATGAAGTTCCGGTTTTTCTTCCGGATCGAGGAGAGGTCGGGAAGATATTTCTGGGGAGGGCGGTAGACGAAGGCCCCGTTCGGAACCAGAAGGACCCCGGGAAGATCTCCCGTATGAATGGTGACCATGGCGGTCATTCCCGGCTTCAGGAGCGTGTCGGGGTTTGGGACGGTGGAGAGGACATCATAGGTCACGACATGGGAGACGGTCCGCGGGTGGTCCCTCACGACAGTGACCGCCCCGTGAAAGACCTTGTCCGGATAGGCGGGAACGCGGAAGGAGACGGCCTGCCCCGGTGCGACGGAGCCGATATCCGCCTCGGAGACGCGGGTATCGAGGCGCATCTCCCGAAGATCGTGGGCGATGGTGAAGAGTCGGGGAGTTTTGAAGGCGGAGGTCACCGTCTGTCCGATCTGCACCTTTCGGGCGATCACGACCCCGTCGATCGGGGCGCGGATCGTGGTGTAGGAAAGATCCGTATTGGCAAGCTTCAGCGCCGCGGCAAGCTGTTTTCGGGTGGCAAGATCCATCATGAGCTGGGCCTGGTCGCTGTCGAAGGTGCTGCGGGCGATGATGTGGTGGAGGAGGAGGTCCTTGTCGCGCGTCATCTGGATCCGGTCGAGGGTGATCTTCGTCTGCATCTTCGCCAGATTGGATTCGGCCTGGGAGACTTGGGCCCGATAGATGGCGGGATCGATCTGGGCCAGGACCTCCCCCGTCCTGACGCGGGAATTGAAGTCCACGTTGATCCGGGTGATGATTCCGCTGACCTGGGTTCCGACATGGACGGTTTTCAGTGCCTTGAGGCGTCCGGTCGCCGTCACGGTCCGGTGGAGGATCCCCCGGTGGAGGGTCCGGGTGACGAATGGCGGAGGGCCCTGCTCCGATTTTCTGAAATGGAGAAAAAGGAATCCCGAGACGAGCAGCACAAGGAGAAGAAGAAGGATATTCTTCGGTTTTTTGAGAAAAACCCTCAAGACTCTTTGCTCCCTGCAAAATAAATGAGGATAGAGCGAATATCGGAAGGGCCCCCACGGCCCTTCCTTCCTGATTATACCGGAGTCCTGGCGATTGTGCGTGTCATGCGCTCATTCGTATCGCAAGGCCTCCATCGGATCCAGCCGGGAAGCCCGCCATGCCGGGTAGAGGCCGAAGAGAATCCCGAGGATGGTGGCTCCCGCCACAGTCAGGAGGGACCCCTCCCATGGAATGGGGGCCGGCCATCCGAGAAACGAGCGGAGGCCGAGGATCGACAAGATCCCGAGAATCCCCCCTGCGATTCCGCCGAAGAAGGAGAGGGCCGCGCTCTCCGTGAGAAACTGAACGAGAATGTCCCTCGGACGGGCGCCGATCGCCATTCGGATGCCGATTTCGCGCGTCCGCTCGCGAACGGAGACTAGCATGATGTTCAGGATCCCGATTCCGCCGACGATGAGGGAGATGGAGGCGATGAGGGCCAGAAGCAGGGTCAGGATCAGCGATAGCCGGTTGGCGGTCTTGGCGATGTCTGACAGGGCCTGGATGTCGAAATCCGGTCGCCCTCCGGCGGGAATGTGATGCCGGAGAAGGAGGAGATCGCGGATTTCCCTGCGGGCGTCGTCGACCCGGTCGGGACTTTGGGCGGCGGCAAGAATCACTCCGACATAGGTGACCCCCATGATCTGGCTTTGAAGGGTCGACAGGGGAATGACGACCATGTCGTCCTGATTCATCCCCATGGGAGACTGCCCCTTGGAGGAGAGGATCCCGATCACCCGGAAGGGGGAGTGGTTGATCTGGATGAACTTCCCGAGGGGATCCTCGAGCCCGAAGAGTCGGGAAGCGACCAGATGGCCGAGCACGGCGACGCGAGCGGCGGAGGCCTCCTCTTCGGCTCCGAAAAATCCGCCACGGGCCAGATGCCAGTCGCGAACCGGCAGATAGTTCGGTTCGGCCCCGAGTATGACCGTCGACCAGTTGGCATGGGAGGACTGGACCTGGGCCGCGGTCCGGAGGGCTCCCGAGGCATTCCAGACGTCCGGACAGTCGTGGCGGATAGCCTGGGCGTCCTCCAGGGTCAGGGTCGTATCCGTCCCGCCTCCCACCTGGGCCCCCGAATCGGTGACGCTTCCTGGAATGACGACGAGAAGGTTGGGGCCAAGGTTCTGGATGCTTTGCAGGACCAGGGCCTTGGCACCGAGGCCAATGCTGACGAGAACGATGACCGAGAGAACCCCGATGACGATGCCCAGGGAGGTCAGGATCGAACGGTAGGGATTCCTGAGAAGGGCCCTCAAGCCCAGAGACACGAGAAACATCAGGCCTTCTCCAGGAGTCCGTCCCGAACGCGGACGGTTCTCGACGCGAATCGGGCGACCTCGGGGTCATGGGTGACCAGAACAAGCGTCATGCGGGTGCGTTCCTGGGCCTTCATGAGGAGTTCAAGCACGGACACAGCCGAGCGGCTGTCGAGATTCCCGGTGGGTTCGTCGGCCAGGAGAAGGCCGGGGGAGGCGACCAGGGCCCGGGCGATGGCCACCCGCTGCTGCTGGCCTCCCGAAAGCTGGGAGGAGTAATGCCTCTCCCTGTCCCCCATTCCCACCGACAGGAGAAGTTCCCGGGCTCTTTCCCGGCGTTCCCGTGAGGGAACCCCCCTGTAGAGGAGCGGCATCTCGACGTTTTCGAGGGCGGTTGTCCGGGGGATGAGCTGAAAGTTCTGAAATACGAATCCCACCGACCGGTTCCTCAGAATGGCCCGGTCGGAAGGAGAAAGCGAGTCCACTCGCCGGTTTTCATAGTAGACGGCCCCGGTTGTCGGGCGGTCGAGAAGTCCGGAGAGATGAAGGAGCGTGGATTTGCCGGATCCGGAGCTTCCCACCAAGGCCAGGGCCTCCCCTTTGTCGAAGGAGAGGGTGACCCCCCGGATGGCGGGAAGCTCATCCCCGGCCACGTTGTATAGCTTTGTGACGGCGTCGAGCCGGACCGAGAGGCCGGGACGAACGTCTTCCTGCATGAGATCCTACCGGGACTTTTTGACGAGCTGGCTCTTCTTGGATCCGTAAAGGGCGATGGCATCCTCGATGGACTTTTTGGCGACGGTGTTCCCCTCGACGTCGCTCACGACGACCTGTTTGTTTTCGAGGGTTTTGTAGTCCTTGAGAAACTGGGTGAGTTCACGGATTCGGTGCGGGATGAGGTCTTCGATATGGCGATATTGGCCCCACTCCGGATCCTTGACCATGACGGCGACGATCTTGTCGTCCTTTTCTCCGCCGTCTTCCATGTGGATGATCCCCACGGGACGGACCGTGACAATGGAATTCGAGAGGAGGGATTCACTGGAGAAGACAAAGACGTCGAGGGGGTCGTTGTCCTCGCAGTAGGTCTGCGGGATGAGTCCGTAATTTGTGGGGTAGTAGACGGCGCTGTGAAGGATCCGGTCGACGCGCATGAGCCCCGTTTCCTTGTCCAGCTCGTACTTGACCCGGCTTTTTGCCGGAATTTCGATCAGGACCTGGATTTCATGGGGAGCATTGCTGCCGAGGGATAGATCGTGCCAGGGATTGAACATGAACGCCTCCATTTCGGGGTGTGTTTATATTCGTAGAATTCCACCCGGAAGAGTATAGCAGTTTTTTGTGCGTTGCGTCCGGAATCGGAGTCGGATTCCCATAGGGAGACGCCTTGTTTTCGGGGAATCCCTGGGGTAGGATCAGAAACAAGGTCAGTCAGAAAGGGATTCCCTAGGATTTTCGGAATCTCCATCGAGTTTTTCCCTTGATCAGTCAACAATCCGCCAACCCGAACGAAGGGGCCATCAATGATCAAAGCCCAAGGATACGCCGCAAGAGCGGCAAAAAGTCGCCTCGAACCCTTTTCCTTCGAACGAAGGGATCCGGGGGCCAGGGATGTCGTCATCGAAATTCTGTACGCGGGAATTTGCCACTCGGATATTCATCAGGCCCGCGACGAGTGGGGCGGGGCCCGTTTCCCGATGGTTCCGGGTCATGAGATCGCCGGGAAGGTGATCGCGACGGGATCGGAGGTGACACGGTTCGCTGTCGGAGATCTGGCCGGAGTCGGGTGCATGGTCGATTCCTGCCGCGTCTGCCCTTCCTGCCGGGAAGGAGAGGAACAGTTTTGCGATTCCGGGCCGGTCTGGACCTACAATTCCGTTGAGAGAGACGGAAAGACTCCGACTTACGGAGGGTATTCGAACCTGATCGTCGTTTCGGAAGATTTCGTTCTACGCCTTCCGGGCAACCTGCCCCTCTCCCAGGTGGCGCCGCTCCTGTGCGCCGGGATCACGACCTATTCGCCGCTTCGCCGGTTCCATGTCCGGGAAGGGAGCGAGGTCGGGGTCGTCGGCCTGGGTGGGCTCGGACACATGGCGATCAAGCTCGCCAGGGCCATGGGGGCGCGCGTCACCGTATTCAGTACCTCTCCGGCAAAGGAAGAGGATGCCAAAAGACTCGGGGCCCACGACTTCGTCCTGACGAAAAAGGACGGATGGGGTGCCAAGGTGGCGAACCGCTTCGATCTGATGGTGGATGCCGTTTCCGCAGACCATGATCTCGCTCCCTATCTCGGGGCCCTTCGGAAGGATGGGGCGGCCGTTCTTCTTGGCGTCCCGGAGAAACCTCTGTCCATCCATTCCTTTCTTCTCATTTCACGCCGGAGGAATCTGACCGCCTCCCTCATTGGAGGAATCCGGGAAACGCAGGAAATGCTCGACTACTGCGGCCAGAATGGGATCGTGTCCGATATCGAGCTGATTCCCATCCAGAAGGTCAACGAGGCCTATGAACGGACCTTGGCCGGAGATGTTCGCTACCGCTTCGTGATCGATATGGCCACCTTGAAAAACGGATAGAAAGGAGCGTCACTGATGGGAGAATGGGTCGACCGCGGCTTTGCGTTTCGCGCAATGCCGGAAGGCAAAGGAAAGGTCCCGGGAATCGTCATTCTGATGGAAGCCTACGGAGTCAATAAACATTTTCGGGGGCTGACCGAGCGGCTCTCCTCCTGGGGAATGGTGGCGGTCACCCCTGACCTCTACCATCGGCTTCCTCAGGAGAGGCGCGTGGTGTCCTATGAAGACAGGGAAACGGCCATGAACAACCTTTCCCGGATGAAGGATGCGGAGGCGCGAGAGGATATCGCCAGGGCCGTCCGGCTTCTCAAGGAGGATCCCCGGGTCGATGGGGGGCGGATTGCCGTGGTCGGATTCTGCATGGGAGGACGTCTCGCATTCCTGTCGTCGGAATGGCTGGGGAGGGAGATCCATTGTGCCGTCTGTTTTTATGGAGGGGGAATCGGGGCTCAGAAAGGGTATTTCCCGGGGCACACGGAGGTTCCGCTGGCCCATGTCGGGAAAATTGATGCGAGCCTCCTCCTCCTTTATGGAGAAGCGGATTCCTTCATTCCTGCGGAAGAACGAAAGGCGGTCTCGGACAGTCTCCAGAAAGCCGGCAAAAAATTCCGGATTGTCACCTACCCCGGAGCCGGCCATGGATTTTTCTGCGAAGATCGCTCGGCCTATCACAAAGAGGCCGCGGAGGCTGCAGAAAAGGAGATGCGGTCATTTCTCGGGGGATGTCTGGGTCTCCCGGTGTCTTGATTCGTCAAAACGGCCGATAAGTTTTGAAAGGAATGGTCCTCTTTGCGGAGGGAGGCTCCGCATCAAGCTGAATCTCGGGAGGCTGGCTGTCGATGGCTGAAAACATTCTGTCTCAGGACGAGGTCAACGCCCTGCTCCGGGGAATTGTCGAAGGGGATATCGAGACCCAGAAGCCCGAAGTCCAGGAAGAGCCCGGCAAAAAGACGCGTGAATACAACCTGGCGAGTCAGGAGCGGGTCATTCGTGGTCGGATGCCCACCCTCGAGATCGTCAACGAGCGGTTTGCGCGCTTCTTTCAGGTGACTCTTTCCTCGACACTCCGGAAGGCCGTCGAATTTTCACCGGTGTCCACCGAGATGATCAAGTTCGGCGAGTTCATCAAGAAAGTGGCGCTTCCGTCGAACATCAACATCCTCCGTCTCGAACCCATGAAGCGGAATTTTCTCCTGATCATCGACGCCCGCATGGTCTATCTGCTGGTCGATCACCTTTTCGGTGGGGTGGGACGGGGACATGTCAAGGTCGAAGGACGGGACTTTTCTCCCATCGAGAACCGGATCACCCGCAACATCCTGAATCAGGCCATCGGAGACTTCGAAAAAGCCTGGGCGCCGGTCCATCATATCGGAGTCACCTATATCCGCTCCGAAATTAACCCCCAGTTTTCCGCGATCGTCTCCCCCACCGAAATGGTCATTTCCCTGACCTACCGACTCGATATCGACGGTCAGGGTCGGCCTGTGTATATCTGTATCCCCTATTCGACCATCGAACCGATCAAGGAAAAGCTGTACACGGGATTCCAGAGCGACCAGTACGAAGTCGACCACCGGTGGATCCTGCGTCTTCGCCAGCAGCTCGACTCCATTCCGGTGAAGCTCGTCGCCGAACTCGGACGATCCCAGGCCCGCCTCTCCGAAGTCATGGCGTGGAAGCCGGGGGATGTGATCTACCTCGACCAGTATATGGACGATCCCATCAACCTCACGATCGAAAAGGCCCTTCGATTCAGGGGGAGGCCAGGGGTCTACCGTTCAAGCCGTGCGGTGCGTATCGATGAGCGGGTCTTCCCTGATCTCACGGACGTGAAGAGGGGTGAGGACGAGGAGTCGCGAGGGTAGGGGCTTTTCCGGATGAATTGTTTTAACGGAAGTCTGAAGAAAATCGTTACTTTTTGAGATGATTTTCGAGCCAGCCCTTGAATTCTGTACGTGAATCGTACTTGCCGCTCGTCTCATTTCCTGTCGGTCACAATTCATTGGTCCGCAAGGAACGGAATAGGTGCAGTCCGTTCACTTCCTTTTGATGTCCAAAATCTTGGAAGGAAAGGAAGCTTGGGTCCTGCCTTACGAGTGCCATAGTCGGGCGGCAGGTCAACTATCGGTGGTTGTCCTGAAAGTCCTTGGGAACTTTGGTGGCGATGGAGGGATTCGAACCCCCGACCGAGTGATTATGATTCACCTGCTCTGCCGACTGAGCTACATCGCCATTTGGAGGAAGAAGCGGAAAAACCGGATAAGTATAATATATCCGTCGGGATTGGGCAACGATTCGGTTCGCGAATTGGGGACAGGCTAGGCGTGGCCCTTCTGGATCCGGCATTCCCTCACAAGCCTGGCGTGTTCCTTCATGATGCACTTGTCCATGACGACAGCCATTCCGGCTATTTCAGCCATATTGTAGGCTTCTTCGCTCACGATCCCTTCCTGAATCCAGACCTTTGGCACAGCAGTCGCCACCGCCTCTCGAACAACATCGGGGACATCGGAAGCTTTTCTGAAAATCACGACCAGGTCCGGAGTGACCGGAAGGCTCTTCAGGTCGGGGTAGCAGGGAACGTGGGCGACTGAAGAAAGGTTGGGGTTGACGGGAAAGACCTCGTATCCGTGGTCCTTGAGGTAGCTTGAAACCGTCAGGCTCGGGCGGCCCAGCTTGTCGGAAATCCCCACGACGGCAATTGTTTTTGTGTCTAGGAGAATGGATTCGATCTCTTCGTTGTGCATTGGGCTTCCCTAGATGTCAGTTCCGGTATTATCTGTAAAAATGACCGTGGTATCATATCCCAAAACGACCGTTTTTGAAAGATCTGGAAAGGCTCAGGAATAGAGACCAGGAGGTGGGTGAGTGGATGAAATCAACATGCATGCCGAATCGGTTCCCCTATTGCGGCCTGGCGTGAAAGAAGTGATGGAAAGGTCGTGCCATGATCCCGTTCTGGCAACGGCCCGACACAGAAATGGGCTTCACGCCTCTGAGAGGCTTGAGAAAGCTCGTGAGCATGTGGCCGACTACCTGGGATGTGAATCCTCTGAGGTGGTCTTTGTCTCCTCGGGCTCGGAAGCGAATACATGGGCCCTTTCCGGGGTCCGATTCCCAGGTGGGGGGTCGGCAGATCATATTCTGATCTCCCCCCTGGAGCATGTGTCCATCGTCAACGCGGCCCGTTTCCTTCAGGAACAGAGGGGGACAAAGGTGGCGTTTCTGTCGCTTGACGGGAATGGCCATGTCGACCTGGAGGCGCTGAAGAGTCGTTGGCCCGGAGGAAGGGTGATCGTTTCTGTTCAGCGCGTCAACCCGGAGACTGGGCATGTGCAGGCGATCGACGAGATCGGGAAATTCGTCCGGTCGCAGGGAGGGATTTTTCATACTGATTTTGTTGCGGCCGAAGGGTGGGAACTGCCGAATTTTGCGGGACGCCCCTTCGATCTGCTGACCCTCTCGTCCGCCTCTATCGGAGGTCCGTCCGGCATATCGGTCCTTTGCATCCGGCGCGGTGTCCGCATGGTCCCGTTGATTCATGGGGGGGCGCAGGAAGAGGGGCGGCGAGGGGGGACGCAGCCGGTTTTTCTTGCGGAAGGTCTGGCGGAGGCGGTCCGCCATGCAGTCCATCATGCTGTCCGGGAAAAAAAATGCCTGGAGGAACTTGACCGGCTTCTGGTCCAGAAGGTCCGTTCCGATTTTTCACGATTAACATTTGTCGGGGATAACAGTGTGCGCCGGCCGGGAATCATCAACCTTCTTCTTCCGGGCTTTGATGGCCAGGCCCTGCTGTCCCTCATGGACCGGGACCGGGTGATCGTTGGAACGGGATCCAGCTGTTCCTCCCAGTCTCTTAAAGTGTCTCATGTTCTAACTGCCTTGGGGTTTTCTTCTCGTGAAGGGCAGGGATCCGTCGTCGTTTCACTTGGTTGGTGGAATCAGCCTTCGGATGTCGAGCCATGGGCCCATGCCCTTTCAAAGGCAGTCAGGGCTCTGGCCGGTCTGGGAGGATCATCCGGAACGGTCTTCAAGGGGTAAGAAGGAGTGTCCATGGGAGCTATCGCGATCATCGGAGGAACCGGATTCATCGGTCGATATCTTTTATCAGCAATCGAAAAGGAAGGGAAGAAAGAATTACGGGTCCTCTCCCGGAATCCACCCAAAGAGAGTGTTGCCGGGATTTCCTGGAGAAAATTCGATGTCGCAAGGCCGGAGTCTTTCGAAAGTGCGCTGGAGAATTGTGACCTCGTTTATTATCTTCCGGGAATTTTGGCGGAGACCCGGGACCAGAAATACGAGGACATCCATTACAGGGGAGTGGTCGAATCCCTCAGGATCCTTGCCCGTAATCCTCCATCCCGCTTCATCCACGTCAGCGCCATCGGAGCGGCGATCAATGCTCCGAGTGCCTACCACAGAACCAAGAAAAAGGCGGAGGAGGCCGTTGCCTCCTCCGGAATTCCTTTTACGATCGTGCGACCTTCCCTCGTTTTCGGGGATGGGGACAAGTCGATCAACCAGTTCATCACCTTTGGCCGCACCCTTCACGTTCTGCCCATGATTGGGCCCGGAACGGCCAGGATTCAGCCCGTTTTCGCAGGGGATCTCGCCTCCATTCTCGCCCGCATTCCGGACCGACCAGAGATGGCAGGAAAGATCCTCGAAGTGGCAGGACCACGCATTTATACCTATCGGGAAATGATGGAGTCCATCCGAAAAAGTCTTCACCTGAAAGCGCCTATCCTTGCGGCTCCGGTGGCCGCGATGATGGCCTCTGGTGTGATCCAGAAACTGCTTCTTCCCAAGCCGTTTCTGACTCCCGATGTCATTCGGATGGCGCTTTCCGACAATGTCGCACAACGCAATTCGGCCGTAACGGATTTTGGAATGAACCTCATTTCGCTCGAGTCCTGGCTGGAATCGAAGGGGATCTGATGGGGTTGCTTCCTGTCGGCTTTGTATCCCATGGTGCGCCTCTCTCTCTCGAAGACACGGAATGGCGCGAGAGTCTCGGCCTGTGGGGAAAATCGATCGGACAAGTGAAGGCGATCCTTGTCCTTTCGGCCCATTGGGTCACGTCGCATCCCATGATCGGTCCCCTTGATCCCGTTCCCCTCATCTATGATTTCTGGGGCTTTCCTGAGCGTTTCTATCAATTGACCTACCCCTCTCCCGTTTCCCCGGAGCTTGGGAGAAGACTCGCTTCCATGCCAGGCTTAGAAGATCTGCGTCCAATCCCCTCCCGGGGTCTCGATCATGGGATGTGGGTTCCTCTTGCGGGACTGTTTCCCGAGGGGAAAATTCCCGTATTGGGTCTTTCTCTTCCTGGGTTCTCTCCGGAAAAACTGTACGCGTTGGGAAAAAGCCTCGCTCCGTTACGGGAGGAGGGGATCCTTTTTCTCGCCAGTGGTGGCATGACTCACAATCTCGGTGAATTGGATCCGAATCTCCATGCTCCCCCCAGACCCTGGGCTCTCTCCTTCGACCAATGGGTGGCGGAGGCTCTCTCAAAGAGTGATATTTCTTCACTTCTTGATTTTGAAACGCGCGCCCCCCATCCCCGAAAGTCTCACCCGACCCTCGAGCACTTTGCCCCGCTGTTCGTTGCTCTGGGAGCGGCGGAAGGGTATTCCAGGGTGACATTTCCCGTGACGGGATTTCGTTGGGGAAGCTTGTCTCTTCGATCGGTCCAGTTCGATGGCTGAGATCCTTAACTTGAAGCGGGACAGAAAAATCGGATAGAATGAGCCATCCTGACCTCGTCTGGATGAAGCGAATCAGTCTGAAAATAAGGACGGAAAGGGAAAAACATGAGCGAATCAAAGAGCATCTCGATCCGCGCCTACCTCAAGCCCTCATGCGGGTGGAGTCGAGGAGTGCGTGCGGTTTTTGCGAAATACAACCTCCCCTTCGAGGATATCAATATCATTGCGAGCGTCGAAGCCTACAGCGAAATGGTCAGAAAGTCCGGACAGCGTCTCTCCCCTTGCGTTGAGATCGATGGATCCATGCTGGCCGATGTGAGTGGCGAGGAGGTTGAGGCCTATCTCCTGTCCAAGGGGATGGTCAAGCCGGTGGCCTCCAGCGACAATACCCCTCTTGATAGGGGGTGTCATGACGGGGAGCCGGTCGAGATGGGGTCGTGGAAGGGGAACGGGGGAGCTTAAAAGTTCATCCCCGGGAATCATTCATAATTTTGAAAGGTTTGCATGATGAGCGAGGTAAAGGTAGTGCCGGTTGTTGGAGTCGAAGGTGTATCCGGATCCCGGGTGGCTTGGTGGCAGGTTTTGACGGCCGTCAGTTTTTTGCTGTGGATCCCCGTGACTCTCTATCTTCTTCTCTTCGCCCCGTTGCCGATGGTTCATGACATGGTCCATCCGGTTCGCCATGCCTTCAGCTTTGTGATGTGCCACTAATCGTCATTCATTCCAGTAAAACGGTGGAAATCTATTAGATTTCCACCGTTTTATCCTTGCTATCGCGCTCGTAGCTCAGTCGGATAGAGCAACAGCCTTCTAAGCTGTGGGTCGCTGGTTCGATTCCAGCCGGGCGCACCATATGTCTAAACTTGTGAAAAGCGTCTCTAGGATTTTTTCCCAGCCTTCATGGCCGCCGGAACCTCCACCAGCCGTCCCGTTTTGACGTCATAATAGAATCCGTATATCGGAATCCGTGCGGGAACGAGGGGTGAACGTCTGATTCTTTCCACATCTTCCAGCACGGACTTTTCCAGGTTCTTGAAGGTCAGAAAGTTCAGGTAGTCCGCTTCCTGTGATCCCGGACCCTTTCCGTGGTCTTCCCATCCTTTCGGCCCTATGCTTGCGGTATCTAGGCTTTTCGAGAGGAGATTTCGCATAACATCATCATCGAAGAGCATCATGCCGCAATCCGAATGATGGATGACGAACCACTCCTTCGTTCCGAGCAGCTTGTAGGAGATGACGAGGCTGCGAATGGCATCGTCACTGGCCCTACCTCCGGCATTTCTGATGACGTGGGCATCCCCCTCCGAAAGACCCGCCATCTTGGCCGGATCGATCCGGGCGTCCATGCACGTCAGAATGGCGAATTGTCGACCAGGAGGGAGGGGAAGTTCTCCCTTCTTGCCAAAATCTGAGGAATAGGCCTTGTTCGCTGAAAGAACGTCATCGAGAACCTTGCTCATGGATCCTCCCGCAATTGAAGGTGGCAATCTTCAAAATCACCGCGTCCTCATTCCGTGCATGAAAGCCTTTCCATGGTACCACTAATCCAGAAGGAGTCCATGGTCAGACCTATGCTTCAGAGGGAAATCCTTTGCGAAAGGAGAGGCCAGTCGAGATCGAGACAGTGGACCCGAATCGGTCCCGTCGCATTGACCGCGAGGGAGATGGTCCGGCACACATGGACCCCGGTTGTGGAGAGATAGGGCTCCGAAATATGGACATGACCAAAATGGCCCATGGCATGCCGGAAATAGGCCCGATGGGACCAGTTGGCACGAGAAGTATCCATAAGGGGACGAAACCGGTGGTCGACCCCTCCGAAGGAGAGGCGGTCCATATTGACCCCGACCTGTTGGCCTTTGTCGTCGAGGATGAAATAGCGGACAACACACGGATAGTCGGAGAAGAGGCCGTCCAGGGTCATTTTTTGCCGCTTGTCCGGAGTCGAATCGACAAGGGAGTAAAATCGTTCGAGTATTTTTGAAAATGCGAGGGAGTCTTTTTGCGGGGGATCGGCATTTTGGATGTCTTCGAGAAGCCGTTCGAATTGAAATCCGGTGGCAATGTCTGGGTGAACTTCCGGTCGTCCGAAATGAAATCCTTGCACAAAATCGGTCTCGGTTTCCAGCGCGATCCGCCCTTCTTCCGGACTTTCTATCCCCTCGATCAGGCAAAGCGAGCCTGAGGCGCGAACAAGAGAAACCATTTCTGGCATGAGTCTGCGCACATCCATGCTTTTGGATGCATGCAGGATCATGCTGCGGTCAATTTTTACGATTTCAGGCTTGATCGACCAGATCCGGTCGAAGTTGGAATGTCCCGACCCGAAGTCATCGATCGCGATCAGTGTTCCGCAATCCCGATAATAAGCCGCTGCTTCCGTCAACAAGGACTTTTCATCAATTGCGGACTCGAGGATTTCGACGACCAGTTTTTGGGGATCGACTCCGGTCCATTCGAGAATTTCTTGGAAAAATCGACCGAATTTTCGGCCTGAAGTGGCCGCTTTGGGGTCTACGTTCAAGAATAGCCAAAGAGGGTCGGGAAAAATGCGGCTGAAGTTGAGAAGATGGATCGTTCGAAGGAGACGATCAAGGAAGACGGTCTGCTCAAGCGTTGTTGCAGAAGGGAATATGTCACGGGGGAGAAGGGGGGTTCCCTGGTGATTCACGCCACGTGCCAGGGCTTCGACGCCGACTATTCTTCTTTGTGCAACCGCGAAGACGGGCTGGAAGACTGTTTCAAGGGTCATCCCCTTCCAAATGGCCTTCGAGCGCCCCTCATCAGACCGGATCGAAGCGATGATCCGATGCGTCATTTCGCTTTGTTTCAAGGTCGTCCCTGTTCTCCAGAAATTAAAATGACTCGAATTTATTTTGCATCAATCCTGGCTGGATGTCGATTGACTACGATTTGAGTGCGAACTATAGTTAAGACGTCAGCTTCAGGATAGAGAAAGCGTTACTCTTACGAATTCTCTGGATATGGTGTCTTGAAAGATCGAGGAAAGGAGTTAGAGATGGGTAATGAGAAAAATCTTCGCATACTTTTTGTGCAACCCACCCTGATGCGGTTGTCAGGAACACCTGTCCAGTCAAAGAAAAGACTGATCATGACGATGGTTACCGCCTACCTGGCAGGACTCACCCCCGAGTCCGACCATGTCACGGTGATCGACGACAAGGTCCAGAAAATCCCGTTCGATGGTGACTTCGATCTGGTGGCCATCACGACGACAACAGGGTCGGCTCAGAGAGCCTATGAAATATCAAAGAAGTTCCGGGAGAGAAAAATTCCTGTTGTCATGGGCGGGTTTCATGCCACGCTTCATCCTGCCGATACGCTTGTTCATGCAGACAGCGTGGTGGTAGGGGAAGCGGAGCATGTGTGGCAGCCCCTTCTCGATGATCTAAGGGCAGGGAAAATGAAATCGATCTACAAAGGCGATCAGCCCTGCGACATGAAATCCCTTCCACGTCCCCGTTATGAATTGCTCGATCTGTCGCGATACCGGATTCATATGATGCCGATTCAGGCGACCCGCGGATGCAATTATCACTGTGATTTTTGCGAGGTTCCAGTCGTTTACGATGGGGCCTACCGGATGCGCCCTATCGAAAATATCGTCGAGGAGATTGCGACCCAGAAGCGGATCATGGGGATCAACCAGTTCCAGTTCATTGACGATCAGCTGACGGGGAAACACACCTTTGCCAGAGAACTGTTCAAGGCTTTGAAGCCGCTGGGGATCAAATGGAGCTGTCTCTGGACCCTGAACACGAACCATGACGAAGAGCTTCTGGATTTGGCCATCGATGCCGGGTGCATCCATGTCAACATCGGAATGGAGAGCATCAATCAGGAAAATCTCAACGCCATCCATAAAAAACAGAATCATGTGAAGGATTACATCGATCTTTTGAAGGCCATGGAACGGAGAGGGCTTTTTTACTCCCTGAATCTGATGTTTGGTCTCGATCATGATACGAAGGATGTTTTCCCGGCGACACTGGAGTTTCTGGAGAAAGTCCGGGCGCCTCTCGCCTTTTTCAGTATCGTCTCTCCGAGAGAGGGAACGCCACTCCGGGAACGGCTCAATCTGGAAAATAGAGTCGTCGACCCGACCGCCGATCAATATTCATCGGGCCATGTCTGTATGTTCATCCCTAAAAACATGACCAAGGAAGACGTCGAAACCGGGATTGACTGGGTCCAGAGGTCTTTTTATTCTCCGCGCTCAATCATGAAGCGGCTCATATTTCCCAAGAGTCCCTATACCTTCCATCGGGACGGCCTGCCTTCGAATCTTTTCTTTAATTATGTGTCCCGGAAAGGGATCGATACGGTCGAGTATTACTGAGGCCATTTCAATAAAAAAAAGGCAACCCAAATCGGGTTGCCTTTTTTTTGTCATTTTCGGAATAGATCGACAAGATCCGTTTTTATCAGGTTCCCGTTCTCACCCGGCTACGGTTCAGGTACCAGAAGAGGGTGAGAAGGCCAATCAGAACAAAGGCCCCGATTCCGGATAGGGCGCCGATCGAAGACTTGATGCCATAGGTGGGGGTTCTGGCTGGATTATAGATCACAAAGAGCATGGCATAAACGGTGTAGGCTGTAACGATGGAAAAGACGAAGGAAAGAAGGGTGACCCAGCCCAGCCGCTTATGAACCAGAGGATTCTTCTTGAGGATTCGCTGTCCGTTCAATACCTCTGTCGACATGAAGCCGTTAAAGACAACGACTCCCGTCAGGATCAGGGCTGCGGTGGAAACAAGGGAATGGAAGATGATGATCGGATAATAGACCATGTATTTGATCATTTGTGGGCCGCCGAACCCGACGATTCCGACGATATATTGCTGGGCAAGATACATCAGGAACCACCCGGCCACCAGAATGGTCGAAAGAAGCATGGAGTTATGGTGGGCCGTTCCGCGATGTTTGCGTCCGAGATAGGCTCCGAAAAACAGGCAGGAAAAAACGATCGTTTCACTGGTGATCGTCAGGTCCCACCAGAAGTCGGCTTTTGTTCCAAGAAATCCATGCATGCTCTAACCGTTTCCCGTGTTGGATGTCGGATCGTCGCCGCTTTCGAGCGCCTTGCACACGAAATACCAAAGGCCAAAAGGGACGATGCCGGCAAAAAGAAAGACCATGAAAAAAAGGGCTCCGAAACCCATGAACACCTTTGACGGGTTGCTCCCTACCGCATGAAAGAAGGCCGAGAGGAAGCGACCCCCCAGAAAGTTCGGAACCATGAATGTATAGCCGAATCCCCAGAACCCAAAAACGGAGGTCAGCAAGGGATGTCGTTTCGCAAGGCCGAAAAGCGAAGTGTCTTTTGATGCCATTAACCCTTTTTCCTTGTCAGGGAGCGATCAGTCTTCAATAAGTCCCTCTCTCAAAAGGTTAAGGGAGAGCGGTCCTGAAGGCAAGAGGTCAGGCAGTCCGCTTTTCGAGAGCCTGAATCCGATCGATGTCCGACAGAAGTTCCTGGACCTTTTCGGGGGGAAGGGAGTTTCGCCGGAGGGTTGTCTGGACTCTTCTTTTGTCGACCGTTTGTCCCCAAATTCCGAGAATGGTCCGGCTTCCATGACACTGGATTTTGCGGACGAGTTCGTCGGCATCCCCGTTTTTCCATTCCAGGATGATCGAGGAACCCGTTGTCCTGATGGACTTGAGAGAGCGGGGGGTCAGAAGAAGACACTGGTTCACGATGGAGGTGAATCCCGAAAAGAGAACGAGCCAGAAGGCTCCGAAGAAAAGATAAAACCAGAGCGAGGAGGTCTGGTGGTGGACGATGTAGCCGAAAGAGAGAATGCCGGACAGAACGAGGGCCGACCCATGGAAGAGACCGCTTGTCAGGGCACCTTTTTTATCCGGGGTGAGGACATATTGTTTGTCTACCATGGGTGCAGAAAATAGCATATAATCAACCAACATTCAATATTCGATCGGGGGAGGGATGATCGTCTGGAAGGGACGGAGAATAAGTGTGGACCTCATGGAGGTTCCGGGAGAAAAAGCCGCCCGGGATTTCGAAATCGTCCGCTTTGGCCAAGGAGTTGCCATTCTCCCTGTCCTTGATGACGGACGGATTGTTCTCATCCGTCAGTATCGTCCGGCTGTGGAGAGTGCCATCCTTGAAATTCCGGCTGGAAAGATCGAAGAAGGGGAAGATATTCTGGTCGCGGCTGCCCGAGAATTGCGCGAGGAAACCGGAATAACGGGAATGACCCTTCGGGTGATGACATCGATCTGGACCACGCCCGGATTTTGCGACGAGGTCATCCACCTTGTTCTGGCGAAAGGGGGAAGACTCGGCAATCCCCAGCCCGAAGAGGATGAATGGATCGAGCCACCCGTATTCTATGCCCAGGATGAGATATCCGAACTCGTCAGATCGGGGATGATTCGTGATTCGAAGACTCTTGTCGCGCTGGGATGGGCTGGCCTTTTTCAGGGGAATCGGTAGCATGCAAGAGGCGGGGGATGATTTGGGTTTGGATGCGGCCGATGGTATGATGGACATTCCCGGCCTTTTTCGGGTGGCGGGAGGAGCCATACTCTGGAAGGCCGCGACCTGTTTTCAGGTCGGCCCTTGCGGAAGTTGCGAGGAGCTTTGTCCGACCGGAGTTCTCGGTCTGGAGACACCCGGACATCTCGGAGAGAAGGCCCCGGCCCTCCGATACGCCGACTGCATCCGATGCAGGTTGTGCCTTGTGACCTGTCCAGCCGGAGCCTTGACACTTTCTCCGGGTGGCGCTTTCCGGAATTGAGAACAACGTCGGATCCGGGGTTTCCGTTAAGGGCGTGAGCCGGAGTTCTGCTGATATGGCCAATCAAAATCCCTCTTTTCTTCCCGTGCTTTCATCCTGGGAAAATTCTGAATCGGCGGGAATCTCTTCTGCCATTGACCTCGCAAATGGGTCCTTTTCCGGACTCGGTCCCGCGATCATTCTGGACTCGCTCGAAGAAGGAGTCGTTGCGATAGGACTCGACAAGAAGATCCTGTACATGAACCGAGCCGCCCGTGAAATCCTGGGCATGCCGGAAGGGGACTTTTCCGGAATGGATTGCCAGAAGGCCATGCGAACTTCCGTGTGCAGCGCACGCTGCCTTCTGGAAAAGACACTCGAAACGGGAGAATCCTTCAGAAATTACGAAATCACCCTCACGGACCACCACCGGAGGAGCCGACTCGTCCGCGTCAATACGGCCCTTCTGCGCAATGCCGAGGAGCAGGTCATAGGCGGGGTCGAAATCTTTCATGACGTGACCCAGATCGCTGAACTGCGCAAGGAGTTGAAAGGACGTTATTCCTTCGGCCGGATCATCGGTCAGAGCCAGCGGATGAAAGAGCTGTTCGACCTTTTGCCGGTCGTGGCCCAGAGCAAGTCGACCGTACTGATCGAAGGTGAAAGCGGGACCGGCAAGGAGTTGGTGGCGCATGCCATCCACGAAAACAGCCCCCGGAAAGAAGGCCCTTTCATTAAGGTCAACTGTGCCGCGCTGTCGGAGGGTGTCCTCGAATCCGAACTGTTTGGCCATGTCCGCGGAGCCTTCACGGGCGCGGTATCAAGCAAGCCGGGCCGATTTGAAATGGCCTCGGGGGGAACGCTTTTTCTGGATGAAATTGGGGAAATTTCCGCCGCCATGCAGGTCAAGCTTCTGCGAGTCCTTCAGGAGGAGGAATTCGAGCGGGTCGGAGGAACGAAAACTCTGAAGGTCGATGTCCGGGTCATCGCGGCCACGAATCGGGATTTGAAAAAAGCCATCGAAGAGGGATCGTTCCGCAAGGATCTGTACTACCGGCTCCGGGTCGTCCCGCTCTCACTGCCCCCACTCCGGGAGAGACGGGAGGATATTCCTCTTCTGGTATCGGCCTTTCTCGCGAGGTACACCGCCGAGTTCGGGAAAAACATTGAGGGGGTGACCCAGTCCGCCCTGGACGTGCTTCTCAATCATGACTATCCGGGAAACATCAGGGAGCTTCAGAACATTATGGAGCATGCCGTTCTGCTGTCTACGGGGCGCATGGTGGATGTCAAGGACCTTCCCAGGGATCTCTGGACACCGCCTGGCGAGCGCCCCTTCCTGGATTCGGTGCTGTCTCTTCCTCAGCCTCTTAAAAACATTGAGGACGCGCTGATTCAGAAAGCCATGGAGCGGACAAACGGCAACATGTCCGAAGCGGCCCGCCTCCTTGGTATCGGTCGATCGACCCTCTGGAGAAGACTTCGGGAAAAAGGGGGAGGCTCGTGATTCTGTCAACGTCTTCCGTGGATTTTCTTTCGGAGATGAAACGCCACAGGCTTGTTCCCGTCGTGGGAGAGGCTTTGTCCGATTTTCTGACGCCTCCTGGCGTCTATTCCGCCCTTCCGTCCGCCGCTCCGAAATTTCTTCTCGAGAGCGCGACGGGAGGGGACCGCTGGGGGCGATATTCCTTTGTGGGGTCGGGGGTTCATTTCTCTTTCAGGGGGACCCTCAAAGGCGGAGTGACTGTCCAGACATTCCGGGAAGGACGGGTCGTTTCATCGGTCCACCATGAAGGAGATCTCCTCGACAGCTTTTCTCATGCGATGGCTTCTCTGGATGCCTTTGTCGACAGCAGATTCCCCGTCTTTTCCCAGGGGGCGATCGGATACTTTTCCTACGACATGGTCCGGTGTTTCGAGGATCTGCCGCATACTCTTCCGCACGCCGATGATTTTCCGGACCTGGACTTCGTCGTTCCCGAAATCATGGTCATTTTCGATCATGCCCTTCAAAAAATTCGGATCATGACCTGGGCTGATCGTCAGAATGGTGACCCGGTCCGTCTTTATGAAGAGGCGAGGGTGCGTCTCCAGACATTCTGGGAATCACTTTTCTTGTCGCGCCCCCTTCCGAAACCCGCTCTTTCTGAACAGAGAGGACGCTTTGCTGTCCGGGAGATTCCGGATGCTGAAAAATTCAAGCAGGCCGTTGAACGGGCGAAGGAGCACATCAGGGCCGGAGACATTTTTCAGGTTGTTCTTTCCCGTCGCTTTGAATTCGACTGGGAAGGTTCTCCCTTGACCCTGTACCGCGTTCTTCGCTCCATCAATCCTTCTCCCTATCTTTATCTTATCGAGAATGGACCTTTTTCCTTGGTCGGCTCTTCTCCGGAGCTTTTTGTGAGGGTCACCGGGAAAACCGTTGATCTCAGACCCATTGCAGGGACGGTCCGCAGATCGGGAGATCCGGAGGAAGATGCTCGGCGTTCACAGGCGTTGCTGGCCGATCCGAAGGAGCGTGCCGAACACGTCATGTTAGTTGACCTGGGACGCAACGACGTGGGCCGTATTTCGGGAAAAGGAGGGGTGCGGGTTAGCGAAATGATGGTTCT
This sequence comes from Nitrospirota bacterium, assembly GCA_021820445.1. GTDB lineage: Bacteria > Nitrospirota > Leptospirillia > Leptospirillales > Leptospirillaceae > UBA4572. Next base: position 49,381 of record JAKADN010000002.1, on the reverse strand, counting down.
CGAACACTATTCCCATGTCACACACATCGTGAGCCATGTGACGGGAGAGCTTGCCGAGGGGAAGACGGGTTTCGATGTCATCAGGGCGGCGCATCCGGCGGGAACTCTTTCGGGAGCTCCAAAAATCCGGGCGATGGAAATCATCGAGGATCTGGAGACGATTCGTCGGGGACCTTATGCCGGATGCGTCGGGGTCGTTTCCTTTTCGGGTGACGTGGATCTTGCGATTGCCATCCGGTCGGTGTTCATTTCGGGTTCTAGGGGGTTTTTTCAGGCGGGGGCCGGGATCGTCGCAGATAGCGATCCGGAGCGTGAGAATCAGGAGATCCTGGCCAAGGCCCAGGCGATGGTCCGGGCTTTGGAGATCACCCATGGAAGTGAGGGATCATGGCTTTTCTGATGATCGACAACTACGATTCCTTCACATACAACCTCGTCCAGTATTTCTGGGAACTCGGAGTCGAGATGGAGGTCTTTAGGAACGATCGGATCCGTCTCGCCGAAATCGATGTCTCGAACCTCGAGGGAATCGTCCTTTCTCCCGGTCCAGGAACGCCTGCGGATTCGGGGATCTGCCCGGATATCGTCAGGGAGCTGGCTCCGAAAATCCCCATCCTGGGAGTGTGTCTGGGCCATCAGACGATCGGGGAGGTCTTCGGGGGATCTGTCGTGCGAGCCCCTCGCCTCATGCACGGCAAGACTTCGCCGGTCCTGCATGATGGCTCCGATCTCTTTGCGGGAATTCCAAGCCCGTTCGAGGCGACACGATATCATTCCCTGATCGTTCTCGAAAGCACTCTCCCGGAGGAGGTCGAGGTCACGGCCAGAACGGAGGAGGGGGAGGTCATGGCATTGGCCCATCGTCTCTATCCGACGCGCGGTGTCCAGTTCCATCCGGAATCGATCCTGACCCTCCATGGAAAGACGCTCCTCGCAAATTTCATTTCGATCGCCCGCTCCTTCAAGGCGATGGGAACGGGACCGGAAAAATGAATCCCCGTGATGCCCTTCTTGCCTTGGTCGATGGAAAATCCCTGTCCCGTGCAGAGATGGCCGGAATCATGGGGGAGGTGATGGACGGGAAGGTAGCGGACGCCCTGTTGGCCGGAATTACGGTGGCCCTCCTTGCCAAAAAGGAGACGCCGGAGGAGATTTCGGGGGCGCTGGATGCCCTTCTGGCACGACAATGCCCCTTTCCGGCCAGCGGGGAGGATGCCGTGGACGTCTGTGGAACAGGAGGCGACCGGTCGGGCACGGTGAATCTTTCAACGGCGGTTTCTTTCGTGCTGGCGGGGGGTGGCGTCAAGGTTATCAAGCATGGGAATCGGGCCATTTCAAGCCGTGCCGGTTCGGCCGATGTCCTCGAGGCCCTGGGGCTGCGTGTCGATATGACCCCAGACCAGGCGGCCCTTCTCTATCGGGAAACGGGGTTGACCTTTCTTTTTGCCCCCCTCTACCATCCGACCCTTCGGGTTGTTGCCAATGTGCGCCGGGAGCTTGGAATTCGGACCTTTTTCAATCTTCTCGGGCCCCTCGCCAATCCTGCACGGGTTCGCAGGCAGGTCATCGGAGTCTACGATCCCGAGCGTCTGACCATGGTGGTGGATGTTCTGGCCCGAACGGGAAGTCGGGAAGTCCTCGCGTTGTTCGGAGACGGTCTCGATGAGGTCAATCTTGCATCGACGACCACAATGGTCCATCTTTCCTCTGGAAAGATGACGACGAGTGAGGTGACGGCAAAAGATTTCGGGCTTGACCCCTCCCCCGTGTCCGATGCCCTCGGGGGGGACAGGGAACGAAATGCCCACCTGATAAGCCGGGTTCTCAACGGGGACCGCTTTCCTCTCAGGAACTGGGTTCTGGCGGGAGCCGCCCCCGGATTCCTTGTGGCCGGAAAAGTGACGAGCTTGAGGGAAGGTGTGGAGGCGGCAAGGAAGGCGATCGATTCCGGTTCGGCCCTGACCGTCTTCCGGCGATGGAAGGAATTGTGCGCCTCATGATGCTTCTTGACCGTATCGTCGAGGAAAAACGAAAGGAAGTGGCGTTGGCCTCCAGGAGCCGTCCTCTCTCCCTCCTGGAAAAAGAGGTGGTGCGGGCCCCCTCCGTCCGCCGTTTCGTGTCACATTCTCCGACAATTTCCGGCCATCCCAGAATCATTGCGGAAATGAAAAGAAAGAGCCCTTCGAGAGGACTCATCAGGGATCCCTACGATCCCGAGGATCTGGCGGAAAAATACAGAAAAGGGGGGGCTTCCGCCCTTTCCATTCTGACCGATGGCCCCTTCTTCGGAGGAGAACTCGGGGATCTTTCCCGGGTCAGAAAGACCCCTGCGGGAGAAGCTCTCCCCCTCCTCAGGAAGGATTTCATCCTGGATCCCTATCAGGTATGGGAGAGCCGTTGTGCGGGAGCGGACATCCTCCTCCTTATTGTCAGGATCCTGACGCAGGAAGAGCTTCGTAACCTGCTCGCACTGACCACCGATCTCTCCATGACCGCTCTCGTCGAGACCCACACGGAGAATGAGGTGGAAAGGGCTCTCGAAGCAGGATCCCGTCTCATCGGTGTCAACCATCGTGATCTCGACACCCTGACGATCGATCTCGATCGGGGGGCCCGTCTTGCACGGATGATTCCCGGGAATGTCGACAGGGTTGCGGAAAGCGGTCTCAAGACAAATGCGGATTTCAGGCGCATGGGCGATCTTGGTTTCTCGGCGGTTCTCGTGGGGGAAAGTTTCCTTGCCTCCCCGGATCCACAGAAGGCGCTCGAGGAGTTCCGTGGCGCTCTGGATTAAAATATGCGGAATCACGAATCCCGCCGATGCCCGGCTTGTCGCCCTCTCGGGAGCGGATGCCGTCGGTCTGATCTTTTCCGAGAAGTCTCCACGGTTCGTGACCACTGCAGCTGCCCGTTCCATCTGTGCGGCCTTGCCCCCGTCCATGGAAAAAGTGGGCGTGTTTGTCCTGCCGGAGTGGGAGCGGATCGGGGCGATTCTGGAGGAGGTCCCTCTCGATGTGATCCAGTGGCATGGGGGGGATTTGGGAGCTGAAGGCTACGAAAGGCTCTCCCGTTTTGGACTTCCCTGGATCCATGCCGTACGCTGGACAGGGAGGGAACCTCTGTCATTTCCGCCTTCCGCCCGAAATCTTCTTGTGGAAGGATATTCGGAAAAGGCACCGGGGGGAACCGGTCAGTCGTGGGATTACAGGCGACTTTCCTTTGCGGACTCCTCCCTGCCTCTGGTTTTGTCGGGAGGGCTCGCCCCGGAGACCGTGGGAGGGGTGCTGGAAAGCCTGGGAACCCTTCGCCTGTCCGGCGTCGATGTCTCCTCCGGGGTCGAAAAGAGGCCTGGAATAAAAGATGAAGGGAAGGTTATGGAGTTTGTCCGTAATGTCCGGGATTGGGAGAGAAACCAATGATGGAAGAGGGGGCCAAAACATTGTCGAAGAAAAAGGGTTCTCCGGTTCTTCCCGACATGCGGGGATATTTTGGGGAGTTTGGGGGACGATTCGTTTCCGAAACACTGATGTCGGCATTGATCGAACTGGAGAACTCCTTTCGGAAGGCCTGGCGTGATGCAACCTTTCGGAAAGAGTTCCGTGAGACGCTCGCAGAATATTCCGGAAGGCCGACGCCTCTGTATTTTGCAGAATCCCTCACTCGGAAAACGGGGGGGGCCGAGATCTGGCTCAAACGGGAAGACCTGAACCACACAGGGGCCCACAAGATCACCAATGCAGTCGGCCAGGCCCTTCTGGCGAGGCGCATGGGAAAGGGTCGGTTGATTGCGGAAACGGGCGCGGGTCAACATGGGGTTGCAACGGCCACGGTGGCCGCCCGTCTTGGCTTTGAAAGCAGGATCTACATGGGTTCGGAGGATGTGAGACGGCAGTCGCTGAATGTTTTTCGCATGAAATTGCTAGGCTCCGAGGTCTGTCCGGTGGATCTCGGGGGTAAAACACTGAAGGATGCCATCAGTGAAGCGTTGAGGGACTGGTCCCGGACGGTCCGCAATACCCACTATCTCCTGGGGACAGCTTTTGGCCCCCATCCCTTTCCCCTCATCGTCCGTTCTTTTCAGTCTGTGATCGGCCAGGAGGTCCGCCGACAGATCCTGTCCGCGAAAGGAAAGCTGCCGGATGCCCTGGTCGCCTGTGTCGGCGGGGGGAGTAATGCGATCGGGCTATTCCATCCTTTCCTTGGGGAGGATTCGGTTCGCATGTTCGGTGTCGAGGCGGGGGGGCGCGCAATCGCACCGGGCGAGCATGCCGCCCGCTTCGCCGGCGGATCCGTTGGGGTCCTCCAGGGAACCCGAACCTATGTTCTTCAAAACCCGGACGGCCAGATAGAAAATACCCATTCCGTTTCGGCAGGTCTCGATTATTCGGCGGTGGGTCCTGAGCTCGCCTACTACCGGGATTCGGGCCGGATTATCTTTGACTGGATCGGGGATACGGATGCCCTCGACGCCTTTCAGGAGCTCTCCCGGCAGGAGGGAATCATTCCGGCGCTCGAAAGCTCCCACGCCATCGCCTACGGCATTCGGCTCGCGCGTTCCATGTCTCGGGACCAGACGGTTGTCATCAACCTCTCCGGACGCGGGGACAAGGATGTGATGGAGGTCTCGAGAATCCTGTCGATGAAAGAGGTGGACAAAATATGACGGTCAAAAATAATGTGGCGCCACGATGGAAGCGTGGTGCGTCCCCGTCCCCTCTCATTCCCTACATTGTGGCCGGGGATCCCGATTTGGCGACCACGGCGACCTATCTCGACATGGCGGCGAAAAAAGGGATCTTTGCCGTCGAGCTCGGGATCCCGTTCTCGGACCCGACAGCCGATGGCCCGGTGATTCAGGCGGCCTCCCAACGGGCCCTTCGCCATGAAACCTCACTTGAAAGCATTTTGGGGTGGTTGTCGGGAATCCCCCGGAACAAACTTCCCGATCTCTATCTGATGACGTACTTCAACCTTTTTCATCATATGGGGGTGGAGAGATTCTGCAGGGAGGCCCAGCGGTCAGGGCGGATCGCCGGCGTCGTCATACCGGACCTTTCCTATGAAGATGGAGCCCTTTATCGTCCGGTGTTCAGGAGATATGGGATCAATGTCGTAGGATTCGTCTCGCCGACCACGCCCCCTGAGCGGGCCCGGAGAATAGTCAGGGATTCCCGCGGATTTGTTTATTATGTTGGACTGATGGGGACGACGGGAAGCGCCCTGACCCTTAGCGATGAAACACGTCAAGTGGTCTCGACCCTTCGTCAATGGACCCGTAAACCGGTCTGTGTCGGTTTCGGGATTTCCTCCGGCGAAATGGCTGAAGAGATTCTTGAGTTTGCCGATGGAGTGATTGTCGGAAGCCGATTGGTCCTGGATGAAAGAGATCCCGACAGGTGGAGAAAAACCTTCGAGGAGTTTTTGAACGCGGCAGGAAAGGGTAGGAAATGAAAGAAAAAAAGCGAACTGGGTGGCTTGAGAAAAGGGAAAAGGAAGGCAATTCGACGGGAGCTCTCCCTCTCGATTCTCCGGAGACGGAAAAAAAGGTGAGGATTCCGGAGGGGCTCTGGATCAAGTGCAACCATTGCCGGCAAATCATCTACCGAAAAGAGGTGGACCGCGCTGGAAAGGTCTGCCCAAAGTGCAACTATCACTTTCCGATCACTCTTGCCGAACGTCTCGAGCAAATGGTGGATCCCGGGACCTTTGAGGAGTTTGCGGCCGATGTCGTTTCCTCCGACCCGCTCCATTTTACAGATAGCCAGCGCTACGTCGACCGTTTGCGGTCGGCACAGAAAAAAACCGGCCTGGAAGACGCCATTCGTGTTGGAGAATGCAGGATCATGGACCTGCCTGCGGTTCTGGGGGTCTTTTCGTTCCATTTTATGGGCGGTTCCATGGGATCGGTCGTTGGAGAGAAAGTTGTTCGGGCGGCAGACAGGGCGCTTGAGAAGAAGCTGCCGCTCCTTCTGGTGACGGCATCCGGGGGAGCACGGATGCAGGAAGGAATCTTTTCGCTTATGCAGATGGCGAGAACCTCTTCGGCCGTCGGCCGACTGAAGAAAGCCGGACTCCCTTATCTGACGGTCCTGACCGATCCGACATTCGGAGGAGTCACCGCGAGCTTTGCAATGCTGGGGGATGTCATCATTGCCGAGCCTCGTGCCTTGATCGGTTTTGCCGGACCGCGTGTCATTGAGCAAACGATCCGGCAGCAGCTTCCGGAAGGCTTTCAAAGAGCCGAGTTCCTTCTCGAACACGGATTTGTCGATATGATCGTTGAAAGAAAGAAGCTCAAGGAAACTTTGGCGCAAATTCTTTGCCATCTTGGCTCCGCACGCAGGACGGAGGCTTCGTGCCAGGGGAGCCAGGCGGGTTGAGTTCCCCTTCCGCCGCGGATATTCTCGCACGTCTGGGTCGATTCGGGATTCATCCCGGTCTCGACCGGATGCGCCTTGCCCTGGATTTGCTGGGCCATCCGGAAAAAGGACCGGCGACTTTCCAGATCGTCGGGACCAACGGAAAAGGGTCGACGGCGGCGGCCATCGACGCGATACTTCTCTCGGCCGGGTATCGGACCGGACGATACACCTCTCCCCATCTTTTCGATGTCCGGGAACGAATTCTGATTTCAGGAGAACTCATTTCGGCACCCCTGTTTGAAGATCTTGTCAGGGATGTCGATTCCCTTTGCCGTCGCCATCAGCTCACCCTGACATTCTTTGAGTTTCTGACAGTGGTGGCGTTTCTGGCGTTTTCCCAGGCTAGATGCGAGGTCCTTGTTCTTGAGGCAGGTCTGGGAGGTCGCTGGGATGCAACGACCGCCTCTCGCCCTCTTCTGACGGTTCTGACCCAGGTGGGGCTTGATCATGAAGAGATTCTAGGAAAAGGGATCGAAAGGATCTTTGCGGAAAAAGTGGCGGTTGGAAGGGTCGGAAAGCCTTTTGTGGCGACCCTTCACGATCCTTCATTGAGGGAGAAATTCCTTGAACTCTCTCGCGATGAGGGCTTCATTCCTGTCCTGGACGGAAGAGACTTTGAAGGAGTGTGGGCCTCCCCTGACAATCTTGTCGGGGATCCGCGCCCTCTCAAATATCGGGGACGATGGGGCATCCGGGAGTATGCATCCACCTTGTCCGCGACATACCAGATCGACAATCTGTCGAATGCCATCGCAGCATTGGAGTGGAGTCCTCTTTCCATTCCCCACCACGCTTTCAGGGATGGACTTCTGACCCTGGAGAATCCGGGACGGCTCGAAACGGTTCAGAAAACTCCACCGATTCTACTGGACGGGGCCCACAACCCGCCTGCGATTCAGGCGCTCTGTCAGGCCCTCAAGGACCGATTCGGTCCCTCAGTGGAGTTCGGATTTTTCCTTGCGATCCATTTGGTCAAGGATTGGAAGGAAATGATCCGATTGCTCGCACCGGTGGGTCAGTCATTTTTTTTGACGGAGTCTCCGAAGGGCGGGATGACCGCTCATCCGATGGAAGGCGCTTGGGTTCCCCCCTCTCAAATGGCCGAGGTTCTTAGGAGCATGAATCTGCTCCAGCCCGGGAGGCTCGAGATAAGGGAAGGAGATCGAGACACGCTTCTCGAAGAGGCCATTGAATGGGCGATGGCCAAAGAAAATCGCGTCCTTGTCGTCACCGGATCCCTTTACCTTGTCGGAGCCATCCGGCCATTTTTCAGACCCTTGTCGGAGCCCCCGCTTTTCTCCTCGAACGAACGGGATCTTCCGGGAACGATCCTCTCTTGAAGACGCGGAAGGCTTTTTTTCTTTTTCATGCCAGTCTCCTTCTCCTGGTCGCATGGATGTTCTTTGCGGACCAACCACATGCGGCAATGGCCGCCTCTCCCCCCTCCGCCACCCCGGACAAGGTCGTTGTTCTCGCAGACAGGATTCGTCTCAATAAAAAAACGAATCTTTTGCATGCCAATGGCCATGCCTTCATCTCAAGGGCTCCATGGACCCTTCGGGCCGATTCCATTATTTTGAACAAGAAAACAAGCGTCGTCTGGGGTGCGGGACATGTCATCTTCAAGGGGCCGAGGACGACGATGAAAGGCGATCGGATCCGGGCAAACCTTCTGACAGGAGAAGCCGTCCTCTACCACGGCAAGGTCAAGACCCAGCAATACTACTCCATGAACAATACCCAGATTTTGTACACCTACCATATACGGGGCGAAGAGATCCACCGGAAGGACCACAAGCATTATCATGTGGAAAAAGGAACGGTGACGACCTGCACCTGCGGAAAAGATGAGAATCCGGCATGGGATATTTCGACAAACTCGGGAGACATGACTCTTGGAGATTCCTTTGCGGGCTCGGGAAACAATCTGGACATCAAGGGAGTCCCCGCTTTGTATATGCCCTATTTTTCTTTTCCGGTCGCCTCGAAAAAAACAGGGTTCCTGTTTCCTTTTGTCCAGGAAAACACGGTGCAGGGACTGGTTTTCTACGATTCCTTTTTCTGGAATATCGATCCGTCCTATGATCTGACTGTCACCTTCGACGACATGACGAACTTCGGAATCGGCGAGGGGATCACTTACCGTCAGGCAATGAGCGACTACCAGAACCTGTCGATCAACATCACCAACCAGGCCATCGACTATCAGGCGCTGGGACTTCGGACGAATGTCTCGTCGACCACGGATCTTTATTCCTACAACACCGACAACCTGTCGATCATGGGGAACATCAACTACGTCAATGCCCAGGATTTCTACCAGCTCATGAGCGTTGGATCGACCATGAGCTTCGATCCCCAGCTGCTGTCCTCCTTTTTTGTAAACGCCTATCAGGACAACAGCGAAATCAATCTGATCGCGGACTACAACCAGGATATTTTTCCGGGTCTGAATACGACAGTGTCGAAGCTCCCCCAGGGCAGCGCAAGCGTCTACGACTACGCCCTTGGGACATCGGGGCTTTATTTTTCGTCATTTCTCTCGGGGGCGAACATCGAAAGCGGACCGCTCTTTTTCCAGCGGGGTTTGATCTATCCGCACGTCACGGGATCCTATGTCCTGGGAGATGGGGCGGTGATCCTGACCCCTCATGCCGGCGTCGTCACGACGGCCTACAGCCAAGGATACCAGACGGCCAGTCCTTATGATCAGGTGGTTCCCAATGCGGGGATCGGGGCGCAATCGACCATTGAGCGCGATTTTCAGATGTCGGGCGGGGGAACCCTGACGCATCAGCTCCAGATGGACGCCGACTTCGACTGGGCGCCGCAGAACAATGAAACCCAGATTATTCAGAGCGGATTTTCCGACAATATTCTTGGCATGAACGCCGTAACGCTTGCTTTGACGCAGCGCCTTTTCTATTCAGGGTCCGAAGGGTCCAAGGAGCTCGTTTCCTTCAAGCTGGCCGACACCTATGACTACCAGACCATTCATTCCTCCTCACAGCCGATGTTTTTCGGCGGACAGACCCTAATCGATCCCTTCCTTCCCATCGACACCCCATACTCCCCGGTCTACGGGTCGATCCACGTGCTTCCCGGGCAACCGGTCTCCTTTTTTGCCGAGGGGTTCTACGACTTTACCCAAAAGTCCCTTGTGACGGAGGATACGGCCATTTCATTCAATCAGGCCGCCTTTGCGCCGGCGCCTGTCATGCTGAACGCCATGCTGGCCCAGACATCGGCTCACACGGGAAATATCCCCATCATGGGAAACTTCTTCAATCCTTATGAAATTACGGAGACCTATAATCAGCCGTTCGGAACAAACTTCCTCGTCCCATATCTCGGAATCACGACACAAATGGGGCTCTATCTTGGAGGGGCCTATTACTATGATCTGGGTCAGGGGCCGGGATCGGGAGCCCAGATGGAGTCCTTCAATTTCGGCTACAACGGACAGTGCTGGTCAGGAGCGTTCATGTATTACATTGTGAATGAGCCCGCTCCGCTTCCTGTCCAGACCGGCTTCGGTTTTACCATCAGCCTGAATGGGGTGGCGGCTCTTGCTCCGATCATGAACGTGATCGCACCCCCTGTTGTTCCCTGAGGAAACAGGATCACGGATTCCAGCAGGAAAGGACAGTCCTGAGGGAAAGAAGGTGCATCGCCACGCGTTCGTCGAGAGGGAGTTTCGGCGGTGTCTCAAAGGTCAGAGTCCGGTTGGCCCCAAGTTTTTTCAGGTAGAGGCCCTGGGGGGCCCCCTTTCGGAAGGTGCGCGGAATTGGGCGGGAGGTCCTTAAGATCAAACCATCGTTTGCTGCCATTCCTTCAATGATGGACGATTCATTGATAGGATGACCCGCCTTTCGCAAGGCTGAAATGATCGAAGGACCAAAGGCCTCCGATTCGGAGGGGGAAAGTTCGTAAAGGTAAAAGCCTGGTGTGTCGACATCTTCGTGAAGGTCGACAAAAAGATCGACAGATCGTCGGCGGTAGTCATCCATCAAAAAACGAATTTCGGCGGGAGGGGTCGGAGAGCCGAATGTTCTGTTCAGGTCGGTCCCAGATTGATTGCTCCGCTGTCTCAGGTCAAATCCTGTCGGGTTGATGAGGGGAACAATTTCGACATGGCAGCAGGCGAATTCAGGCCAGTCGTCAGGAAAGCGCTCCAGGAGGGAGAGAATAGCATGGGGACCGGCGGGTTCGTCCCCATGGATTCCTGCTGCGATCAGAATTCTTGGGGAATGTCCTTCGGTCTTCCTCGAGAGCGAAAGGATTGGAATGGAGGCTCCATTGAAGTCGATCTTTCCAAGAACTCTCGATCGGAACCCCGCTTTCGTGGATATCTTTCGAACTAGTTCTGTATAAGCGCGACTTTCCAGGATTTCCGTCATATTCCACCCCATCTCAGTTTATCCCGTAAAACCTCGAAATAATTTCGGTCAGGGGAGACAAGAAGGCGGGTGACAGATTTGGAGCGTGAAATCTGAAGGACATCCCCCTTCTGAAGCGGGACGCTGATCTGGCCATCAAAGGTCACGACGACATTCGCCTCCCCCGTTTTGAAAAGGGTTTCGAGTTCGACGGATCCAGGGAAGACGATGGGGCGCTGTGTCAGCGTATGCGGACATATTGGCGTCATGACGATCCCATCGGATTCCGGATGTAGAATGGGGCCTCCGGCAGCCATCGAATAAGCCGTGGAGCCGGTGGCTGTGGAAAAAATCACTCCGTCTCCTTTCATGTCAGTGACAAAATGGGTATTTGAAAAAATTTCGACTTCTATCATCCGGGCAGTAATGCCCTTATTGATAACGACATCATTGAGGGCATCCTGTTCAAGAATAACCTCATGATTGTTGCGGATTAACGTCCCCCGTATCATGGCCCTTTTTTCGATGACATAATGCCCGTCGACAACGGATTCAAGAACGCGAAATGTTTCTTCTTTGGGGACCTCGGCCAAAAAACCCAATGTTCCAAGATTGACCCCAAGAATGGGAGTTTCGCTTGCTGCCATCAGACGGGCAGCCGACAGGATGGTTCCGTCCCCGCCAAGAACGATGACGAGATCTGTCCTGGTAGCGATCTCCTCCCTGTCGAATGTTTTCCATGCACCATCGCCGAGAGAGAGAATGGCTTCGCGATCCATCATGACCCGAAGATTTCGATTTTCAAACCAGGGAAGAAGGGCGGAGAGAAGTTGGCGGACCTCTGCGGAACGATGCGGTTTCGTGATGATTCCAACCGAATGAACCGATAGCTTCTGGGGCATCGACCCTTTCCTCCGGAGATCGCGATGGGAGCCGTATCCCTAAGAGGTGACGGCTGGAATTTTTCAGGTAAATGGTTTCCAGATAGTCGCGATTAAAAGAAGATGACAAGATCATAGTGGGTCAGCGCAACAAAGTCGAGCAATTCTCTATTAGGGAGCCTTCTGCTTCGTTGGAAATAAATCTTGGAGCAGGAAGAAGTCTCCCGATGACCAGCATTTTTATCGCCAGATCCATCGAGTCGCGAACTCCGTCAGGCCTTGACACATATAATTGGATATGTTACAAAAACCGCCACTGTAAATTCATATCGAAAATCATTCTCATCTTTGACCGGATAGGGAACCCAGGGAGCCTAGAGATCTCTTTCGAGGCTTCGCAAGCTTGGTGTCCCTCTTTCCGACTGGGGAATTTGTATCAGTACGGAGGAGGAACGAATGAGAGGTAAATACAAGCTCCATATTCCAGACTACCAGTATTACGCGGACCAGGTGGCATGTCGAAAAGCTTGTCCGGTGGGAACCGATGCAGGCGGGTACGTCCAGGCCATTGCGCAGGGAAGATATGAAAAGGCGTATGCGATTGCGCGCGGTCCAAATCCTTTCGCATCGGTATGCGGATGGGTTTGCAATGCCCCTTGCGAAACAGCCTGCACGCGTGGAAATATCGATGAGCCCGTCACTATCCGGGCCTTGAAAAGATTTGTCACGGAAAAATTTGGAGCGGAAGCTGTCGCCGATCCGGCATCTACCTTACGTTATTCGACGGCTCCAGGGGTTCCCTATGGCAAGGCGACCGGGAAAAAGGTGGCGGTTGTCGGCGGTGGGCCAGCCGGTCTGACAGTTGCCCACGATCTTGCCCGCCTCGGCTATCGAGTCACAATTTTCGAATCACAGGACCGATTGGGCGGATTGTTTTATCTCGTCCCGGAATACCGTCTTCCCCGCCCCCTCTTTCAGGCGGAAATCGCCGCGATCATGAGCATGGGAGTCGAGGCACGGCTCAATACAAAGGTAGGCAAGGATATCACTTTGGCAGAGCTCAGGCAGGACTTTGGAGCGGTGGTCCTGGCTTCGGGCGCATGGGGGAGTCGTCCTGTTCCTTTTGAAGGCCGTGACCTTCAGGGCGTCTACTCGGCCCTTCCCTTTCTCCAGTCCGTTTACCACAATCATGAGCCGCTGCCGATCGGAGCATTTCCGATTGTGGTCGGTGCCGGAAACGTCGCGATGGATGTGGTCAGGACGGCGGTTCGAGTCCCAGGGGTCGAAAAGGTGAAAGTTGTGACCCTCGAAACATGGGACGAAATGCCTGCCGATGATCTTGAAATCGAAGACGCGGTTCATGAAGGGGCAGAATTTGCAATCCGCCTCGGGACCAAGCGGATCGTTGGAAACGATGGGAAATTCGAGGGGCTCGAAGTCAAAAAAGTTCTCTCTGTGTTTGATGATCAGGGTCGTTTCGCACCCGCCTTTGACGAAAATACTGTGAGTCTCCTGAAGGGCACCTCTGTCATATTCGCGATCGGCCAGGTCATCGATACCTCCTATATTCCTGAAGACCTCGATGGGGTTGTCGGAAGAAATGGGGTGATACGGGCGAACATGCACACCATGGACACGGGAGTTCCGGGTGTTTTTGCAGCAGGGGATGTCGTAACAGGACCGAGAATCTTCATCGAGGCGATTGCTGCTGGGCAAAAAGCCGCTCAGTCAGTTCATGCCTATCTGTCAGGGGGACAGGTTGAAAAAAATCTGTCGGGAGTTTCGACCCCCGTTTCACATCGGCAGAATCCTTCTCCCATTTGGCCCGATGAATTCAATAAAAAAGGGTATTACACCATCGATCGAAAAAATCCGGAACTTCTTCATCCGGATTTCCGCAAGACAAACTTTGAGTTGGCTGAATTATCGATGACGGAGGAGGAGGCCAGAACCCAGGCTTCCCGATGCCTGACTTGCCACGTCAACCCGATCTTTGAAGGCCAGAAATGTGTATTGTGCGGGGGATGTGTGGATGTTTGTCCCGAATACGCACTCAAAATGGTTCCCCTGGCGGATGTTGACCTTGATCATGGTAAAACCGCCCCTCTCCTGGAATCCTTTGTTGGGGAGGAGATTCATCCTGGACATTTGGAGGAGCCTGTCGTACAGAAACTTTCGATGTCGACGGCAATGATATGGGATGGTATGCGCTGCATCCGATGTGGACTATGTGCGAAAAGATGCCCGACTGGTGCAATCGCCATGGAACATCTTGAAATCAAACAGGAGGTAACGCTCCAATGACGAATCCAGCAGCGGGTGTTGGACACCCAGAAGAAACAGAGTCGGGATTAAGCCCTTCGGAAAAAGGAAGAAGAAAATTTTTGGTTGCGGCGGGTTGGTCTGTTGTCGGGGCCACGATGGCGGGATCTGCCTACGCCACCTACAAGTTCTTGTTTCCTCCCATTCTTTATGAACCACCGACCGTTTTCAAAATCGGCCACGTGTCCTCCTATGGGTTGGGAATTGATGAGCGATGGAAGTTGAAAGGAAGATTTTGGGTCGTCCGGAACATGCGCGGCATATACAACATGATTTCCATTTGCCGACATCTGGGCTGTACGCCAAATTGGTTCCCGGATCAGAAGAGATTCCGTTGCCCATGCCATGGGTCCATTTACGATGCCCATGGAAATGTGCGCGGAGGACCGGCTCCACGGACCCTCTGGAGAGGTCAGATTACCCGTGACCCTCTTGACGGGGAGCTGATCGTCAATACCGTCATCCGTCTTGATCCCGATCCGGTTCAGACACCACAGGGTCTCTGGGTCAAGGAAAAAGTAAAAGAAATTTCGCCGTTTTACATCGAGCATGCGGCTCCTCCTGGAGGATCGTGTGCCTCGAACCGTCTTCTTTGCTAACAGGGACCAGGATATAAGCAATTAGATCTAGAAGCTCCATTTCTCGGTGGGAAATGGATAACCAGTGAGCCACGCAAGGATCCTCGTTTCCTGCGCGATCTCCAAGGCGATCTTCAGGGAGTGGTCCTTTTTAACGAAAGGGACTTAAGGTATGCTTCAAAAATTAAAGAACGGGATCGTTGATTCCCAGATATTCAAATCTGTGTTTCGGCACGGTTACCCTGATAATGATCTTGACCGTGCTTACGCCATTTTCAGCAACGTCTTCCTTCACGTTCATCCGGTCAAAGTCCGCCGGTCTGCCCTGAGAATGCGCTATACATTCTGTCTTGGGGGAATCACTCTTCTCCTGTTCATCATTCTGGCTGTGACAGGAATCTGGCTCATGTTCTATTACACTCCTTATACCGGGTTGGCTTACCGGAATATCAAAGATCTTCAGTTCGTGATTTTCGGCGGAAACCTGATGCGTGACCTCCACAGATTCGCAGCCCATGGAATGGTCCTCTTTGTCTGGTTGCACATGACGCGTGTCTTTCTGACAGGCGCTTACAAAGCTCCCCGGGAATTTAACTGGATTGTGGGAGTGGTGCTTCTCGTCAATACCCTGGTGCTTTCCTGGACAGGTTACCTGCTCCCTTGGGATCAGCTTGCATACTGGGCGGTGACCGTCGGAGCCAAGATGGCCTCATATACTCCGTTCATTGGCCAGAATGGGCCATGGGGGCCTCAACTCGGATTCCTTCCGACAAACGACATCATGTTTATGTTGCTTGGTGGAACGGTTGTGGGACAGAACGCCCTTATTCGCTTCTATGTCCTCCACTGCGTCGTTCTTCCCCTGGTCGTCACCGTCTTTCTTGCGGTTCATTTCTGGAGAATCAGGAAAGATGGTTTTTCCGGTCCATTATGAAAAGGTTTCATGAAAATCAGATTATGTTGAAGTTCCATATGGGGAGTGTTAACCGAGAGGTGGGACAGCATGGATGAAAAAGTGACCCGGGAGATTTTTCCCCGGGACTCCCGTAAGTCCTATGGGCTCGTAGAGCTCATGAAAAAAACGGCTCCGATCGTTCGAAAGGAGCCTGAAGATACCGTCTACGTATGGCCGAATCTTCTAATGATCGAAATCATTTGCGCCATTCTGGTCACGGTTGGTCTCATGGTCCTTATCCAGTTCGAACATGCGCCATTGCGTTCACTGGCAGATCCATCGACCACACCGAATCCGATGCGTGCACCATGGTACTTTCTCGGACTTCAGGAACTGCTCGTCTATTTTGATCCCTGGTATGCCGGGGTCGTCCTTCCTGGAATGATCATTCTCGGCCTCATGCTTTTTCCTTATCTAGACGTCAATCCCAAGGGTGTGGGCTATTACACCTACAGCGAACGGAAATTTGCCGTTTTCAATTATTCTTTCGGATTTGCCATCTGGTGGATCACAATCATCATCGGAACATATCTCCGCGGTCTCGACTGGCAGTGGTACTGGCCATGGAGCAATCACCTCGAGCATATGAATCCGGCGCTCGTCACCCTGATTCCGCTCCATCTCATTTTTGTCAATTGGTTCCATGTGAGCGAAGGTGTCGGTAAGCTGTTCACCGATGTTATCTTTATCGGATACTTTGCATTGGGAACACTCATTCCGATGGTGGTTTGGAAGCCGATGTACAAGGCCATGGGACTCTGGCGCTATCTCACCTTCAGCTTTTTCTTTCTATCCATGATGGGTGTGGCGCTTAAAATCATCCTGAGACTTCTCTTCAACATCAAGTATGTTCTCGTCACGCCATGGATCAACATCTGATATTTGTGTGGAAAGAAATTCCCGACTCTACAGTCGGGGAAAAATCTGAATAAACGCAGAGGGTAGTTTCTGTCCGTTTCATAGGACAAGGAGGCTCAATGGACCAGTTTCACCAGTTGCTCAATGCCCCATGGGTTGAAGAATATTTCGGATACCCCTATCGTATTGGGATCTCCATCACTCTCGTCATTGGAACAGCCATATTTTACTACCTTGTCATTTGGTTTCAGAAATGGCAGGAAGGTTCCTTTTATCCTGATGGCCATCCCTTGAGAAAATCAGCCCAGGCGACGGAAAGGGGAAGAAAAGAATGAAAATGCGGATATATTTTCTCTTTTTCCTCTCAACCATTTTGCTGGGTGGAATCTTTGCGGTTGAAATGTATAAAGACGCCCATCCTGAATGGATGACATACCAGCGCCAATATTACCAACTGTTGGCAAAAGTGACCAAGAAACCCGAGTTGGCAAATTCCACGCTTTCTATTGTTCAGATCTGGAATCCCATTATGAATAAACCGGATCGTTGCATGACCTGTCATATGGCTATTGCCATTCCGGCGTTTAAGACGGCTCCCGAACCCTTTACGACACATCCCGATTTGGCGGGATACATCGGTAAACATCCCTTTGAAAAATTCGGGTGTACCGTATGTCATGACGGACAGGGGGTCGCTACAAAGGTGTCAGAGGCGCATGGATTTAATGTCAGCCTCAATTACCAACCCAAAAGAGGGGCCTTTGCGGAAGCATCGTGCCTTAAATGCCATACCGATCTGTTCAAACCCGGTATCAATCCACCCATGACCCCATTCCTTAATTTGGCCAAGAAAACAATCGTCCAGAAAGGGTGTGGTTCCTGCCATACAATGACCCAGTTCAACCTGCATGGGGTTCTTGCTCCAGATCTCTCGGGATTCGGAAGCCGAACCGAGTTAGGGTTTTATAATGTGCACGATTTCAACCATGTCGGAGGCCTTCATTCTGAACGGGAATGGGAGTGGGAACATTTCAAGAATCCCCGAAAGATTTCTCCGGGAATTCCCGCCTTCAAGGTTCCGCCAACCATCATGCCAAATTTCCATCTGACCGACCTGCAGACCACGGCTTTGACGACTTGGGTCTTGGGGCTTGATGATCCGAGCGTGATCACCATTCCGCAAAAATTCCTCCCGATCGATCGGGATAATGGCAGGCCGATTCCGATTCCAATTACGAATTACAAGGGCGTTTTTGTTCCCGGCTTGGAAAAGGTTTCTATGGCAAACTGAAAGCCCAGCACCCAAGAACTCTTAAAAACGGCAGGAGAAATCCTGCCGTTTTTTGTTTAAGGGTGACACAATTTATCCGGCTAGGATAAAATGACGTTAAGAATTATTATGAGGGTTAAGTGGTCGACGCGGATAATCTTGTAAAAATATACCAAACCCGATCCGGCCATAGAAGGGCTGTGGACGGAATATCATTTCATGTCGGAGAGGGGGAGTTTTTTTCCTTTCTCGGGCCGAACGGAGCAGGTAAAACAACGACGATCGGTATGATGGTTGCGCTTCTTGCTCCCACTTCGGGGCGCATATCGATCGACGGCCTTGATGTCACCCGTAACCCCCATGAGGTCCGTCAACGAATCGGAATCATTTTTCAGGAACCAAGCCTTGACGATCGCCTGACTGCCTGGGAAAACCTCGAATTTCATGGGCGTCTTTATGGCCTTGCCGGGCCCGAAAGAAAAAAAAGGTCAAGCTTTCTGCTGGAGGTCATGGGTTTATACGAAAGAAAAAATGACTTGGTCAAAACATTTTCCGGAGGATTGAAGCGTCGACTGGAGATTGTTCGAGGTCTGGTTCACGCTCCTCGTCTTCTAATCCTGGATGAGCCGACCTTGGGCCTTGATCCCCATTCGAGGCGAAATGTGTGGGAATATATTCATAATGTCCGGAAAAAAGTGGGAATGACTGTGTTTCTGACCACTCACTACCTCGAAGAGGCCGATGGATCCGACAGGGTCGCCATTATCAACCATGGCAAAATTGTGGCGCTGGATTCACCAGCACTGCTGAAAAAAAGTTTGGGTCCAGAAGTCTTGAATATATTAGTGGGAGAAAAAGAGGCACTCCGCAAGTTTTTGGTCGATGAATATCCTTCACTTTCCGAATCTATCCGAGAAGAACCGGATGGTTCAATTTCCTTCCCGATGCCATTCACTTCTCGAGATTCTCCTTGGGAAATGTTGAAAAAAATTCCCATTCAAATTACTCAGGCGTCCATAAGGCGTCCTAACCTCGATGATGTCTTTATTAAATATACCGGGGGGGATTTGGGCGATCCAGGGACGAATATGAAACCCGAGGCGATACAATGAAGGACAAAACGTTGGACAGCCCGTTGGACCGCCCCATGGACCGCATGGACCAGTGGGCTCTCATCCTTCCGTCCTCGACGGCGCCACTTGCGGACAGAATGACGAGAGATCTAAGGGGGATATATACCCTTTGGTTACGGGATGTGATTCGTCTCTGGCGTGACAGGATTCGCCTTATCGGCTCTTTCGTTCAGCCATTATTGTTTCTTTTTATCCTGGGGTCAGGGCTGTCTCCCAGACTTGGGGCGATGGGAGGGGGTGGAGGAGGTCGAACCTTAGGCTATCAGGATTTCATGTTTCCCGGAATTGTCGGGATGAGCGTCCTGTTCACTGCCTCGTTTGCAGGTGTGGCCATTGTCTGGGATCGGGAGGCAGGATTTCTGAAGGAGGTCTTGGTGGCCCCCCTGTCCAGAACGGCGGTGGTCATCGGAAAGATATTGGGAGGAGCAACAAATTCTGTCATTCAAGGAAGCCTGATTTTATCCTTGATGCCTTTCTTTCACCTGCATCCTCCTCTCATGGATATTGCCGGGGCATTTTTGGTGATGGTTCTGATCGGATTGACGCAAACATCGGTCGGAATCCTGCTTGGAGTTCGAATGACATCCAGCCAGGGATTTATGGTTTTGATGAACTTTATCATTCTTCCCCTGTTTTTCATGTCGGGGGCACTTTACCCACTTGATCGTCTGCCTCATTGGCTTTCCATCGCCTCCCGTCTAGATCCTATGACCTATGGAATCGATCTTCTGAGAAATGCCCTCACAGGGATCCATTACTATTCGGTATCGGCGGATGTCCTGGCATTGAGTTCCTTTTTGATGGCAATGAGTTTTCTATCAATCTATCTCTTCAACAAGGCCGACTAGAAATCGGATCAGCATTGATTCAAGGGAGGAATCCATGGCTTCAGAGGCGTCATTCGATATCGTTTCGAAGGTGGACATGCAGGAAGCGAAGAATGCGGTGGATCAAGCTGTCAAGGAAATGGGAACCCGGTTCGACCTCAAGGACAGCGGTTCAAAAATCGAATGGGAAAAGGAAGATCTCGTCATATCGTCGAAAGATAACCATAAATTGGCCTCTGTGATCGATATCCTTGAATCGAAATTAGTCCGTCGAGGAATTCCTCTCAAGAATCTGGACAAGAAGAAAATCGAAGAGGCGTTAGGTGGAACGGTGCGCCAGAGAGTCGTCTTCAAGCAAGGATTAACGCAGGAAATATCAAAGGAAATAATCCGGGAAATAAAAGGAACAAAGCAGAAGGTCCAACCCCAGATTCAGGGAGACAGCGTCAGGGTCAGCGGAAAATCGCGCGATGATCTACAGGCCATAATCTCGCATTTGAAAAACAAGGATTTTGGAATCGACCTTCAATTTACAAATTACCGGTAATTCATTTGAAATAAAGAAGACGGGGAATGCGCCTCATGAATGAAAAAAATGGGATTTTAACTCTGGTGATGGCCTTGTTTCTTCTGTCGCTCTCCGGATGCGTGACGGTCAATCTCTATCCTCAGGAAAAAGGGTTGGAGGAAAAGGTCATCAAGCCATCCCAAGCCAAGGACAAGATTCTCTTTTTACCCATACGGGGGTTTATTGGAGACGAGCCAAGAAAAGGGGGAGTCCCCTTTCTGGGTGGAAAAACCGACCAGGTTCACCTTCTGGAGCAGGAATTTCAAAAGGCCTCCCTGGACCCTCATATAAAGGCGGTGATTCTGAGAATCGACAGTCCCGGAGGGACTGTGACCGCCTCCGACAGGCTGTATCACAGGATCCGGGAATTCAGGAAAAAAACGGGAATCCCGGTTGTGGCATTTTTTGGAGACCTGGGAGCTTCCGGCGCCTATTATGCGGCAATGGGGAGTGACGAGGTCTGGGCGCGTCCCACCAGTGTGGTTGGCAGTATCGGAGTGATGATCGCGAATCTTGGGTTCGAAGGGCTCATGAAGAAGGTCGGGGTCTCGGACAGGACGATTGCTTCAGGGCCAGAAAAAGAAATGGGATCTCCATTAAGAAAGATGACACCGGAAGACAGGAAGATTTTTGAAGGGCTCGTCCAGGATTTTTACCAGAAATTTCTGGATGTGGTGGAAAAGAATCGAAGATTAGACGAAAAAAGTCTTTCTGTCCTGGCGGATGGAAGGGTGTTTACAGCCTCCCAGGCCCAAAGGGCCCATCTGATCGATCATATCGGCTATAGATCGGACCTTGTCATGAGTATGAAGCAAAAGCTTGGCCTCAGCCATGTGAAGCTCGTCCGATATCAGGAGACAGGAGGCGGGTCGCCTCCCTTATTCGGGATGACAGCGGGCGGGTGGTCAGCTCTTTCTGAGGGAAGCCTGATTGCCCTTATTCGGTCGTTGGGACCGACACCCCTTTATTTGTGGACCGCGGGGGGGCTGACCATGAAGTAGGGGGCCTCGCCCAGAAGATGATGCGTCTGGCCCGGGTAGTGCCGGCAGAACGTTTTTCTTTCTCCTTTTGCAAAGGAGCGCCAGGCGTTCAAGACTTTTGAGGGAGCGTCCATATGGCCGGATTTACAGGATGCCTCCAACGATTCCGCAGTCGTGAACCTGAAGAGTTCCAGCGCTTGGGGAACATGATTTTGGGCCCACCAGACGACAGGATATTCCTGGCCGGGGGGTGGGCTGTCTGCCTGGGCGAAGGATGAATCCGAGAAAAACACGGCTCCCTGGAGAAGGATGATTGAAATAAAGAGGCAGGAGATTCGATTCATAGTCGCTCCTTTTCAGGTCCCGGCACGACGACGACAAGCAGGTCATTGAGATTGGATCCTGTTTTTCCAGTCCTTACAGCCATGCCGTGTCCTTCCAGAAAAGGGGCGGTGTCATGAGAGTCCAGGGCCCGATAGGCCTCCTGTGCCAAAACTGGGTCGCCCAATGGCCGGGTGGTTGCGATCATTCCTGCAAGTGAGGAGTTCCCGTCCCAGCCATCGGTGGCCAAGCTGAGGACTGTGGCATCAATTGACGAAAGGGCCAGGGCAAGGGAGAGGCCCAATTCAAGGGATCGTCCTCCGCGGCCGAGAGTCTTTTTATCGAGACGGACGGTCGTTTCCCCCGAACAAAGCCAGACTGACCCACGGCCGCTTCTGCTCGTCTTCCAAAGAATGAGGGATCCCAGGACCTTTCCAGCCTCTCTGGCCTCTCCCCGAAGCTCTCCGGTCAGGAGGTGGCGAGAAAAAGTCTCGCAAGGCCCCCCGTCGATAAAGACATCAAGGGCGACAGGGAGAAGCGTATCAGAACTTGCGATGATCCCGCCATCCAAACTTTGCGGTGAGATTCTGTCGGCAAAATCCGTAAGAGGGGTCTCGGACAAGGCCTCCCTGATGGAGGAGGGGATGTTTTTGTCGAGCCAGCCTTCAAGAATCTGAAGCATGCGAGGACCGTTCCTGGGTGTGGGGAACATGAGTGCAGAGCCGACAAGAGGCGTCGAATCGCCTGGAATGTCAGAAAAGATGTAGGTCCGTGTAGGGCGGGGGTAAAGGAGGGCCGCCAGGCCACCACCCTTTATCCGGGATAGATGGATTCTCAGGCTGTTGATCAGCTCGATCGGCGCTCCGGCCTCCATCATCCGTTGTGTCAGGACCGCCTTTTCTTCGACAGATACCGGGAACACAGGATCGGCCACGAGGCTTGAGCTCCCACCGGAGATGGCGACCGCAACGGCCATTTCACGGGGAAGCTTTTCTATAAAATCCCTTATTCCGTCGAGTGCCCGGAGACTCTGTTGCCCCGGGAAAGGGTGGGGGCCAAAAAGAACCGGAAAGTCAGGTGATGGGGAAGGATAGCCCTCGGGAAGGATTGTGAGGGTCTTGGAAGGAAGGATGTTGAAAGTCTTGGCAAGGCTTTCCGTAAGGCCGCCTGAGGCCTTTCCGAGGGAGATAAGCGCTTCGGGAGGAGGATCGGTCTGTGGCAAGGAGTGAGATCGAAAAAATTCTGCCACAAGGGGGGCGGGAGAGACTCGTGAGAGGAAAGACGGAATCTGCTTCCGAAAAAGCTCAGCGATCTCCTCACCCATTTTCTTTCCCGGGGGGCAAAATTGATTCTCCCGATTTTAGTCGGGAGCGGAACGTCTGTGCACAGGAAGAAGAGCAGAAATAAATTTTTTTTCCGTCGACTTCGAGGGTTTCCTCGGCGTTTTGTGGCTCAATGTAAAGGCCACATATCGGATCCTGGACGAGAGGGGAAGCGATTTTCCGGCCGGTCGGGGTTCGGAACAGCGGGCGAAGAAGCTTCCCCAGCAGGCCGATGATGGTGACAAGAAGAATTAAACGAAGGAACATTGCCGATCCCGGATGAAAAGGAACAGGATGATTACATTTTGTGAATACATGAAACAGTCCCTTGGCGGAAAGGATGGGGGATATTATACCTCTCGGGGAAGAATCGGGTTCGAGGGAGGGGATTTTTTCACGGCGCCGGAGACAAGCAGCGCCTTTGCCTCTCTTTTGGCCCTCCAGATCATGGAGGCAGACCGAGCCCTCGGATATCCCGACCCATTTTATATGATCGAAGCAGGCCCGGGCAATGGAACGCTCGCGGTTGCCCTTCTGACGGTTTTCAAGTCGGCGGCACCCGATCTGTATAACAGGATCGCCCCTTTTTTTTATGAACTTCCAGGCATTCTACAGGAGCGTCAGAAAGAAAGACTGGCCAGCTTCAATATGCGATACCCGCCGCGGTGGATCCTCCCGACTGTCTTAAAAGGGGAAGATGCGGACGATGTTCAACCTGAAAGCGGAATCATTTTTGGAAACGAGTTTCTCGACGCTCTTCCGGTGCATCGGGTCCGTGGCGGGATTGGGGGCTGGGAAGAGTGTTATGTCAACCAGTCTGGAGATCGCCCCGAGCCGGTTTGGGGCCCCCTCTCGTCGGAAAAGGTCGAACGGGAGGTTCGGGAGGTGTTTGGTCCGAACGATGCCGAAATGCAGGGACAGGAAGTGGAACTGTGTCTGATGCTCCAGGATGTGTTGGCGCGCCTCGACCGTTTCCTGAAGCGCGGATTCATGCTTTGGATCGATTATGGAGACATCAGGGACGAGTTGTATTCCGGACGGAGAAAAAGCGGAACGCTGCTTTCTTACAAAAATCACAAGGTGACGGACAATCTTCTTGAAGGGATTCCGGGCGAGTCGGACTTGACTGCATTTGTCGACTTTACCCGCGTTGCGCGATCCCTCTCTGCCCTGGATTACTCCCTTGAAGGATATACAGACCAGATGTCCTGGCTGATGGGGTTGGGATTCCCCGAATGGATTGAAGCAAACGCCAACCGACTGTCACCGGAGGAGATCATTCAATCCGGCATCCTCGTTCATCCCTTAAAAATGGGACGAATCTTCAAGGTACTGCTTATGAAAAAGGGGACGGAGTCCTGCGATCGCACCGGATTCCGGTTCGGAGGACTCCGTCCCCCCTTGTAACAATAGTCCGGGGAAGATTATTTCTGATTCTCCACAATATAGCGTGTGACCTCCTGAGCCTGGGCGTCCGTCAGAGAAAGACGTCCCGTCTGCTTCATGTACCGATTCATCTTCAGCACGAGAATCCTCCAGTCTTCCGGAGACCGGTGGGTGAGCGCCGGAAGCCCGTGGCATTGGGAGCATCGGGTTGCGAAAAGGCCTGCGGGGGCTTCTGTCGATCCGGTCGGTCCCACGGCAGGGGAGGGAGAATTCGTCCGGTTTTTGTGGGGTCCCGGAATGATCATGAGAAGGATGAAGAAGGCCGCTGCAGCCCCTGCTGTGATGAGCAGGGCTCGGCTGTTGGAAAGGGGAGGACGGGAGTTCAAGGGGTTTCTCCAATCTGTTTTCTAAGAAATGGAACGAGGTCTTTGGCGATACTCTCCGAATAAAGCCTTCCCAGGAGCTTCGACGGAGCGGCCGGCTCAAAGGAAAGAAGCGGCTTTGGAGAACTGTGGCGTTCCATGGATCGGTCGATCTTTCGGGTCAGATCTCCCGAATGAAGGATGATGACGGCATCCATCCGGATCTTTCCTTCCTGCGTGGTCTGGATAATTCCTTCCTTGACCTTGTCCTCGAATTCCTTGACGACAATCCTAAGGGTCGAACTTCCCGGAGGGGGGGAACCCTGCGAGAGGGCGGCATCGATCCCGCCGGCTCGTAACTCCCTGAGAAGAATGGAGTCAAGGGACGGGCCGAGAGGATGTTCCGGAACCAGCTGGGAGTAGGAGCCGTCGTTCTTGAAATAGGTCCCGACATCCTCCATGTTTTGGGGAAGGCTTGCCGGAAGGACATAAATCCTTGCGATTGAAAGAGGCAAACTCTTCTTGATCGCCGATGGCTGCGGATCCGGGACAAGAATGGGAGGTGCCGGCCCATAGGAGGTGCAGGCGGGAAGAAGGAACGTCCCGGCCAGCAGCAGGAGCACGGAAAAATGACGAGCCATGGGGCGTTCGGAGCGAGACGAAAATTTTTTTTTCATGATCGTCCTTTCATTTGAAGTCGTCACGGACAAATGGGGCTCTTGTCAGTGGAACGATTATTGTTTTTTCGGGAGTATGAAAAGGTCTTTCCCGTTTTCGATCGGCATGCCCCCGGGCGGGTTTCTCCAGATGACGGAGAATCGATGGCGACCAGACTTTTGGGGGGGAGCGGTAATCCATGTGGAGCGTTCCTCCGAAAGATCCGCCATGGCGACGGGTTGCCCATCCACTTTGACTTCCAGCTGATAAAAGACATGGGAGGGAGGATCGGAGGGAAAGACGACATGGATTTTAAGCGGATTGCCGGCGTAAAGGTCGGTCGGGTAAACAACGCGAAAATCCTCAGAAGCGGCCAATACCGGTCCATTTGTCGCCACCAGGAAAGTGAGAATGAAAAAGTAAGGGATAAGTTTCGTCACAAGGACGATGGTTCTTCCTTCAGCCTTTCGGCTATTCATCACATCTCCTCTCTGGTACAATGGCACAATGATTATCTCACCTCGATCGCCCCTTTTTCTAAAATACATCATCCTAGAGCGGGTTGCGAAGGGAATGTTTGCATTCCTGATCGGACTCGGCGGACTTTCTCTCGGCCCTGTTCGCCTGAACCACCTCCTTTACCACTGGGCTCAAAACTTAAATATTGACGTCGATAATGCCTGGACCGGACAGATTTTTCGAAAGTCAGGACTGGTAGGTCCCAATATGCTCATGATCATTTCGGTCGGTGGAATCGCTTACGGTCTTTTGAACTTTACGGTGGCCTGGGGTCTCCACCGAAGATTCCGCTGGGCGGAATATATGACGATCATCGAAATTTCCGCCCTGATCCCGGTTGAAGTCTATGCGATGCATTCCCATTTCTCGGTTTGGAGATTTGGAGTTTTCATATTGAATATCCTCATTGTGATTTACCTTCTTAAGAATCGACAGCTTTTTCATGGCGTTCATGAAAAAACCGAGCCTGTCGCCGACAGCTGAGTTCTCCTGATCTCCAAGGTTTGCAAGGAAGTCGAACGATGCCGGCATTGGTTCCCATTGTCCTCTTTCTTGCAAATTTTCTGAACTATCTTGACCGCCAGCTCTTCTCTGCATTGTTTCCTGTGGTCGTCCCGGCATTCCGCCTTTCAGACCCTCTTGTGGGAGCTCTGGGGTCGGCCTTTACCTTGTCCTATCTCGTTGCGGCCCCGCTGGCGGGGTACCTCTCGGACCGCCTCCCTCCCCGCCGCATTTTGGCGGGGGGGGTTCTCGTATTTTCTGCCGGCATGTGGCTGTGCGCGATGGCTGATGGGACGGCTGAACTCTTTTTGGGGAGAATGCTGACCGGGGTCGGGGAGGCGGCTTTGTTTGTCGTTGGCCCCCAGTCCATGGGGGTTGACCGGGGGGCAGGCCGAAGGCTGGCCATCTTTCTTTCTGCAATGCCACTTGGAGGAGCGGCAGGTTTTGTTGTGGCGACTCATGCGACGACAACCACCTTCCGGCATCTCCTGCTCCTGCCCGTCCTGCCGGGAGCCCTTCTCGCCGCCTTTCTCCTCGTCATTGCCTTCCCCTTTCCGGCAAAGGGGGCTTCGCCTGTCCGTCTTCGCGAGCTTTTTGCCCTTTTTCGATCTGACCGCTCCCTTTATTCCATCATGATCGTCGAGGGGACCAACATTTTTGTTCTGGGGGGAATGGCGGTATGGATTTCCCTCTATCTGACGCGGGAAAAACACCTCGCGATGAATACGGCGAGCAGTTTGACCGGCTTGGCCCTCGTTTCGGGAGGATTGGTCGGAATTCTCATGTCCGGCTTTCTTTGTGATCGACTCTCGCCAAAAAACATCCGGGGACTCTTTCTTTTTCTCCAGGGAAGCCAGGTTCTCTCTTTGGCGGGGATATGGGTCGTTATGCTCTCTCCGGGAGGCCCCCTGCTTTTCGGTGGGCTGCTCGTGGCCAGCATCGGTCTATTCGGGACCAATGTTCCCGTACTGATCGCCCTGCTGAGAAAATCTCCGCCTATTATGTGGGGAACCCTCCTGGGAGGCGTGCTCTTTGTGGCCCACCTTTTCGGAGATCTGCCTTCGGCGACGGTCATCGGTCTCGCCGCTTCCCGGATCGGATTGTCCCGGGCTTTGGAGCTCCTCCTTCCGGGACCGGTTCTAATCGGAATTTTTTCAGTCTGGATTGTTCTCCGTGGGAAAGAGGGGGGGAAACCCCTTGATTTTCGAACGGGATCGGACGATGCTAGAACCTCGTAAAACTTGCGTTGATGAGTGAAACCGGTATCAGGAGCGTGCATTGGGCAAATCGGTCAGGGAAATCATGGTAAAGGACGTTCTTACCGTCAGGAAAGAGACTTCACTGAGAGATCTGGCGGAAATACTCATTTCCCGCCACATAAGTGGAGCGCCCGTGGTGGACAAAGAGAACAGATATCTCGGTGTGGTCGGGGAACATGATCTTATCCGCCACGAAAGGCCCCTGCATATTCCCACCGTCATGACCCTGTTCGATTCCTGGATCCCCCTGGAGCTTCCATCTTCCCTCAGAAAAGAAATGGAGCGGATCTCGGCCACGTCTGTGGGGGATCTTTATAACCCGAAAGCTCCGACGGTCACACCCGACACCCCGATACGGGAAGCGGTCTCCCTCTTCGAACGAGAGGATGTGGACATTCTCCCCGTTCTTGATTCGGGCAGGCTTGTCGGAGTTGTGGGGCGGGGGGATCTGGTTCACCTTCTCGTGACAGGCGATGACCTCATCGACTAGTCTCGATGACACCCTGGACCTTCCCGAAACCCTGAGCACAGAAGAGGTCGGCCGGGTTTTGGGAAGAACCGCTCCCGCCGGGAGCTTGATTCTTCTTTCCGGTCCTACAGGTGCAGGAAAGACCTCTCTCGCCAAGGGAGTGGCGCAGGGGCTTGGAATACCGGCGACCATCGTCAGTCCGACCTTCCTCTACCTCCAGGGATACGAATGCAAGAAGGATGGAGCCAGGCTGGATCTTCTTCATGCCGATTGGGACCGTGTCTCAGGATTCCCCGAAGACCTCGAGGAAACCTTGTTCGAAGGGTTGGAAAATCGGGTCACGATCGTTGAGTGGGGAGAAAAGATTTCCGGATCCCTCAGGGACTCCTTTCCAATGGTGGTGCATATCACGATTGCTTTTCATGCGGATGGACGACGTCTGTCGATGAGCTGGATCGCGCAAACCGGAGGGGGAGCCTCCGCCTGGCGCGACTCTTTTTTCTCGGGAATGGCAGGATTCTCCGGGAGTCGTCCTGATGCTGGAATAAGACAACCGGCGCCAGCCCCCTTCTCTTGAGGAGATAGAATTTGGAACATCTCTTTGCCCCATGGCGCATGCGGTATATCCGGGGGGAGTCCAGAACGGCTCCCGGGGGAGGATGCCTCCTGTGCGAAATCCCTGAAAATGGTGTATCCAGAGATCGACTCGTCCTGTTTTGTGGGATTCAGTGCTACGTCGTCATGAATGCCTTTCCCTATACCAGCGGCCATCTGATGGTCGTTCCGAGAGCCCATGGCCCCTCATTGTCGGACTATCCTCTCGAGACACTCTGCGAGATGACGGGTCTTCTCAGGGAGTGCGAGCGAATCATCGGCGAGACATTTCACCCCGGTGGTTACAATGTGGGAATCAATGTCGGTCAGGCTGCCGGTGCCGGAATAGCCGGTCATCTTCATGCCCATATTCTCCCTCGGTGGGAGGGGGATACGAATTTTTTGACGACGGTTCACGAAACACGGGTTGTCCCAGAAGACCTGAGGGAAACCTACGATCGCCTTCTTCCTTTTTTTCGTGACCTCTGACCTTCACTTTGCACTCATGCCAATGAAGGGGTAAAATAGATACATCCGCTTTAAAAAGAAGGGGGCGTAAGGTGCTATCCTCAAAAAAAGTGATTCGTTTTTTTCTGTTGTCCTCGTTGCTCCTCGGGTTCGGATTGAAAGGACTCCTTCTCCCCGGTACCGCCGGAGCATGGGTCGTTGACGAAAAGCCGAATTATCCTGAAGCGCCCGTAAGGGCGAGTCTTACCGGACTCTACGATCAGTATCGCCAGCTCGCACTGGAGATGGATGGCATGCTGAAGAGGAATGATATTCCCGTAACTGAATATGAAGCCTGGAAGAAAGACTGGTCCCGCCGAATGTTCTCTGCGGAGAATGGTCTCAAAAAACTTTATCCCTACTTCATGCCGATCAACCAGCATCCCTGGACGCGGGAGGCCGCTGTTTTCACCAACCTCCAGGGGGTTCGGGAATGGCTGTGGACCGTCGAGCAGGACAAGGAAAGCCTTGTGACGGGAAAGCCGAACTTCGATATTGACAACGGAAAGATCTACCCGAGAAATATCGACATGTTTCGGGGCTTTCTTCAGAAGGCCGGGGGAATCTTGACCGGTGGACCGTTTTACGGTAATTTTTTCAAGGACACTCAAGCCACGATTCTGGCCAACTATTGCGTTTACCCCGAGGTTCATGGGGATGGGTCGACCCATATGACCAAGCTCGTGAAGCCATCTTTCCAGAAGATGGGTCTTGTCAACGGTCTCAAGGAAAAGCAGGAGGCAAGGGCGAAACTTCCCGATTCCGCGAGTATCGGGACCTCTCCTTCTCACTGATCCCATCCGCCCATAGGGCGAAGAGCCAAACTCCTTTAAATCCGGGTCTGCGAGCCTGGAAAGGGGCTTTTTTCATGCACTGTCAGATCGTCTGCGATTTTCCCCCCGAGTCCACTCTTTCCGCGCGAGTTTCAGGTGAATCCTGAACCCTCCCACTCTTCTTCGGTCCGAGTTCTTCTTGACCAGCCGCGCATAGAACGCATCCTTCGACGGATGGCCCATGAAATCCTTGAGAGAAATCAGGGGACGAAGGATCTTTATCTTGTCGGCATCCTTGAAGGGGGAAATCTTCTTGCCCAGCGTCTGGGGGAGCTGATCTCCTCTTTCGAGGGGGTTTCACCTCCCATCGGTGCCGTAGATGTAACGCTTTACCGGGACGATCTATCCGGTCGTGGGGGGCCGATTCCCTTCTTGAAGCAAAGCCACCTTCCTGTTCCCGTCGATGGTCGGAAGAT
Organism: Nitrospirota bacterium; assembly: GCA_021820445.1. GTDB lineage: Bacteria > Nitrospirota > Leptospirillia > Leptospirillales > Leptospirillaceae > UBA4572. The sequence continues at coordinate 19,062 of JAKADN010000002.1, read as the reverse complement.
CCTCCTGGTGGACGATGTCCTTTTCACGGGACGGACTGTCCGGGCCGCGATGGATTTTCTCATCGACTTCGGTCGTCCTTCACGGATCATGCTGGCTGTTCTCGTGGACAGGGGCCACCGGGAGCTCCCCATTCGGGCGGATTTTGTCGGAAAAAATCTTCCAACGGCCATGGACGAAAAAATCGAGGTCGTGATGACCCCCGGCCGCGAAGGGGTCTATCTGACACGATCGATCCCCTCTGGAGATCTTCATGATCAATAGGCTCATCTCCCCGGAAGTTCCCGCATTCGGACCGCATCTGCTATCCGTCGTTGATCTTTCTCCCGAGGTTCTCACCGGGATTCTCGATACTGCGGAATCCTTCCTGGAGGTCGGACACCAGTCTGTCAAAAAGGTTCCCGTTCTTCGGGGAAAAACGCTCCTCAACCTTTTCTACGAATCCTCCACCCGGACCCGGTCTTCGTTCGAAATTGCCGCAAAGCGGCTTTCCGCCGACGTCATCAATATCTCCACAACGCAATCGAGCGTCACCAAGGGGGAGAGTCTGATCGACACGGTACGGACCATCGAGGCCCTGGGTGCGGACGGAGTCGTGATTCGCCATCCTTCTTCCGGGGCCCCCGCCTTTGTCTCCAGCCGTGTCGGCTGCCATGTGATCAACGGGGGAGACGGCTGTCATCAGCATCCGACTCAGGCCCTTCTTGATCTTTTTACAATCAGAAGGAAATTGGGGCGGATTGGGGGACTGACGGTTGCCATCATCGGCGACATTCTTCATAGCCGTGTGGCCCGTTCGAATATCACGACCCTCTCCCGAATGGGAGCCAGGGTTCGTCTGGTGGCGCCGCCCACACTGCTACCACGCGGGATTGAAGACTGGCCGGTGGAGATCTTTCACAGCCTCGAGAAGGGAATCGAAGGGTGTGATGTGGTCATGGCACTTCGGCTGCAGCTCGAAAGAGCCGCAGGAGGATTCATCCCCTCTGTTGCCGAATATGCGAGATTGTATGGACTGAATGCCCCCCTTCTTGAACGGGTGGCGCCGGGGGCGCTCGTCATGCATCCCGGACCCGTCAACCGGGGAATCGAGATATCCGGGGAGGAAGAATTCACGGAATCCTCGGCGATTCTGTCCCAGGTGGAGTTCGGAGTCTCCGTGCGAATGGCAGTCCTCTACCTCCTGATGGGAGGAGGACCCGAAGAGGTGTTGGCCGGTGGGGCTGTTCCGGACAAGGGAGGAAAAGAGTGAGGGATCAGGAAACCGGGTGTCTGTTTCTGAAGAATGTCCATTATTTCGATCCTTCCGAGGGAGTGTTGGGCTATGGGAATGTCCTGATTCGTGAGGGCAGGGTCGAGTCCATGGGGGAGGTCGGACCATCGGGCGCCGTTCGTGAGATCGACGGGGGAGGGGGGCTTCTCTGCCCCGGATTCGTTGATCTGCATGCGCATTTCCGGGAGCCGGGCTACGAATATAAGGAGACCATTGCGACTGGATCCAAGGCGGCTGTGGCCGGAGGGTTCACCGCTGTTTGCGTCATGGCCAACACCGATCCGGTCAACGATAATGCCGATGTCACGCGGGCCATTCGCGAGCGTGCCCTGGATGTCGGGCTGGCCAGGGTCTACCCGATCGGGGCCGTGACGCGGGGGTTGGGGGGAGAGCATCTCACAGAGATGGGGCGTCTTTCAGAGGCAGGGTGTATCGCGTTCTCGGATGACGGGAAGCCGGTATCAACCTCCCGGATGCTTCGTCGCGCTCTTTCGTATTCCCGTCTTTTCAACCGCCCCGTCATTGACCATTGCGAAGATCCGGAGCTGTCCGACCGGGGTGTCATGAATGAAGGATCCGTCTCGGCAGATCTTGGTCTTGCCGGAATTCCCAATGCCTCCGAGGAGGTATGCGTCGCTCGTGATCTCTCGGTTCTCGAGGCGTGCGGGGGACGCCTTCATGTCGCCCACCTGTCCACCGCCGGAGGAGTCCGGATGGTCCGGGAAGCCAAACGCAGAAATCTTGCCGTGACGGCCGAAACCTGTCCCCATTATTTTTCCCTTACGGACGAGGCGGTCCGCTGCCACGGAACCCATGCCAAGATGAACCCGCCTCTTCGAAGAGAGAGCGACCGTCTTGCGGTGATCGAAGGTTTGAAGGATGGGACAATCGATGTGATCGCCACCGACCATGCCCCCCATGCCCCTCACGAAAAGGAGCAGGAATTCGACCGTGCTCCCTTCGGAATCATTGGTCTCGAAACGGCCTTTTCTCTTTCCCTCGCGCTTGTCAGGGAAGGACACCTGTCGCTTTCGGAGCTGATTTACCGTCTTTCCTTCAGGCCGGCAGCGCTTTTCGGTCTTCCGCACGGTCGTCTGGTTCCGGGAGGCTTGGCGGACTTTGTTCTGCTCGATCTCTCGGGAGAATGGGAGGCCGGCCGTCCTGGTTACTACTCAAAAAGCCGGAACAGTCCTTTTACGGGATCTTTGATGAAGGGGAAGGTCCTGAAGACGATTGTCGGGGGCCGTGTCGTGTTCGATGGGGAAGGAGACGTGTGTGGCTGATCTGGACGTATTCCGGAAAATCACGCTCGCATTGGAGGACGGGACGGTCCTGGGAGGACATTCCGCCGGGGTTCCGGGGACGGTATCGGGTGAGTTCGTCTTCAATACCGCCATGAGCGGATATGAAGAGGTTCTCACCGATCCCTCCTATGCCGGACAGATTGTGGTCATGACCGCTCCGATGATCGGAAATACCGGGATCACCCGGGAGGATGCCGAGTCCGGAAAGGTCCACCTTTCGGGATTTGTGGCAAGGGAAATCAAATCTTTTCCTTCGAACCACAGGGCAAAAACGTCCCTTCCGGATTATTTCCGGGAGGAAGGAGTGGTGGCGGCTTCCGGAATAGACACCCGGCTGCTGACGCTCCGGATCCGGGAGAGGGGGAGCCTGCGGGGCATTCTGACGACCGAGGACCGGAGCTCCGAGGAACTGGTCGAGGCGGCCCGCGCCATCCCCTCCATCTCCGAAACCGACTATGTTCGCAAGGTCTCCTCGTCCATGGCTCGGACAGTGCATCCTTCGGGACCGGCGGCCTTTCGGGCAGTTCTCGTGGATTATGGAGCCAAGGAGTCGATTGTCCGGAACCTCCTTGATCTTGGAATCGAGGTCACGGTAGTTCCGTCCGAGACGAAAGCGCGGCAGATTCTTGAAGACCGGCCGGACGGGGTCATCCTTTCCAATGGCCCTGGAGATCCGGCGGTTCTCGACGATATCGTCTCGGAGATCCGGGGGTTGGTAGGTCGTCTTCCTCTTTTTGGAATCTGTCTTGGACACCAGCTGCTGGCCCGGGCGGTTGGAGCTCGGACTTACAAACTGCCTTTTGGCCATCACGGGGTCAACCATCCCGTTCTTGACCGACTGACCGGAAAGGTCCTGATCACGTCACAGAACCATAACTATGCCGTGGATGCCGAAACCCTGCCGTCCGGCGCGACCAAGACTTTCGAAAGCCTCTACGACCGGTCACTGGAAGGGCTTTGGTTTCGGGAGACCCGCATCTATTCGGTCCAGTTTCATCCGGAAGCCGCCCCGGGTCCCCATGACGCCCGGAGCGTCTTCGGCTCCTTTTTAAACATGATGTCCGGGAAGAACCCGTGAATCCGGGGGAATTCCAGGACCTGTCCGGTATCCGGGATGAACGGGACCGTATTCGTGTTGCGGAAGGGTACGAGGCGCTCCGGTCATGTCGCGTCTGTCCTCGTCATTGCGGGGTGAACAGGCTGGAAGGAGAGACAGGAACCTGCCGAACGGGATTTTTCGCACGTCTTTCTGCTGCGAACCTCCATTTTGGAGAAGAACCCTGTCTGACAGGGACCCGGGGATCAGGGACTGTATTTTTTGCTTATTGCAACCTGGCCTGTGACTACTGCCAGAATTTCCCCCTCAGTGCCTACGGCTACGGTCGGGAGGTCACCCCGCTGGAACTCAAGGACGTCTTTCTTTCGCTTCAAAGTCGGGGAGCCCACAATATCAATCTGGTGACGCCGAGCCATGTCGTTCCACAGATTGTTCACGGACTGGTCCTCGCCCGGCAGGAGGGGCTCTCCCTCCCGGTCGTCTATAACTCAAACGGGTATGAGGCCCCCTCCATGATCGCCCTCCTGGACGGATTGGTCGACGTCTACCTTCCGGACATGAAGTACTCCGACGACAGGATGGCCCTCCGCTATTCGAAAGCTCCTTCCTACGCGGCGATCAACCGCGAGGCCGTCCGTCTCATGGCGCAACAGGTGGGGCCGCTTCAGCTCGATGGGGAGGGGCTGGCCAAGAAAGGGCTGCTTATCCGCCATCTGCTTCTCCCGGAAGGGATCTCGGGCTTTTCCGAAACAGCCCGCTTCATCCGTGAGAGTCTTGGGTCCGCCACCGCGATTTCCCTGATGGCCCAGTATTTTCCAGCCCATCGCGCCTCCCGTGGGGGAGCGCTGTCACGAAGACTCTCTCTCCAGGAATATGAAGACGGTCTCGACACCCTTTTTTCAGAGGGTCTTCTCGAGGGATATGTGCAGGAATACGGAGAGGACGGGGATGACTCGTCCGCATCAACAGAGCAGGAGACATTGTGCCAAGAAGAGAGGATCTTCACCACATTCTGATTGTCGGAAGCGGTCCGATCGTGATCGGTCAGGCCGGCGAGTTCGACTATTCGGGGACCCAGGCCCTCAAGGTTCTTAAGGAAGAGGGATATCGTGTCTCCCTGGTCAACTCCAATCCGGCGACGATCATGACCGATCCGGACCTGTCCGACTCCATCTATATGGTCCCTCTGACAGTGGAAAAGGTGGCTGAGGTTCTGCGGCGGGAACGTCCCGATGCCATTCTGCCCACAATGGGTGGTCAGACGGCGCTCAATCTGGCGGTCGCACTGTCTAAAGAGGGAATTCTCGAAGCGATGGGGATCGAACTTCTCGGATCTTCAATCGAAACGATCGAAATGGCGGAGGATCGGGGCAAGTTCAAGGAGGCCATGGCCAGGATCGGTCTTTCCGTGCCCAAGAGCTTCATCGTGAAGTCCCTGGCCGAGGCCCAGGAGGCCCTGGCCAGTCTTTCCTTCCCGGTATTGATTCGACCGTCTTTTACCCTGGGTGGAACGGGGCAATCCGTCGTCTATAATCGCGACGAGTTTTCCCGTGCGGTCCTCTTCGGAATCGAACAGAGTCCGATCGGAGAGATCCTTGTCGAGGAATCACTCCTGGGTTGGAAGGAATTCGAGCTTGAGGTCGTTCGTGACGCGAAGGACAACGCGATCATCGTCTGCTCGATCGAAAATGTTGATCCGATGGGGGTCCACACGGGAGACAGCATCACCGTCGCTCCGGCCATGACGCTGACCGACAGGGAGTATCAGACGCTTCGAGATGCCGCGATCGCGATTCTAAGGGAGGTCGGAGTCGAGACCGGAGGATCCAACGTCCAGTTTGCCGTTAATCCAGCGGATGGCCGGTTTGTTGTGATCGAGATGAATCCTCGTGTATCGAGAAGTTCGGCCCTGGCCTCAAAGGCCACGGGATTCCCGATCGCGCGCGTCGCCACGCGCGTTGCCATTGGATATACGCTCGATGAAATCGATAATGAGATCACGGGGAATACCCCCGCCTCCTTCGAACCTTCGCTCGACTATGTCGTCGTCAAGATCCCCCGATTTCATTTTGAAAAATTCCCCCAGTCAGACCGTGTTCTGGGGCCGCAGATGCAGTCGGTGGGAGAGGCCATGGGGATCGGACATAATTTCAGGGAGGCTCTCCTGAAGGCCCTTCGATCCCTCGAGAACGGGACCGATCATCTGATGCCGGAGCTTCTTCCTGACGATCCGGAGGAAATCGGGCGTATTCTCAAGATCTCGTCCGACAGGAGAATTCACCAGATCGGGGAGGCCCTTCGGCGCGGGATTCCTGAAGAAACAGTGGCGATCTGGACAGGGTACGATCGCTGGTTCCTCCGGGAGATCGGAGAAATCATCGAGCTGGAAAGGAAGGTATCCGCCTTTATGGGGGAACCGCTCGCCCTTTTTCCCGACGACCTTCTCCGCCGTATCAAGGAAAACGGATTTTCCGACAGGTGTCTCTCCCGTCTTCTCGGGGTGAAAGAGCAAGAATTTCGCGAGATGCGACTTCGCCGGGGGGTCGAAGCCCGATTCCGGACGGTCGACACATGTGCCGGTGAGTTCGCCGCCAGAACCCCTTATCTTTATGGCACCTATCAGGGGGCTCCCGAATGGAGGAAGGAAAAAAAGGGGAAAGAGTCTGTCCTCATTCTGGGATCGGGGCCGAACCGGATCGGTCAGGGGGTGGAGTTCGACTACTGTTGCGTCCACGGAGTGATGGCCCTTCGGGAGTTGGGATATGAAGCCGTCATGATGAACTGCAATCCCGAGACAGTCTCGACAGACTTCAATGTCTCGAACCGGCTCTTCTTCGAACCGCTCACCCTGGAGGATGTCCTCGCGGTCGTCGACAGGGAGCAGCCTAGGGGAGTCGTCGTTCAATTTGGTGGCCAGACGCCTCTCAAGTTGATGAAAAGTCTCCATGACGCGGGTGTTCCCATTCTTGGAACATCCTGCGAGATGACCGATCTTGCAGAGAACAGGGAACGTTTCCGAGGTCTTATCGACCGTTTAGGCCTTTTGCAACCCCGGAGCGGGCTGGTCTCCGATCTCGACGATGGGATGGAGGAGATCCGGAGAATCGGATTCCCGGTTCTCGTTCGACCCTCCTATGTACTCGGAGGGGAGGCCATGGAGATTCTCTACGACGAGAAAGACTGGAACGAATATAAAAAGCGAATTGCCACCATCGACTTTCGTTTTCCCCTTTTGATCGATTCCTTTTTTTCGGATGCCACCGAGGTCGATGTGGATGCGATCGGAGACGGTCGTGAAATTGCAATTGGTGGAATTCTGGAGCATATCGAGCAGGCAGGGATCCACTCGGGGGATTCGGCCTGCTTCATCCCTCCGAAGACGCTTTCGATGCAGGTTCAGAACGAAATCGTCCGGCAAACAAAAATTCTTGGAGAGGCCCTGGAAGTGACCGGCCTCATGAATATTCAGTTTGCTGTTCAAAATGAAACAGTCTATCTTCTTGAAGTCAATCCCCGGGCTTCGCGGACGGTCCCATTCACGTCAAAGGCGATCGGATTTTCTTTGCCAAAAGCCGCCATGCGGCTCATGATGGGAGAATCACTCTCCAGCCTGGGACTCTCTGGAAGAAAGATTCCTGTCCTGCCCTACACCTCGGTCAAGGAAGCGGTCTTCCCTTTCCGTCGTTTTAAGGGGGTCGATACCCTTTTGAGTCCCGAGATGAAATCGACGGGTGAAGTGATGGGAATTTCCCGTGATTTCGGGGGGGCTTTTCGGGATGCACAGATCGCTTCGGGCATGGATCTCCCTGTCTCGGGAACCGTTTTCGTGAGCGTGAGCGACCGGGACAAGGAGGAGGCTGTGAGGGTATCGCGCGATCTGGTGGCTCTCGGGTTCGATCTTGTCGCGACGGCAGGCACTGCGGGCCGCCTTGAAAAAGAAGGGATACGGACTCTGAAGGTCAACAAGGTCAAGGAGGGCCGTCCTCATATCGTCGACCTCATCAAGGACGGTCAGGTCCAGCTGGTGATCAATACCGTTTCAGGAAAGCAGGCGCAAAAGGACTCTCTTTCCATCCGGCAGGAAACTCTCCTTCGAAATATCCCGTATTACACGACGATTGAAGGGGCAAAAGCCCTTGTGATCGCCCTTCAGACCAAGGGAACGCCGGACTCCTTGCGGTCTCTTCAGGAGCTTCATCGTTCCATTCTGCTCCCAGAAAAGGCTTGAGCTCCCGTCGAACTTTGGCTAAGCTCAAAGAAGAGGAGTGTGTGAGTCGGATGACTCGAATGAAAGGGAAGGAGGAGTCTTGATGAACCAAACGCCCATGACACGGGAAGGATACACCCGTCTCCAGGAGGAACTGGATCGCCTGAAGAAAGTGGAGCGTGCGAAAAACATTCAGGATATCGCCGAAGCGAGAGCTCACGGGGATCTTTCTGAAAATGCCGAATACCATGCGGCCAAGGAAAAGCAGTCCTTTATCGAGGGGCGGATCAAAGAACTCGAGGCCAAGCTTTCGACGGCGATTGTTGTATCCGCGGCCCATCAGGACCGGGAAAGGGTCACGTTTGGCGCGACAGTTTCCATAAGAAACGGGTCTACGGGAGAAGAGAAGGTCTACACCATCGTGGGTCAGGAAGAGGTGGACCTGAAACGCGGCAGGATATCGGTCGCATCCCCGGTTGGAAAGGCCCTGGTGGGAAGAAAGGTTGGAGAGTCGGTCCTTATCCGTATCCCGGCAGGGGAAATTGAATATGAAGTCTGTAACATCGTCTATGACGAATGAGGTTTGTGAGGAGGGTATTTTCTCTTGAGCGCCAAAAAAATTCTGACCCTCGTCCTATTCTTCCTTGTTGTCTTGATTCCCGCTTTATTCGTTTTCGGAATCTTCTTCTTCGGCCCTGAACTCTCTCATTTGCTCGTAGGTTTATAAAATGTTTCAAAATGAATAACACGATTTTGATTGTCCCATTTTGAGACATTTTATTAAGAAAAAAAGAAATTCAATCAATTTTAAGCCGAGCTTTGATTTGGAAATTTTATTGGTGCATAATAATATAGAAAGTAGTGGATTTTTCTGGCATTCAATTTGCACTTCTTTCTGTATGTCGCAGGGATGACCGCATCCCGGGACGAAGGAGGAGTGAGATGGATTGCCAGCGTTGTCACGGGAAAATGATCGAGGAAGAGTTCAGTGACATCAAGGATGATTCGGGCTATTTGAACTTTCGCGGGTGGCGCTGCCTCCTCTGCGGAGAGATCGTGGATTCCGTCATCCTGTCCAACAGGATGAACCGACCTTCACCGATTGTGAGCCGAAACAGAAAGATAATGGCGTACCACTAAATTGAATTGTTCGAAACCGGCGGGATTTTCTCCTGCCGGCTGCATTCATCGGGGAAACTCCCCGCTGTACATATCTATTCCCCAGGAGGATCGATACAATGATTACAATGAGTGAAAAGGCTGTCGAAAAGGTGAACGAGTATCTCAAGTCTGAGAACAAGGAAGGATATGGTCTTCGCGTCTATGTCTCCGGTGGCGGATGTCACGGATTCCAGTACGGCATGTCTTTTGAGGAAGCTCCAGGCGAAATGGATCAGATCGTCGAGGAGTCCGGCGTGAAGCTCTTCATCGATGCCCAGAGCTACCCCCTCCTTTCCGGGGCGACTGTCGATTATGTTGAAAACCTTTACGGATCAGGTTTTGCCATCAAGAACCCGAATGCGAAGTCTTCCTGCGGATGCGGAAGCTCCTTTTCCGTCTGATCCCCGGAATACGTTCGGGCCCCCTGCCGCGAGGCCCTGTCTTCGGACGGGGTCTCGTTTTTTTTTCCTTTCTGGGACTCTTGACTTCTTTTCCCTTCGCAGATGCGCGAGCGGTCCCTGACACCCGTTGTTCCCCGATTGTGACGCTTGTTGGATATGTGGAGCAATACAGCCGTCCGTCGCAGCCCTTCCCGGAGGCGCTGCGGATCGGAAGAGCCCTCCTTGGCGCCTCCCGAAAGTCCCGTCTTCCCCTTTATATGCTTGTCGCCCTGGCGCAGGAAGAATCCTCATTTAATCCTGAAGCTGTCAACGAGGCCTCCCAGGATTACGGGCTATTCCAAATTCATTATCCATTCTGGAAAAAGTATTTCAGAAAACGGGTCGGAGGAAACGATCGCCGGGTGCGTAGGGCCGACATCATGAGGGTTGAGGTCAATGCGCATATGGCCGCAGATATTCTGTCCTATGACCTGAAGCTCTCCGGCGGGGACGTGGTGCAGATGCTCGGGAGATACTCCGGTCGGACGGGCCGTTCCCATGAAAAATATATCCGGAACATCCTCCGGTACAGTCTTGCATTCAAAAAATATGAAAGTGCGGGGAAAGGTTCTTGTCGGGTACCCTGAGTCGCTAGCGGGCGTGCACTCTGTCCCGGCCACCGTGTTTTGCTTCATACATCATCCGGTCGGCCAATGGGATGAGATCCGTTTCTCGGGACACATCCTCCGGGAATGTGGCGATTCCGATACTCAAGGTGATTTTGCCCGCAACCGGGTGGACAAGTTTCTTTACGGAATTCCGAATTCTTTCCGCGATCTGGACGGCGCGCGCCTTTCCGAGGCCGGGAAGAATGACGACGAACTCTTCGCCCCCATACCGTCCAAAGCCATCTCCGGATCGAAGAGCTTTCCCGATCGCTCCCGTGACATCGACGAGGACTGAATCGCCGACCCCGTGGCCATAGGTATCGTTGACCTGTTTGAAATGGTCAATGTCCAGCATGAGAACCGACAGGGAATCATGATTGGCGCGGGCATTCTGGTAAGAGAAGTTGAGGAAGGCATCAAGGGAGTCCCGGTTTAAAATCTTTGTCAGGGAATCGTGCTCCGCTTTTCTCTTGAGGACAAGCCGATGCGCGAAAAGGGCGTGGCTGGTCTGGAGGACGGGGGCTGACAGTTCCAGGGCATTTTGAAATTCGGTTTCAGGGATCGGGTTGTTGGGGGGGAAGGGCGGGGGAAAAATCAGAAGGAAAGGGATTGTGGATGAAGCCCCCTGGATCAGTTTGAAAACGACGACCCTGTTGGATGCCGTTAATGGAAGATGGGCGATCCCTGTTTTTTCCGGGTCGAGATCGTCGAAGTATCCTGTTTTGGCGGTGAGGATGGCTCTCAGGGACTCGGTGAGAGGGAAGGAATCGTCCTCCTTGAAGAGATTTTCCGGGTCGGACGTTCGAATCGTTATCAACCGGGTTCTTGTGCGTGACTCGCAATAGGCGACGGCGGAGGCAGAAAGAAGAGTCCGGAGAGACTGGCAAATCAGGGATTCGTAAGGAATGGCCCGTTCCAGGGGAATCAGATTCGTCAGACTCTGAGCGAAGGCTCTGTACCGGTTGAAGATAGCCATGAACTGGGTTTTTGATGCGACCTGTTCTGCGAGAAGGGAGATAATCGAAAAGGAAATCCTTGGCCACGGAGTCCCTGCGGGAGAGGGAATGTCGGGTAACGAATCATCCATTGCGAGATGGGTGAAGCTGTCAGGAGGGATGTCCTCGATGCGGGAGACGATCGGAATCCCGTCCATGTCCGCGACGATCAGGATATCGGGGGTGGGGGCGGGGTCCACGATGCCGGTCAGGATCACGTTGCGATCTGAAAACTGCATCAGGGTCTGGACTATGGAATCCCACCTGTCTCGAGAAATGTCCCTCGGACGGATCAGCAGAATCCTGCATGGAACTTTCGAATGGTCAGCCATCATCTGTTCCTGGTTCCCCGCTGATGAGTTGAGGGAAGGAGGTGGTCTAAAAGGGCGGAAGTCTACTCCTGGAAAGGCTAACACAAGAACTGGCAAAAGAAAATATTCTTCCTTCGCCGGGGCGGGAAGAAAATTGCTCGAAAAATTGAAAGAAGGCTGGAATGGTGAATCGGTTTTGCTTTGAAACGGTGGAGGATCGGGACCTTTCAAAAGCCGGTTTCAGAAGGAATCAGTCATCTCTTCCACGACATATTTGACTATTTCAGCCATGGTCGGGTGAATGTGGAGGATCCGCTGGTACTGGTCGATCGTGGCCGAGAACCCGATGGCTACGGTGAGCAGGTGGATCAGATCCGATGCGCCGGCTCCATACATTTCGGCTCCGAGAATTTCCCGGGTTTTTTTATCGGCTACGATTTTCAGGGCCCCGTCGGTCTGACGATTCACGATGGCTTTACCGAGATCGGAAAAGGGAAGGTATCCCGTGATGGTTGGGATGTGCAGGGCATGGGCCTGAAGCTCCGTCAGGCCGACCCGGGCAAACTCGGGATCGGAAAAAATGGCGGTGGGGACGGCACGGTCCTCGATCTTTTTCGGAAGGGCCGATGCGGCGTTGAACCCGGCAATCTCACCATGGTATGTGGCAAGATTCAGGACTGGCAGAGCTCCTGTGACGTCACCCGCGGCAAATATCCGGGGATTGGACGTGCGGAGCCATGGGTCAACCCGGATGGCCCGGTGGTGGGAAAGATGGACCTCGGCGGCCAAGGGATTCAGATTATCCAAATCCGGCCGGCGCCCTGTGGCGCAAAGAACCCGATCGGCCTCCAGCCGCAAAGATTTGTCACCGATCTTCCCATGCAGGACAGGTCTGTCCGCCGACTCCTCGAAGTGTTCCGAGCGAAATCCAAGATGGACGGTCAGCCCTCTCTTTGCCAGGGCGGCCAGGTAACCCTCTTCAATCCGGATATCCACGTCGGGATTCCATCGGGACGAGATTTCAACGACGGTGACCTTCACTCCCATCATGGAAAGATATTGTCCCAGCTCCAGGCCAACGGGTCCGGCTCCCAGGACAATGACCGATTCCGGGAGGGTTTCAAGTTCCAGAACGTCGTCGGATGTCAGTGTCCATTTTCCGGTGAGGCCCGGGATATCGGGGATCTTCGGAAGCGAGCCCGTCGCTATCACCGCCCGTTCGAAATGCACAATCTGATGGCCCACCTGGGCGGTTTCGGGAGTGAGAAAGCTCACAGGCTCCTCGACCAGCGTGATTCCCGGGATCCCGTCGATGCTTCCGCGTGCTGAATCGGCCATTTCGGCAATCATCCGATTTTTCATGCGGATGATTGCGGGAAGATCGAAGGAGAAGGTTCCGGCATGGTCGATCCCAAGGTCGGCGAGTTCGGCTTTCGCGGCATAAAGCTCGTGGGCTGATCGGAGAAGGGCCTTGGAGGGCATGCACCCCTTCAGGATGCAAAGTCCACCGAAGGGAGGAGTGGAGGCAATCAGGACCTCCCGACCAAGTCGTGCGGCTTCACGCGCCGCATATCGACCAGCAGAACCCGCTCCGATGACAAGAACCTGAACCTTCTTCACGCATCAACCTCTTTGTGTAAAGGGGGAACGGATATGGCACCTTCCCTGATTCTAACCGAATAGGGAAAGCAATGCACCGATCCATTTCAGGGGGTCCGAATGAAGGAATTCATCCCTTGTTGAGGAATAAAAATCGACAATTGGCTTTTTTGTGATCAAGTATTGCGTTTTTTTTGTCCAACGTGTAGTCTTTGACTCAACGAGGAGTGCGGAGCTGTATCCGGCATCCAGCAGGCAGGGAAAAAGATATGCGAAGACAAGGGCGTCTTCATGACAGGTCATGAAGATGCCCTTTTTTTGTGTTCCGGGCGCGGCGCCTTTTGTTAAAGGTGCCATTATCCACAATTCTTTAGGAGAGTTAACGAATGACCCCGAAAGAAGTTCTGGACTATGCGAAGAAAAACAACGTGCAGATCATCGACATCAAGTTCGCCGACCTGCTTGGTACCTGGCAACACTATTCCATGACATCTCATCAGCTGACGGAAGAGCTGTTCGAAGAGGGAATCGGTTTTGACGGGTCCAGTATCCGCGGGTTCCAGACCATCAATGAGTCCGACATGCTTCTTCTGCCGGATTCCAAGTCGGCCTTCCTCGATCCGTTTACCCAGGTTCCGACGCTCTCCCTGATTGCCAACATCAAGGATCCGATTTCCGGCGAATCCTATGCCAAGGATCCGCGTTATATCGCTCAGCGGGCGGAGAATTACCTCAAGAAGCTCGCGGATATTTCCTATTGGGGTCCTGAATGTGAGTTCTTCGTTTTCGACGATGTTCGTTACGGCTCAGGGTCCAACTTCTCCCACCATTCCGTCGATTCGATCGAGGGGACCTGGAACACGGGTCGGGAAGAGGAGCCGAACCTGGGATACAAGGTGCGCCACAAGGAAGGATACTTCCCTGTGCCTCCGACCGACTCTCTCCAGGATCTTCGAAGCGAGATGGTCCTGACCATGGAGCAAGTCGGTATCCGTTGCGATGCCCATCATCATGAGGTCTCCACCGCAGGCCAGTGCGAAATCGCCATGCGCTTCGACACTCTCACCAAGATGGCCGACAACGTCATGAAGTACAAATATGTGGTGAAAAACACGGCCTTCAAATACGGGAAGACCGCGACCTTCATGCCCAAGCCGCTCTTTCAGGACAACGGGTCCGGAATGCATGTTCACCAGAGCCTCTGGAAGGCCGGGAAGAACCTCTTCTATCAGAAGGGCGGATACGGGGACATTTCCGAGCTCTGCCGCCACTACATCGGGGGTCTGATCCACCACGCCCCGGCGCTTCTGGCTTTTATCGCCCCGACAACCAACTCTTACCGCAGGCTTGTGCCCGGGTACGAGGCTCCGATCAACCTCATGTATTCAAAACGGAACCGTTCGGCCTGCGTTCGGATCCCGATGTATTCGAAGAGCGAGAAGGCCAAGCGGATCGAGTTTCGGACGCCCGATCCCAGCAGCAACCCTTACCTCGTCTTTTCGGCTCTTCTGATGGCCGGTCTCGACGGGATCGAAAGAAAGCTCGAGCCTCCGGCTCCGCTCGACAAGGATCTTTACGAGCTTTCCGATCGGGAGAAGAAGAAGATCAAGCAGATGCCGGGTAGCCTCGATGCAGCCCTTGCAGCCCTCGAGAAGGATCATGAGTTCCTTCTGAAGGGGGGTGTCTTCACGCCGGAATTGATCGAGACATGGATCAGCCTGAAGACCAAGCGGGAAGTGGATGCCGTCCGTCTCCGGCCTCATCCGCACGAGTTCTTCCTTTACTTTGACGTCTAGTTTTTGGATGGAAGCTTTCGGCAATGGGGCCGCCGGTTTTTGAATCCGGGCCCCTGACATGATTCGGAGGGCCTGGACACGATGTTCTGTTCAGGCCTTTTTTTTGGTGGAGACTATGAACCACGAACAAAAAATCATACGGGAGCTCACAGCCTTCTTCGAGATTAGCCGGGAACTCGCCAGCTCTCCCGACCTCGATTCGGCGCTCGATCATATTCTTGGAATCATGGACACCCAACTCAATCTCCATCGGGGGGCCATCCTTCTCCTGAAGCGGGATACGAACGAACTCATGACCGAGCTCGCCTACGGGATGTCCGATGAAGAGAAGAAAAAGGGGCGTTTCAAAATCGGGGAGGGAATCACGGGAACGGTCCTTTCAACAGGATTGCCGATCATCGTTCCCGATATCGGAGCCGAACCCCGCTTTCTGAACAGGACAGGGGCCCGGAAGGGGGTGGGGCGCAAGAAAATGGCCTTCATCGCCGTCCCTCTGATCTTCCAGGGCATGAAGCTTGGCGTTCTTTCGGCCGATTGCGACATGACCGAAGGGGAGCGCGATCTCGAGGAAGATAAGCGGGTTTTGTCGATCATCGGGTCCACCATTGTCCAGGCAGTCCTGCTCCGGCAACGGTTTTCGGAAGAAAATCAGCGCTTGATCGACGAGACCCACCGCCTCGAACATGCCCTGAAAGACCGATATGCCATCGATGGCTGGATCGGACGTTCGAAGGTGATGAACCAGATTGCCGAGTCTGTCTACCAGGTTGCGGCCAGTCGGGCGACGGTGTTGATTCAGGGAGAGAGCGGGACCGGAAAGGAGGTCATCGCAAAGGCGATCCATTTCCTGAGTCCCCGGGCGAAAAAACCCTTCGTTCAGATCAACTGTGCCGCGATCCCGGAGACCCTTCTGGAAAGCCAGCTGTTCGGCCATGAAAAGGGGGCCTTCACGGGAGCGCACATCGCCAGGCCAGGAAAATTCGAAGCTGCCGACACCGGAACGATCTTTCTGGATGAAATCGGGGAAATCACCCCGGCCGTTCAGGTCAAGCTCCTTCGCGTCCTCCAGGAGCGCTCGGTCGAGAGAATCGGGGGAAATCGAGTCATACCCGTCGACGTTCGGATCATCGCCGCCACAAACCGGAATCTCGAG
The DNA here is from genome assembly GCA_021820445.1 of Nitrospirota bacterium. Lineage (GTDB taxonomy): Bacteria > Nitrospirota > Leptospirillia > Leptospirillales > Leptospirillaceae > UBA4572. The sequence goes on along the minus strand of JAKADN010000002.1, from coordinate 3,160 downwards.
GAAATGATCCGGCGAAACCAGTTCCGGGAAGATCTCTACTACCGGCTGAACGTCGTCCCGCTCTTTCTGCCTCCCCTCAGGCAACGCAAGGAGGATGTCCCGCTCCTTGTCGAGCATTTTCTGGACCGGTTCAACCGGGACAACGACCGGACTGTGGTTGTGGAGCCAGGCGCGATGGACATGCTGGTGAACTACGATTGGCCCGGCAATGTCCGGGAGCTTGAAAACATGATGGAGCGTCTGGTCGTGATGGCGCATGGCGCCACCATTACGCGGGATGATGCGGGGCGGGCGATGACGCTCTATCCCAAGGCTCCCCATCCGGAGCGTGAACTGCCGCCAGGAGGAGGGGTCGTCGTCGGGCGACCGCATGAGTCTTCGGAGGGCGTTCCAGCGATGGGGGAGGCCACCGATGGACTTCTCGGGGCGGTGTCGAGCCTCGAAAAGGAGCAGATCGAGGCGGTTCTGAAACGGTATGGATATGTCAAAACCCGCGCTGCCCGGGCTCTTGGAATCACTCCCAGGCAGCTTCGTTATCGCATGATGAAGTACGGGATCGAGGACATCATTCCCTGAGGCTTATGCCAGCCTGAGCCCGAGTTCCTTGAGCTGGGCCGAGTCAACGGGAGCCGGAGCCTGAGTGAGCAGGCAGCTTCCTTTTTGTGTCTTGGGGAACGCCATCACATCCCGGATGGAATCCCGTCCGAGAAGAAGCATGGCCAGCCGGTCAAGTCCGATGGCCATCCCCCCGTGCGGGGGAGCCCCGTAGGAAAGGGCTTCAAGGAGGAATCCGAACCGTCTGGTGGCCTCCTCCTCCGTCATCCCGATCAGGTCGAAGACCCTTCTCTGAAGTTCGATCTCATGATTTCTGATGCTCCCTCCTCCCACCTCCGTCCCATTATAGACAAGATCGTAGGCGAGAGACCGGGTCAGCTCCGGGGTATCGGCAAGGATGGCCATGTCGTCCGGGTGGGGGGATGTAAAGGGGTGATGCACCGCTTCGTAGCGTTTTTCATCGGGATTCCATTCAAGCAGCGGGAAGTCGACGACCCAGAGCAGCGCAGTCTTTGAGGAGTCGATCAGACCCGCGATTTTCGCCACATGGTTCCTGAGAAGACCCAGGATCTTGAGTGTCTGGGGAAGGGTATCTGCGATAAAGAGGAGCAGATCTCCAGGCTCTGCCTCCATTGTCTCGGATATTTCTTTCTGGAGGGGCTCAGGGATGAACTTGAGTATGGGGCTTGCCGGTCCCGTTTGTTCGATCTTGATCCACGCGAGCCCCTTGGCTCCCTGTCCCTGGGCCCAGGCGGTCAGGTCCTCCACTTCCTTTCGACTTCTGGAGGCTCCTCCTGGAAACCGGATGCCCCTGACCGTCCCCCCGTTGCCCAGCGTTTGAGTGAAAACGGCAAAGGAGGTGTTCTGGGCAATCGAGGAAATATCGACGATCGGGATTCCGAAACGCAGATCCGGTTTGTCGCTTCCGTATTTCTCCATGGCTTCGGCATGCGTGAGACGCATGAAAGGCCGTGAAAGGGTGATGTTCTTGAAGGCTTTGAAAATGTCGCAGAAAAGTCCCTCGATGATTCCCAGAAACTGGTCGCGCGTCAAAAAGGAGGCCTCGATATCGACCTGGGTGAACTCGGGTTGACGGTCTGCGCGCAGATCCTCGTCACGGAAGCAGCGGGCCACCTGGAAGTAGCGTTCGATACCCCCCACCATCAACAGTTGCTTGAAAAGCTGGGGAGATTGGGGGAGAGCATAGAAGGAGCCGCGCTCGAGACGGGACGGGACGAGAAAGTCCCGGGCCCCTTCCGGGGTCGAGCGGGTGAGAAGCGGGGTTTCTATATCCCAGAAGTGATGGGAGACCATATAGTTTCGGATCAGGGATGTCAGTTCGGAGCGGAACCTGAGAGCCTCCATCAAATGAGGGGATCGAATGTCGAGATAGCGGTGGGTCAGTCGCAGGCTCTCGGAGACACCTTCGTTTTCTCCCACAGGAAATGGAGGTGTGAGGGCGGCATTGAGAACACGCAGTGTGGAAACACGGATCTCGAGATGCCCACCGGGCATTTCCGAGTTGATCGTCCCTTCGGGGCGGGAGGCCAGGGCCCCATGGATTGATATGACCCACTCGTCCCTGAGGGTTTTTGCCATTGCCTCCATGACAGGGTGTTCCTTGGCGTCGATCACGCACTGCATTCGGCCGGAGCGATCGCGGAGCTCAATGAAGAGGAGTCCTCCATGGTCCCGGACCGTGTGGACCCATCCAGCGACTGTCACGGCAGAGCCCGGAGAAAAACTGTAAAGATCGGCAATGAAGTGGGAACGATACATCGGATGTCCTCTCGAAAAAAAATTCAGAAATCCCTTCGGATGGTCATGTTCCGGAACAGGAGCATTCTAGCAAACCGAAGTAAAAATTGAATCTATGGACCACGGCATCAGGAAAGGGGCCGGGCCTCGTCGATGTCGATCAGGTCGAATGGAGACAGGGTCCCGATGTCAGGTCGATGGGCGAGGGTCGGATAGGTTTTTTTCCGGTGCTCCGTTCTCCTGTCATCAGGAGTCAGCGTGTGGAATGAAGCGGACCACAACTCCCTTTCGAGAGAAGAGTGAGGTGTCGCATGGGCGTTGACCCAGGCCAAGACTGTCTCGTCGTCCGGAGCGGACAAAATTTCTCGTTCCAGTTCGGAGGGATCAAGCCCGGTAAATTCGAGGAACCGTCCGTCCAGAGGATAAAATCCGGTAGCCGGATCGCAGCTTCGCAGAAGGTTGGAACGATATTCCGGAGGCAGTCGGTCAGCGGCTCTCAGTCGGATCTTGTCGATCAGACGGGGGAGGACGGCATAGCCTCCCAGCCGTTCTCTGGGTGATCGCAGTCTTTGACGAATTTCCTTGTTTCCGGAATCTTCACTGGAAAAGGAGGAAGCCATGGGGATCTCCGTCATGTCTTTTTGGGGCGCGACGGGTTTGTTGGTCCTCCCCGTCCTTTGGGACCAGACTTTCGGTTCGTGAATTTCGAAAAGCCCTTCTCCTGTTTTTGTGAACGAGAATCCTCCCCATTTTTCCGTTTGGCGAATGGACTGGTCTCATTTCTGCGCGGGGCCCCCTCATCCCGGAAGGTTCGGGGGGACCGGGAGGGACGTTCGAAGCGTTCGGA
>JAKADN010000086.1 GCA_021820445.1 Nitrospirota bacterium | reverse complement strand
TTTCCTCGTCGATGGAGACCGTCGTTTCAATGGGATGCTGTTCCAAAAAGGACCTCCGGCTGTCAGATATCGAGGTTGGAGACGTCGAGGGCGTTCTGTTCGATGAACTCGCGACGGGGAGCGACCTGGTCTCCCATCAGAATGGTGAAGATGCGGTCGGCCTCGATGTAGTCCGGGATGGAGACCTTGAGAAGAGTCCTCTTGGCCGGATCCATCGTCGTCTCCCAAAGCTGCTCGGGGTTCATCTCTCCCAGCCCCTTGTACCGCTGGAGGGTGATCTTCGATCGGATCGGGCCGGTGATCGCCTCCAGGGCCCGGTCCGGCGTGGCAAAGACCGCCTCCTCCCCCGATTCCTTCTGGCGGACCCGGTAGGGGCCCTGAAGAGATTCCGCCTTCAGGCTCCGGAGCGACCGGGCTCCCCCGACCATCCCCCCGAAGAGGGAGGGGTCGAGGACGAGGGTCGATTCGTATCCCAGCTGGCGCGTTTCGAAGAGGAGCCGATAGAGCGGGGTTTCGGCGTGGGCCACCGGTTCGGCCCGGCCTGAAAGCTCTCCACCCCCCGTCACCTCGGAGTAGCGGTTCCGGCAGAACTCGATGAAACTCCGGGCGTCCTCCTCCCGGTGAAGGATCTCGCCCGACAGGGCCGGATAGAGACCGAAGAGGCGCAGGAGGGCCATGTGGCCCACCCGGTTTCCCCAGTAGCGGACCTCCTGCTCGTAGCGGGAGAGGACCAGGAGGCGACGGACCGCGTCCTCCCCGTCGGTCCAGGGACCGTCGGCTCCGTTGGCGAAGGAGACCCGCTCCACGGCCTTTTCAAGGACGAAGGCCTCCAGGGCCTGATCGTTCAGGAGATAGCGCTCCTGCTTCTGGTAGACGACCTTGTAGAGGGGGGGCTGGGCGATGTAGACGTAGCTCCCGTCGATCAGGCGGTTCATGTGGCGGAAGAAGAAGGTCAGGAGGAGGGTCCGGATATGGGCTCCATCCACGTCGGCGTCGGTCATGATGATGATCTTGTGGTAGCGGAGGTTCTTGAGGGAAAAGTCCTCGTCTCCCAGGCCGCATCCGACGGCGGTGATCAGGGCCCGGACCTCGTCGTGGGTGATGAACTTCTCCACCCCCTTGGTCTTCTCCACATTCAGGATCTTTCCCTTGAGAGGAAGGATGGCCTGGAACCTTCGGTCGCGGCCCTGCTTGGCCGAGCCGCCAGCCGAATCCCCCTCCACGATATAGAGCTCGGACTTGGCCGGATCGTTCTCCTGGCAATCGGCGAGCTTGCCGGGAAGGTTGGAGCCCTCGAGGACGTTCTTTCTCTTGGTCAACTCCCGGGCCTTGCGCGCCGCCTCCCTGGCCTGGGCCGAGAGGATCGCCTTGTCGGCGATCGCCCGGGCGATCGCTCCCTGCTTTTCGAAGGCGTCCTCGAGGGACTCGGACAGGAAGGTCTCCATCGCCCCCGCCACCCAGCTCGACCCCAGTTTCGCCTTGGTCTGCCCCTCGAACTGGGGATTCGGGATCTTGATGCTGACGATGGCGGAGAGTCCCTCCCGGATGTCCTCTCCCTTGACCTCCTCCCCCTTGTTCAGATTCTTGTCACGGATGAAGCGGTTGACCACCTTCGTGAGCGCCGACCGGAATCCGCGGACGTGGGAGCCGCCCTCCCGGGTCGGAATGTTGTTCACGTAGCTCAGGAGGGTTTCGGCGTCGGTGGTGTCCTGGTATTGGAAAGAGATCTCGAAGGTCGCCCCGTTTTCGAGAACTTTCCGGAAGAAGAGGGGCTCGTGGAGAACGCGCTTGTTTTCGTTCACGAAGGAGAGGAAGGAGCGGATGCCTCCCTCGTCGTGGAAGACCGACTCCCGAAGGGTCTCCTCTTCGGCCAGGGTGATGGTCAGGGAGGGGTTCAGGAAGGAGAGCTCGCGAAAGCGGTGAGCCAGGACATCGTAGGAAAACTGGTCGGTTTCCATGATCGTGAGATCGGGATAGAACCGGATGGCGGTTCCGGTCCGGTCGGAGGAACCGGTCACGGCCAGCGGGGAGTCGGGAGCCCCCTTGTGGTAGACCTGGTGAAAATGCTGGCCCTTCTGGTCGATGTCGAGGAGCAGGGTCTCGGAGAGGGCGTTGACCACCGAGACGCCGACGCCATGAAGTCCGCCGGAGACCTTGTAGGTATTGTTGTCGAACTTCCCTCCGGCGTGGAGGACGGTCAGGACCACCTCGGCGGCGGACCGGTTCTGCTCGGGATGCATCCCTGTCGGGATCCCCCGCCCGTTGTCCCGGACGGTGACCGACCGGTCGGCATGAAGGACGACGTTGATTTCCGAGCAGAAGCCGGCCAGGGATTCGTCGACGCTGTTGTCGACGAGTTCGTAGACCAGGTGGTGAAGCCCGTCGATTCCGGTGCTTCCGATATACATGCCGGGACGGACCCGCACCGCCTCGAGACCCTCGAGGACCCGGATCTGCTGCTCTCCATAGACTGGCTCGGCCGATGAATTCAAGGGCGCACGCTTCCTTTCAGGGGATGAGGATTCCCGGAACACTGTCCGGACGGGAGTCCGACTGGGGGCTCCCTCAGCTTTCGGCTCCAAGGGGCATGATAACATACCGGGACTGCGGTTCCTCGAGTGAGCTCCAGATGACGGGAACGCGATTGTGCTCCGCCGGATCTTCCGAGATGATGGCCTGCATCCGGAGGGTGACGCCGCCGACGACCCCCAGGAGCTTGGACAGGGATTCGAGGCTGAAGAAGAAGGAGCTCCCCGGACCGTTCACGATGGCGGGGGACTCCTCCTGGGAGTCCCCGATATCGAGGTTCTGGGACTTGACGGTGACCGCCCGGTCGTTCCAGAGCATCTCGATTTCGAGGTTCCGGTCGGAAATCAGGGAGGCCCGCTTCAGCATGGAGGCGAAGGCGTCCCGGGACATGTCGATGGTCACGCTGTTCTCGTCGGGGAAGACGTCCCGGTAATTGGGATACCGGAGATCGAGAAGACGGACGAAGAAATAGAACCCGAGCCATTGGAACAGGGCGTACCGGGGATTCACGGAGACCTCGACGGTCAGCTTCTCGTCTTTCGCGTCGGTTTCGAGGATCCGGACGAAGTCGGCGATGTGTCGCCGCTTGACCAGAAAGCGCTTCTGGCCCTGCTCCCCAAGATCGATCCCGCCCTCCTCCCCAAGAGGAATCTGGCCGTGGTGGAGTCCGCTGCCGTCCGTTCCCACCACATTGAGGGTGGTCCGTCCGCCCGGCTCCCTCTCCCGCTGGAAGAGGACCCCGTTCATGTAATCCTTCTCCTCGTCCTCGACGAAGGGGAGGGTCCGCTGGAGCAGCCGAAGAAGGTCCCGGAGGGGAATTCCGAAGGAATATTCGGGGGCGATCTCCGGGAAGGAGGCGAAATCCCGCGGATCGATGCCTTTCAGGTGAAAGATGGCCCGGTCCTTCTCGAGGGTCGTCATGGATTTCCGGTCGGAGGGATCCTTCGACAGGCGGACCGGGCCGGGAGAGAGTTCCCGAACGATCTGGAAGAGCTTTTTGCCCAGGACGGTCGCCTGTCCGGGAACCGAAACGGCGGCGGGAAGACGCAGGCGGCCTCCCGCCGACTGGTCGAAGGAAACCAGCGTGACCTCGTTGTCGCCGGCGTCAATAAGGATATGGGAGGAAAGAAGGGCGATGTTCTTGCGGTCGGAGAGAATGGAGACCTTCTCGAGTCCTTCGAGAAAGACGCTCTGTTCTATAGAAAATTCCACAAAACGGCTCCTTTGGATGGCGTTGTTCCAGGAAAGGGTCTTCTGTTCACATCGATTGAAGGAGTTTTCGTCTGAGAAGCTCGATGTCCCGGGAGAGAATCGCGTCGGAATCCCGGTTCTCGTCCACCGTCTTGAAGGCGTAGATCGCGGTTGAATGGTCCCGCCCCCCCATCTCCCGGCCGATTTCCGGAAAGGACATCTGGGTCAGGTCCCGAAGGAGGTAGATCGCGACCTGGCGCGCGATGGCGATGGAGCGGTTCCTTTTTTTCGAGCGGATTTCCTTGGGAGACACTTTGTAAAAGGCCGCCACCTCGTTCAGGATCGCATCGGTGTGCAGGGGCGTCGAACCATTCTGGATCATGTTCGAGAGGAGACGCCGGGTGACCTCGATCGTCACCGGCTTGCCCATCAGCGTCTGGTAGGCCCCGAGGCGGATCATCGCTCCCTCGAGTTCACGGATGTTCGACTTGATGCTGGTGGCCAGGAAATAGATCACATCTTCTGAGAGATTGATTCCTTCCTGTTTCATTTTCTCGGTGAGAATCGCGACCTTCGTCTCGAAATCCGGAATCTGGATGTCGGCGATCAGCCCGGACGAGAACCGGGAGCGGAGACGCTCTTCCAGGGTCATGATTTCGTTTGGGGCGCAGTCGCTGGTCAGGATGATCTGCCGGCCGCTCTCGAACAGAGCATTGAAAGTGTGGAAGAACTCTTCCTGGGTCCGTTCCTTGTTCGAGAGAAACTGGATGTCGTCAACGATCAGGACGTCGATGGAGCGGTAGCGTTCCCTGAACTCGCTCATCTTGTTGAACTTGATCGCATTCACCATTTCATTCAGGAAGGATTCGGTGGTCAGATAGAGGATCTTCTTCTCCGGAGACCTCCGGAAGATGGTGTTGCCCACGGCATTGACCAGATGGGTCTTTCCCAGACCGACCCCTCCGTAAATGTAGAAGGGATTGTAGGATTTCCCGGGATTCTCGGAAACCTGGTAGGCGGCCGCGTGGGCAAAGCGGTTGCTCTCCCCTACCACATAGTTGTCGAATAGGTACCGGGTAATGAGATGATTGTCCCACTCCGGCTCGGGGGACTTTGCCGCGGGTTCCTTCATGGGGAGCCCCGCCTTGCGTCCCGACTCCCGGGATTTTTTCGCCTTCTTTTCCTCGGAGATCCTGATGGAAAAGTCCAGATTGTCCCGCTTGAGCAGATTCCGGCAGGCCCGGAGGATCGACTCCTGATGGCGGCCGGAAACGAGACGGCTCACAAAGCCGTTCGGAACCACCAGGGTCAGCCGGTTATCCTCTTGTTCGAGGCGGCATTCCCGGTAGATTTCCCGAACTCCCTCGAGAACGCTCGTTCCTTCGGAGTCGTCGATGTACTTCAACGTGTCCTGCCATAAATCCTGCATGAAAAATCTCTCGATCGAAGACCCGAAGACATGGTCAGGAAAAGTTTTTAACAGACTGTGGAAAACATGTTGAATAACCACGAAAAATCCGGGAGAAAAATTTTCCCGGACGAGACAGGTTCTTAATCATTAAATGTTTTAATTTTAACGATTAATGAGTATCCGGAAGAGCCGATTACGGGACCGATCTGAGGTGGGACTGATCGTATCAGAGAAGATTCGAGGAATCAATTCCCGTGATTTTGAGCCTCTCTTTCCACAATCTTTCAAGAAGCCCAAGATTTCAATCCTGAAGAGGAATCGCACATTTCTCCCTTTTTTGGGACATGCCTAATGGGGTTTCTAAAACAAATCTTAAATCCAAAAACATAAAAATATAGAACAAAAAAGATCGTTGACATATTTATGTATTAACAATATGATTAAATGCATGAGAACGACAATCGACATCGACGACACCCTGATGAAAACAGCGAAGAAAAGGGCGGCCGAAACGGGGCAGACCCTGAGAGAAATCATCGAGGAGTCCTTGAGAGAATTCTTTGAGCACGAATCGGAAAAAAGGGTGACCCCTTTCAGGATGGAATGGATCGTCGTGAAAGGCTCCCTCCGTCCGGGGATCGATCTGTCCGACCGGAGATCGCTCATGGACCTCATGGATTCCCCCTCTTGATCGCCGTCGACACGAATGTCCTGATCTATGCCCACCGTCAGGAACTTCCCCTCCATGAGGAATCCCTCGAATGGCTCCTTCATCTCTCCGAGGGAAGCCGAACGTGGGGAATTCCCGTATTTTGTCTGGGCGAGTTCGTGCGTGTCGCGACGCATCCAAGAATTTTCGACCCTCCTTCCAGCCTTGAAGAGGCGACAGGATCGCTGACCGGGCTTCTTCGAAGTCCCGTCGTTCGGATCCTGTCGCCCGGAAGCCGATACTACGAAATCTATTCCGGTCTGCTCAAAACGGGCGATGCCCGGGGAAACCTGGCCTTCGATGCACAGATCGCAGCCGTTTGCAGAGAGCACGGCGTTCGACACCTTCTCACAGCCGATCGGGATTTTATGAGATTTTCCTTTCTGACCCTTCTCTCCGTCTCCCAAAAACCCTCCGACTGATAAATTTTCCCGAATTCTGCCAATGATTGAGGATGAGAGCCGGTCTGAACCATCGAACATCCCTGACTCTTCCTAAATTTTACACTTGGAAAACTTGACCGGGTTTCCTTCCATTTCCTACAATTAAATTTTGAACCTCAAAAAAGGTCCCTCCAAGGAGATTCACAGATGGTGAAAATGACTGGCGCGGAGATGCTCCTCGAGTGCATGAAAAAGGAGAGGGTCTCCCAGATATTTGGATATCCGGGTGGCGTTGTGCTCCCGATCTTTGATGCCCTCTACAAGGACCCCTCCCTTTCCGTCGTTCTGACCCGTCACGAGCAGGGAGCCGTTCACGCGGCCGAAGGATACGCCCGGACGACGGGAGAAGTCGGCGTGGTCCTGGTGACTTCCGGACCCGGCGCCACCAACACCGTCACGGGTCTTGCCGACGCCAACATGGATTCCATTCCCCTTGTTGTCATCACCGGCCAGGTTCCCACAAAGATGATCGGAAACGACGCCTTTCAGGAAGCAGACATTGTCGGGATCAGCCGCTCCTGCACGAAGCACAACTTTCTGGTCCGCAACATCGCCGAGCTTCCGAGGATCATCAAGGAAGCCTTCTACATCGCGCGGTCCGGCCGTCCGGGACCCGTCCTGGTGGATGTCCCCAAGGATGTCATCACCGACCGGGGGGAATTCCGTTATCCGGAGACTCTGACTCTCCGGGGATACAATCCGACCGTCCAGGGAAACAGGTGGCAGATCCGGAAGGCTGCCCAGCTGATGGCGAAAGCGAAAAAACCTGTCCTCTATGTCGGGGGGGGTGTCATTTCTTCCGATTCCCACGAGGAGCTGGCCGAACTCGTCGCCCTCTCCCGAATCCCCGTCACCCTGACCCTCATGGGTCTGGGCGCCTTCCCGGGAACCCATCCCCTCTTCATGGGAATGCTGGGGATGCACGGGACCTATGCCGCCAACATGGCCGTCCACCACTGCGATCTCCTGATCGCCGTCGGGGCGCGCTTCGACGACCGGGTGACCGGAAAGATCGCCGAGTTCTCCCCCCATTCGAAGGTCATCCATATCGACATCGACCCCACCTCGATCCGGAAAAACTTTCGTGTCGACGTTCCCGTCGTGGGCGACGCGCGCCTGATCCTCTCCGACCTTCTCGAAGACCTCCGGAAGATCCGCGACGAGGAGGGTCTGGCCCCCCTCGAGCCGTGGCACCAGCAGATCGAAATCTGGAAGGAAGAGCATCCTCTGACCTACCGGAAGGATTCGGAGGTGATCAAGCCCCAGTTCGTGATC
>JAKADN010000085.1 GCA_021820445.1 Nitrospirota bacterium | reverse complement strand
GACCGAGACCATTCTCGAAGGGCATCTGCAGAACTTCTGGGGAGGCCGCAAGATGGAGCGGACGATCGAAAAGATGGAGAAGCACGTCATCGTCTGCGGTTTTGGCCGCATTGGGGCTCTGACTGTTCCGGCCCTCCATGCCCAAGGGATTCCCTTTGTGATCGTCGAGGAAAATCCCGAGACGGTCAAGGAGATCCTCGAGCGAAAATATCCGGCGGTTCTTGGGAATGCAACGGAAGAAGGGGTTTTGAAGAAGGCGGGGATCGATAGGTCCTCCGCCCTTCTGGTGACCCTCTCCACACGCGTGGCCGACGCAGCCTATATTGTGATGAGCACGCGGATTGACCATCCGAACCTCACCATCATCGCGGTGGCCAATGACTCCAGAACGGAAGCCAAGCTGCTTCGGGCAGGGGCCAGCAAGGTTGTCTCCCCCTTCATTTTGGGAAGCCACCGAATGGTCATGGCCCTGACCCAGCCCACACTCCTCGATGTCATGGATGTGGTCAGCGGTCGGGACGGCATGGGGCTCTCGTTCGAAGAACTTGTGATTCCAGAAGCCTCGATCTTCTGTGACCACTCGATTGCCGAGATTGCGATGAAGCACGGGTTCCGTTCCCACATCATTGCGATTCGCCCGGCAGGGGGGAAAAACTTTGTCCTCCCCACGGCCCAGAGTGTCCTGCGTGCCAACGACCAGATTGTGATCATCGGTTCACGAGACGAAATCAAGCGAATCAGGGAGCTGATGGACCGCTCGGGGGAACCCTCGTGAGCTTACCGATTGTCCGGGAAGGAGAAAACGGGTGAAGAGGGATGAGGGGATGGAGCTGGCGGCAAAACCCGTCTCCATGAAGGACTGGGTGGAGCGGGGCCGCCGTGTCCTGATGGGAAACGTCACCCGGGAAGAACTCGCCTTCCGCAAGGGGCGAGGATCCTGGCTCTATACCACCGAGGGAGACGGGTATCTGGACTTTCTGGGAGGGGTCGCCATCCATGTTCTGGGGCACTGCCATCCAAAGGTCACTGTTGCCGTCCAGAAGCAGGCCCAGCGTCTCCTGCACACATCCAACCTTTACTACCACGAACCGCAGGTCCTCCTGGCGGAATTCCTCGTTCGGGAGACCTTTGCCGATCGAGTTTTTTTCGCCAATTCCGGAACCGAGGTCGTCGAGGCGGCCATCAAGCTCTCCCGGCGATTCGGGGCCTCTTCCGAGAGGTTTCACCTCTTGGGAATGGAAGGAAGCTTTCATGGCCGGACCCTGGGGGCCCTCTCCCTGACCGGCCAGAAAAAGATTCGCGACGGGATCGGTCCCATTCCGGAGGGATTCGACTGGGCTCCCTACAATGATTTCGAGGGGGTTGTCCGCAAGGTGACTCCCCGGACGGCCGCGATTTTTGTCGAACCGGTTCTGGGAGAAGGAGGCGTCATTCCGGCCGATCCGGTCTTCCTGAAGAAGCTCCGGACCTTTACCCGGGACAACGGGATCCTGCTTGTATTCGACGAGATTCAGACGGGGATCGCCCGGACGGGCTCTCTTTTTGCCTATCAGGATCTTGATGTCGTTCCCGACGTTCTTTTGTCGGCCAAGGCCCTTGGCGGAGGACTTCCCCTGGGGGCGCTGCTGACCACGGATGAACTTTCGGCCTTTCTTCCTCCCGGGTCCCACGGGTCAACCTTTGGGGGCAACCCCCTGGCTTGTGCCGCCGGGCTTGCCGTACTCGAGGCTCTCTATGAAGAAGGATATCTTCCCTCGGGAGCGGCCCGGATGGCTTCGGTCCTTTGGGAGGAGCTTGAGACGTTGGCGAAACGCCATCCCGAGTGGATTCTCAAGATCCGGGGCAAGGGGATGATGGTTGGCCTCGTCCTTCCCGGTAAGGCCTCCGAGGTCAAGGAGCGCTTTCTTGCCGAGAAGGTTCTGGTGAATGCCGCCTCGGCCGAGGTCATCCGGATCCTTCCACCCGTCAACCTTTCCATTGAGGAGATCGATGTGTTCATTGACCGTGCCGACCGTGTCTTCTCCCTGATGGGGCGACCCTCAGGAGGAGGAAAGTGAGGGGAAAATCCGGGGGCTCTTTTCTGACCCTTCTTGAGCATACAACGGGACGACTTCGCGCGATCCTGAGTCTGGCCGGTCGGGTCGAAAAAAATCCGGAGGACTTCCGGGAGCCACTGGCATGGAAGACAGTCGGACTTCTCTTCGAAAAAAGCTCCACCCGGACTCGTCTCTCTTTCGAGGCGGGGATTCGCCAGCTGGGAGGGGGTAGCCTTTTTCTGGGGGCGGACATCCAACTCGCCCGGGGAGAGTCCATCGAAGATACCGCCCGGGTCATGAGCGGCTATCTCGATATGGTGATCATCCGGACCTTTGGCCATGACAGAATCGAAACCTTCGACCGCTGGGCCTCCATTCCGGTGATCAACGGCCTGACCGACGGGCATCATCCCTGCCAGGCCCTGTCGGACTTCTACTACATGGAGAAGGTGTTCGGCGGTCTTTCCGGGCTCTCCATGGCGTTTGTGGGAGACGGAAACAATATGGCCCGCTCTCTGGCCGAAGGGGCGGCCCTCCTGGGGGTTCACTTTACTCTGGCCGCTCCCGAAGGCTACCGGTTGCCTGAGGACGAGGTGGCCCATCTCGACACCCTGGCCCGGCAACATGGCGGATCGGTCCGGGTCGTCTCGGATCCCCGTGAGGCGGCCCGCAAGGCCCACGTTCTGTATACCGACGTTTGGACGAGCATGGGGCAGGAAGCGGAATCTCGCCAGAGAGAGCAGGCCTTCAAGGGATATGTCATCGACGGGCCGCTCCTCGCGGAAGCCGACCCTTCGGCCATCGTCATGCACTGTCTCCCGGCCTACCGGGGAAAGGAGATTACGGCGGAGGTGATCGATGGGCCCCGCTCGAGGGTGTTCGAGCAGGCGGCCGCGCGTCTTCCGCTTCAGAAAGCCATCATGATTGACTGCATGGAAAGGAAAGGGCAATGACCCAGAAGAAGGAAGTGTCGGGAGGGGAGAATCCGAAGCGGGTCGTTCTGGCCTATTCGGGAGGACTTGATACCTCGGTGGCGATCGTGTGGCTCAAGAAGACCTACGGTTGCGAGGTCATCTGCTACTGTGCCGATCTGGGTCAGGGGGAGGATCTTGATGCCGTGGCCAAAAAGGCTCGGGAGTCAGGAGCTTCCGATGTGGTGGTGGTCGATCTTCGCGAGGCCTTCGTCCGGGAGTTCATCTTTCCGATGATTGCCTCCGGAGCCGTTTACGAGGACGGCTATCTTCTGGGAACCTCCATTGCCCGTCCCCTGATCGCCCGTGCCCAGATGGAGATCGCCCGGGAGAGGGGAGCCGATGCCGTTGCCCACGGGGCCACGGGAAAGGGGAACGACCAGGTTCGCTTCGAGCTGGCCTACTATTATTTCGATCCCAAGATCCGGATCATCGCCCCCTGGCGCCTTTGGAACTTCACCAGCCGCTCCGAGCTCATCAACTACTCCAAGGAAAACGGGATTCCCGTGACGGCCACCCTGGAAAAGCCTTACAGCGTGGACCGGAACCTCTTCCATACAAGCTATGAGGGCGGAATCCTCGAGGATCCCTGGGTGGCGCCTCCCGAGGAGATCTTCCAGATGACCCGGGATCCCCGGACCGGACCGGAGGCGCCCGAAGAGGTGACGATCTCCTTCGAGAAGGGAATTCCCATCGCGATCAACGGAGCACTTCTGACGCCTCTTGAGATCATGGAAAAGGCCAATACTCTCGGAGCCCTTCACGGAATCGGCCGGATCGATCTGGTGGAGAGCCGGTTTGTGGGAATGAAGTCCCGGGGAGTCTACGAGACCCCCGGAGGAACGCTCCTCCACGCGGCCCACCGGGCCCTTGAAACCCTGACTCTGGATCGGGAGGTTCTCTCCCTCAAGGCCCAGATCATGCCCCAGTATGCCCGCCTTATCTACAACGGCTTCTGGTTCTCGCCGGAGCGTCTGGCTCTTCATGACCTCGTGGCCCATACCCAGCACCGGGTCACCGGGGATGTCCGCCTCCTGCTCTACAAGGGCGGGATCCGGGTGGCGGGCCGTCGTTCGCCCTACTCCCTGTACCGCAAGGATCTGGCAACATTCGAGACCGATTCGGTGTACCGCCAGTCGGATGCCGACGGCTTCATCCGGATCCAGGCGCTTCGCCTCAAACTCTATTCCGACCAGGAGGGGACGGCACCTTGAGTCAGGATTCGAAGGAGACTCTCTCTTACAAACCCTGGGGAGGCCGGTTCGCCGAGTCGACCGATAAGGAGGTCGAACGATTCACGGAATCCATTTCCTTCGATGGCCGTCTCTTTCGTGAGGATATCCGGGGGTCCCGAGCCCATGCCCGGATGCTGGCCCGAGTGGGGCTTCTGACGCCGGAGGAGCTTGGGCAGATCCTCCAGGGTCTCGACCGGGTGGAGGAGGAATTTGCCGCCGGATCGGTGGAGCTTCGTTCCGACTGGGAAGACATTCACATGCATGTGGAAAAGCGCCTCGTCCACCATGCCGGACCGGCCGGTCTCAAGATCCATACCGCCCGGAGCCGGAACGACCAGGTCGCCCTCGACTTGCGCCTCTTTGTCCGGAGAGCGGCCCAGGACCTTATCGACGCCCTCGACCGGCTTCTTCGCGCCACGCTTATGAAGGGGTATGGCTATCGTGATCTGATCCTGCCGGCCTATACCCACACCCAGCAGGCCCAACCTGTCTCGGGGGGCTACTATTTCGGGGCCTACGCCGAACGCCTCCTTCGAGACAGGAAGCGGCTTCGGGGGGTGATCGATTCGGCGGGCTTGTCTCCCCTGGGATCGGGAGCCCTGGCCGGAACGACGCTTCCCATCGACCGGGACTTCGTGGCTTCGGAGCTGGGCTTTTCTGGGGTGACCCAAAACGGGCTCGATACCGTGGGCGACCGGGACTTCGTGGCGGATTTTCTCCATGCACTCTCCCTTCTCATGGTTCACCTCTCCGGATGGTCGGAGGAATGGATCCTCTGGTCGACCCGAGAGTTCGGGATGGTGCGTCTGCCGGATCGCCTTCTCACCGGATCCTCCATGATGCCCCAGAAAAAGAACCCCGATATCCTCGAGCTCATTCGCGGAAAGGCGGGACGGGTCGTCGGCGACTATGCCGGACTTCTGGTGCTCCTTAAGGGACTTCCCCTCTCCTACAACCGGGACCTTCAGGAGGACAAGGAGTCGCTTTTCGATGCCGTTGACACGGTGGCGGGCTCTCTTCTGATGATGAGGCTGGCGGTGGAGGGGATGGCCTTCGAGACCTCCAGGATTGAAGAGATCCTCTCGAAAACGGAGCTTCTGGCCACCGACATTGCCGAGGATCTCGTCCGTCTGGGGGTTCCGTTTCGGGAGGCTCATGCCATCGTGGGGCGAATCGTGGCCCATGCGGCCGCGAAGAACCTGACCCTTGAGTCTCTCCCCGATTCCGATCTGGCCCTGTTCTTTGACCGCTTCCCTCCCGGCTATTCGTCGACCCTTTCGCCGGCCGGGTCGGTTCGCCGGCGCTCCCACACGGGAGGACCGGCGCCGGAGACCGTTCTTCGGAGGCTGGGGGAGATCTGGCAGGAGATCTTCTCTGCCGCTCCCCCCTGGGCCTCCCCTTCCTCCTCTTCATCGGAGGCCCGAGGTGGCCGTTAGCCCTTCGGGAGAAGGGCAAGGGACGCACCGGGGACGTTCTCGCCTGGCCGGGCTGCTTCTTCTCGTCTTTCTGGGCGGATGCGGGATCCAGGGGACTCCGATTCCTCCGGAAAACGTTCCTCCTGAGACCCCTCCCGAGGCCCCGGCGAAGAAGTCTCCTCCGGGCGGAACTCCCTCCGGTCCCCAAAAGGGGGGAGGAGATCTCAATCAGGAGGAGCCCGAAGGGGGCTTCCCCGATCAGTGACGGGGCAGCCAAGAGCGGAAATTTTCAGGATTGTTGACGAAAGCCGGCATCGGGCCGGACTTTGATATGAGGGGAGAGGGGGCGGAAAATTCCCCCCCCCAAGACAACATCACCATGAGGGAGCACGACACGTGAGTTCATTCGAATACAAAAACGGGCGTCTGTTTGTTGAAAATTTGCCGGTGGAAGAGATTGTGGAGAAGGAAGGGTCTCCTCTCTACATTTACAGCAAGAACGCCCTGGTGGAGAGAATCCGGGCCTATCGGGAGGCCTTTGCCGGCCATCCGACCCTTGTGGCCTACGCCATGAAGGCCAACGGCAACCTGGCCATCCTCTCTCTTTTGGCCAAAGAAGGCGCCGGAATCGATGTCGTGTCGGGCGGGGAGCTTTTCCGGGCCCGCAAGGCGGGGGTTCCCGCCGATAAGATCGTCTTTGCGGGCGTGGGCAAGAGCCGTGAGGAGATTGCCTATGCCCTCAAGGAAAAGATCCTCATGTTCAACGTGGAGAGCCAGGACGAGCTCGACCATATCAGCGAGGTGGCGGTGGCTCTGGGAACTCAGGCTCCGGTCGCCCTTCGGGTCAATCCCGACGTGGACCCCAAGACCCACCCCTACATCTCCACCGGCATGAAAAAATCGAAGTTCGGGATTCCTGTCGAGCGGGCGGTGGCGGAGTATCAGCGGGCCTCGACCCTTCCTGGGATCAAGATCGTGGGGATCCACCAGCACATCGGCTCCCAGCTCACCGAAATCGCTCCCTTCCGGGATGCCTTCGACCGATTGCTGGCCTTCCATGCCGAGCTCTCCCGGGCGGGGATCAAGGTCACCCATCTTGATCTGGGAGGCGGTCTTGGCATCCGCTACCGGAGCGAAGAGCCCCCCTCTCCGGCCGATCTTGCGGCTCTGGTCCTTCCTCGGGTCCGCGATTTGGGGGTCACCCTAGTGCTCGAGCCGGGGCGCTCGATTGTGGGCAACGCCGGGATTCTGGTCACCCGCGTCCTTTACCGGAAGAACACCGCCGTCAAGAGCTTTGTCATCGGTGATGCCGGCATGAACGATCTCCTGCGGCCCTCCCTCTACGGCGCCCACCACGACCTTCTTCCGGTCAGGGAAACAAAAGGCGAGACGATCAAGGGGGATCTCGTGGGGCCCATCTGCGAAACGGGAGATTTCCTGGCCACCGATCGCGAGATGCCCGACTTTGCGGCGGGGGATCTCATTGCGGTGATGAGTGCCGGTGCCTATGGCTTCTCCATGGCGTCGAACTACAATGCCCGTCCCCGTCCGGCCGAGATTCTTGTCGACGGATCGTCCTACCGGGTGGTGCGGGATCGGGAAAGCTTCGAGGACCTCATTCGGGGTGAACGGGTGTGACCTCCGACCCTCATGTTCCCGAAGACGAGGAGGATGAGGAGCTCCCCCTTGCCCCACCCCGTAAGGAGGGGAAGGGGTGCTTCCTTGTCCTGATCGTCCTGTCGGCGATCCCCGTTGTCTTTTTTCTGCTGACATTCCTCGGGGGAAACTACCTCACCTATGTCTACATGCGCTACTTTGCCGTCGACCGGGGGCTCTCCGTTCGCCGACCTCCGGAGGTCCCTCTGCCAGAATTCAAGCGGGATCTTGCAGATTTCGATCGCTTTTACGATGCCGGCAACCGGGGGACCATTCCTGGCCGGGATGTGGTCAACCTCTC
>JAKADN010000084.1 GCA_021820445.1 Nitrospirota bacterium | reverse complement strand
GTCCCAGGTGACCCTGTCTTCCCTTTCTATTCCTGTCGTTCCCAATGTCACCGCCAGACCATTGAAGGCGGGAGAGGCCTCCGGAGAAATACGGAACCTCCTTGTGAGGCAGATGGAAAGTCCCGTCGAATGGCGACGCTCTGTGGCGGGACTCCTCGAGGACGGTGTGACTCGATTTGTCGAGGTAGGTCCAGGATCTGTCCTGACGGGATTGGGTAAGCGAATCGAGAAGGCCGTGGAACCCAGAGAAAAAATTATCTGGGAATCGACCGACCGGAAGGAGGATCGCACATGAAGGAAAAAGAGGAGATCCGGCCCTTGTCCGAGCAGGTGGCGCTGGTGACCGGGGCCAACCGGGGTATCGGGTGGGCGATCGCATCCTCGCTTCTCGCGGCCGGGGTTCGGGTGGCCTTTGGCTGCAGGACCGGGGCCCCGGCCCTCCTGGACAAGATTCGGGGCCTACCCGGAGGCAATCTGGGAGAGGCTGTCGTCCTCGACCTGAGCGATCCAGCCTCGATCGAGGCGGCCGTAGACGAAGTGTTGCATCGCTGGGGTAGGGTTGATATTCTTGTGAACAATGCCGGCATCGTGCGGGACAAGCTCCTTGTGCGCATGGATGAGGCGGATTTCAGGGAGGTGATCGACGTCAACCTGACAGGTCCGTTCCGGATGGTCAAGGCGATCCTTCGTCCCATGATGAAGCAGCGCTACGGACGGATCGTCTCCATCTCCTCGGTGGTGGGTTCGACGGGAAATGCGGGTCAGGCCAACTATGCGGCCTCCAAGGGAGGGATTGAAGCCTTCTCGAAGTCGGTGGCACTCGAAGTGGCGTCTCGTGGCATCACCGTCAATGTCGTGGCCCCCGGATTCATCGAAACGGATATGACCGCAGGCCTTCCCGAAAGCGTGACAAGCGGGGTCCTGGAGCGAATTCCTGTCCGACGGTTCGGAAAAGCGGAAGAGATCGCCCATGCGGTCCGCTTCCTCGTCGACCCGGCGGGTGGATATGTCACGGGGGCTGTCATTCCCGTGAACGGCGGGCTCTACATGCCGTAATATGGCACCGTCCGGGAATCTTTCCCGGACCATAAAAATCCTTCAAGGAGGTTTGGTTTCATGGCAATCAACGATCGGGTCAAGAAAATCATTGCGGAACAGCTGGGCGTCGAGGAAGAGGAGGTCCATCCGGAGTCCCATTTTGTCGAGGATCTCGGGGCTGACTCCCTCGATACCGTCGAGCTTGTGATGGCGTTGGAAGAAGAGTTCGGGATCGAGATTCCCGACGAGGATGCGGAAAAAATCTCGACGGTCCAGAATGCGATCGACTATATCAGCGAGCGCGTCTGATGGGGATCCGTCCCCTCCAGGACCGGAGGGTTGTCGTCACGGGTGTCGGGATCGTCTCTCCCCTGGGAAATACCGCCCAGGCGACTTGGGACGCCGCCCGCGCTGGACGGTCCGGAGTGGGAGCCATCACCCGCTTTGACCCCTCCGATCTTCCTGTCCGCTTCGGAGGAGAGGTGAAGGGGTTCGATCCGGGGCAGTGGATCGACAAGAAAGAAATCAAGAAGATGGACACCTTCATCCATTACGCCATTGCGGCAGCCCAGATGGCGGTGGAGGATGCCGCCCTCGAGATCAACGATGGCACCCGCGAACGGATCGGGGTCTATGTCGGATCGGGAATCGGGGGAATCGGCGGAATCGAGTACTACCACTCCCAGCTGGTGGAGGGAGGGCCGCGTAAGGTATCTCCCTTCTTCATTCCGATGGTTCTCATCAACCTGGCCTCCGGGCAGATCGCAATCCGCATGGGCCTCGAAGGGCCGAATTCCTGCGCCGTGACAGCTTGTGCAACCGGTGTCCACTGCATCGGGGATGCCTATCACATCGTCAGGAGAGGGGACGCCGATGCCATGCTGGCCGGTGGCTCCGAATCGGCCTTCACTCCTCTGACTGTGTCGGGCTTTGCGGCGGCCCGGGCCCTTTCCTCGCGGAACGATGATCCGGAGCATGCCTCGCGTCCATTCGACCGGGACCGAGACGGTTTTGTGCTGGGAGAGGGGGCCGGGGTGGTGGTCCTGGAGTCCCTCGACCGGGCCCTCGCCCGAAAGGCCACCATCTATGGAGAGGTCCTCGGGTATGGTTTGACGGGAGACGCCTACCACATCACGGCTCCTCCCGATGATGCGGGGGGGGCGATCCGATGCATGCGCATGGCACTTTCGAACGCGGGGATTTCCCCCAACGAGGTGGACCATGTGAATGCCCACGCCACCTCGACCTTTGCCGACAAGATCGAAACCAAGGCGCTCAAAACCGTTTTGGGAGACCATGCCTCCAAGACGCCTGTTTCGGCTTTGAAATCGATGATGGGCCATCTCCTCGGCGGAGCCGGCGGGGTCGAGACGGCGCTGGCCTTCATGACACTCCGCCATGGTGTGATCCTGCCCACCATCAATCTCGAAAATCCCGATCCTGAATGCGACCTCGATTACGTGTCCGACGGCGCCCGAAAGCAGGATGTCAGGGTGATTCTCAAAAACTCCTTCGGCTTCGGTGGCACCAACGCCTCAATTGTGATCTCCCGGTTCGATGGCTGACAGGGCCGGGCGCCTTTCTTCGCTGAGGACAGACAATGTTTCCCCGGTCCCAATGGATGCACAATCTCCCGCTTCTTGAAGAACGTCTCGGGTATCGCTTCCGATCCCTGGAACGGCTCGAAGAGGCGACCATCCACAAGTCCTACACCAACGAGTTTCGGAAGGGTGGGACCCGACGGGACAACGAGCGCCTGGAGTTTCTGGGAGATACCGTTCTAGGTCTTGTGATTGCGGAACATCTCATGGCCCTCTGGCCCGACTCCCCGGAAGGCGTTTTGTCCAAACTCAAGGGGCGAATTGTTTCCGAGCCCACCCTGGCCCAAGTCGCCCGCAGCATTGGTCTCGGAAGTTTCCTCCTGATCGGTCGGGGGGAGGAAATCACCCAGGGACGGGAAAAAAATTCCATTCTCTCCGATGCCCTCGAGGCCATCATTGCCGCGATATATCAGGACGGTGGCCTCGAAGCAGCCCGAAACTTCGTCCTCCGGGAGTTTCGGGAGGTGATCGAAGGGGCCTCCCGGACCGACGCCATTGCCGACTACAAGACCGAGCTACAGGAGTATTGCCAGCGCGAACTGGAGACCCTTCCGAAGTACAAGATCACGGGTCAATCCGGACCGGACCACCAGAAGGTCTTCGATGTGGCGGTTCTGATTCGAGAGAGCGTCTGGGGAGAAGGACAGGGCCATTCGAAGAAGGAAGCGGAGCAGAAGGCCGCTGCCGCGGCACTCGATCGGATCGCCCTGACCACCAAGGATCTTCGCCAGTCTCCCTTGGGAAGTTCGCTCTCCTGAAATCGGGACAGGTCCAGAATTGTCCGGAAGGGTGATTTGTGTTCTGGCGAACAAGAGAAACAAAAAAGGCGCCGATCGGCGCCTTTTTTGTTTGGGCGAATCCTCTCGTCACATCCAGCCGAAAGCCACCTGGAGGGAGACGATGTGGTCAGGATTAAGTCCCGGAACGGGGCTGGCCTCCTCCGTGTAGTAGGAGGCGTTCACTTCGACGGCCCAGAGGTCGACCCCGACGCCGAAGGTGGGATAACCTTCATAAAGTCCGGCCGAGACGGTGAGAATCTCGGGGAACTGGTATTGGACCCCGAACCGGGTGTGAAGCCACAAGGAATCGCCGGTATAGTAAAGGTAATTGGTCACATCGACATAGTCGATGTCGGCGAGGAGCCGCCCGAACCCGATGTCCGGATCGATGCCGACGCCGGCATTGATGAGTTGGGGAAGCGATCCGGCATCGCCAAAGCTCGCAGTTCCGACGTTCAGAATCGAGGCGCCCAGGGTGGGGTTGAGGGGAAGGTCGAAGTGATAGATGGCTCCCAGGTTTCCGACGACCCCGAATCCATGGGAAAGGTTGCTCGAGAGAGTGCTGGAAATGGCGCTGGCCTGTGAAACGGTAAGGGAAGGAATGTTTTCGAACATCTGGTAAAGTCCCATCAATGTGCCGCCAACCTGGAGGTGGTGGTTGAAGAATCCGTAGGCGCCGCTAATCACGATTCCCGAGTCTGAGAGGGCCGCCAGGGAGGCCAGGTTGGTGGTCGTGGGAGAGGCGTTGGCGACTCCCAGGACCTGATTGTTGCTCAGAAGGCCGATGGCAAAATCATGGGTGGTGTAGTTTGAGTAGTCTCCAACCCGGGCATAAAGGCTCTGTCCTGCCACGCTGTTAAAGGTGTTTACATAGGTGGACGGGTTGCTGGTGCTCGCCCCGTTCAGGCTGTTGTAGAGGTTGGGGTAGAGGGTCGGATAGGTGACGTCGGCTGAAATGTTCAGGATCTGGAATGTGGAGCTCTGGATATTGTCGAGTCCGGCCGGGTTATAGAAGGGAGCGTTTGAGTCGTCGGCCACCGCCGTGAAGGCCCCTCCCATACCTTCCACCAGGACCCCCTGGTAGAGAATCGGAAACTGCTGGAAGAGCGCAGAGCCGGCCACACCCGAGGGGCCGGCCAGGGCACGGCCCGGAGCCATGAAAAGGGTCAGGGAGCAGAATCCCGCCAGGGCTCCCGACAGAAGAACGTTTTGAATGCGGTTACGATGTCGGTTCATGTTCGTTCCTTGGATGGATGTACGGATGGAGGTCGCACAAAGGTCTGATAGTCTTTTCGGAAAAGAGAATGCCGGACTTGAGAGGTCATAGCTGGCTCAGGTCATAGGCCAACCCGGAAGGGCTCAGAGTGACGCTCGAGGGGGTCGTGCCGGAAGGACTCGTCGCGCAGGTTGAGGTCGGGCTGGTGGAGCAGGTGTTGATGGCATTAAGAAACTGATTGAAGGATGTGGCGATATTGGTGTTGGTCGATCCCAGGGAGGCCAGAAAATAGGGAAGAACATCAAGAGCCGTCGTTGTCGTAATGGAAAGGGTGGGGCTTCCGGAGCAGCCCGAACATGTGGCCCCCAGAATGGCCGCGATGTTTGGGAGAAGGCTCGATGACGAAAGATCTGCCTCCAGGGCGGATTCATTGAGGGAAACGCATCCCGTGAGCCCACCTCCGCTTGGGGAGCACATCTCCCAATTGCCATTTTGGTAGACGATCCCCGTTTCATATTGCGCCACAGCCAGGAGATAGAGGGCCGATGCCAGCAGGATGGAAGAGGAATCCGGACAATTGGCGGCATTTGTGGTCGATCCGGAGCAGGAGGCATTGGCCAGGATCTGGAGGGCCGTGGCCAAATTGTTGAGATAGAGCGGCCCGCAGGAGTTGTTCGAGAGACAGGGAACCGCCTGATTGATCCCCTGGAGAATTTGGGTGGCACTGGCATTTGTGTTGACCAGGCTCAGGGTGTTGGAGAGGATCTGGGTGATGGTGGCGCCTCCCGATCCGGACGTTCCGTTCCCGATGGCGATGTAAGCGTTGGCGTCGGCATTGGCGATGTCGGCATTGACGCAGTTGTTGTTCGGGCAATAGGGCGCAAGAACGGCGATGGCTCCGGAATAGTTCCCGCTCGCGATATCGGCATTGGCGATCTCAAGGGCTCCCAGGGGCGTTCCGGGATTCCCGGAGCCGTTGCCAAGCAAGTTTCCGTTTCCACAAGAGGCAAGAGTAAAAAAGGCCAGGATGAGACTGAGCGAATGAAGAAATTTCCTGGAGAGTCGCAGGCAGGAAGGCATTCGGAAAGTCCTTTTTTCGCCATTCGGGACGTGTTGTTGATAAGGGGTCGGTTGGGCTATGATTAGCGATTATGCCGAATGGGGGATATATTCCCAAAATTTGGCGCCATTTTCAATGTTTATCTATAAATATTTATTTTTGTAGGAAGAGGATCTTGGTGGAAGACAAGGAAGATGGGGCCTATGCGCGATCCGGCGTCTCTATTGACCGGGGCAATCGCTGGGTGGAGGCGATCAAGCCCCTGGCGGGTCGGACAAATCGCAGTGGGGTGGTTTCCGGAATCGGAGGGTTCGGGGGGGTTTTTCGGCCGGATTTTGGACGGTACGAGGATCCGGTCCTGGTCTCCGGGACGGACGGGGTCGGGACAAAGCTTCTGGTGGCCCGGTGGGCCCGGCGCTTTTCGGGGCTGGGGATCGACCTCGTGGCCATGTGCGCGAACGACATCGCCGTCATGGGCGCCGATCCCCTTTTCTTTCTCGATTACTTTGCCACCGGACGCCTCGACATCGACGAATCCCTCCCTGTGATGGAAGGGGTGGTTCAGGGATGTCTGGAATCGGAAATGGCCCTGCTGGGGGGAGAAACGGCCGAAATGCCGGGCCTTTATACCCCGGGGGACTTTGATCTGGCCGGGTTCTGTGTCGGAATCGCCGATCGAAAGAAGATCATCGACGGATCCACAGTCCGTCCAGGAGATCAGGTCGTTGGCATCGCCTCTTCGGGGCTTCATTCCAACGGATTCTCTCTGGCGCGGAAGGTTCTTCTGGAAGGGGAACGGATCTCTCCGGGGGACTCGCCCTCCTTCGACCGGAAGACGACCTGGGGGGAACTCCTTACCACCCCGACCCGGATCTATGTTCGTCTCATGGCGGCCATCCGGAAGGCGTTACCGGTCGGGGCCTTCGTCCATGTGACCGGAGGAGGGCTGACGGAGAACATTCCCAGAGTTCTTCCGGACAATGTTTCGGTCCGGATCGGACTCGGGCAATGGCCCATTCCTCCTTTGTTTTCTCATATCCGCCAGGCGGGAAAGATTGACCTTCCGGAAATGCTGCGGGTCTTCAATATGGGGATCGGGTTGGTTGTCATCGTCTCTCCGGAAGCCTCCCAGGAACTCTCATCACTTCTCTCCACCCGCGGGGAAAAATTCTGGCGGCTGGGGGAGGTGGTGGAGGGGAAGAGGGAGGTTCTCTATGCCGGAGAGTAGTCTCCTTCGTCTTGCCATCTTTGCTTCGGGACGCGGGTCGAACGCCATGGCGATTCTGTCCGCCGTCCGTTCGGGAAAGCTGTCAAGGATCGATCCGGTCCTTCTCGTCTGCGACAGGGAAAATGCCCCGGTTCTTGAAAAGGCCCGGGAGGCGGGAATCCCTGCACTCCAGATCCTGCCGAAGGAGTTTTCCTCGAAGGACGAGTATGAAAGGAGGATCCTTTCCCATCTTCGGGAAAAGAAGGTGGAAGCCATTGCTCTAGCCGGGTACATGCGCCTTGTCGGACCATCCTTGATCGAGGCCTATCCCGACAGGATCGTCAACATCCATCCCTCTCTCCTTCCGGCATTTCCCGGGCTTCACGCCCAGAAACAGGCCATCGATTACGGGGTGCGGGTGACCGGGGTCACTGTCCACTTCGTGGATCTTCAGATGGACCATGGTCCTGTCATTCTCCAGAAATGTCTTTCCGTCTCGCCCGAGGACACCGAAGAGAGTCTCGTCGAGCGTCTCCTGCCACTCGAGCACGAGACTTACATAGAAGCCCTGGATGGGCTGTCGAGAGGTCTGCTGAAGATTTCCGGAAGACGCGTTGTTTGGCGGCCGGATTGATGTCGGACCCCTGTTATGATAGTCTCTACCGACATCCTTGAGGGGGGTTAGCTCAGTTGGGAGAGCGTCAGGATCGCACCCTGAAGGTCAGGGGTTCAAATCCCCTACCCTCCACCACATCAAGGTATTTTTAAAGCGGTTTCTCCCGCAAGGCTTTG
>JAKADN010000083.1 GCA_021820445.1 Nitrospirota bacterium | reverse complement strand
GGCGCCCTCGGACGGGCCTCCCTCGAGTACGCCGAGTCGGGGCTCGTAGGGGAGCGCCTCTCCCGGGCGCTTCTGGTCTCCGCGCTGGAGGAATACCGCAAGGCCCTTGCGGCCAAAGAGGGGCTCTCCCCCCGGGAGCTCCTCCAGGTCGGCTCCGCGGCCTCGTCCCTCGGGGATCAGGCGCTCGTGGAGCGGATCCGGGAGGTTCTGCGGGAGAAGGGGGCCCGGGAGGAGGTCTCCGCGCTTGAACGGATCCTCCTCTACGAAGAGGGTCACTGGGAGAGGCTGGCCCAGGAGGCAGCCCAAGGGGAGGGGAAACCGGAGGGAAAGGGGCCTCTTCCGCAGCAGGATCTCCTCTGGAGCGAGATCCTCCGGGCGGGGGAGGTGCGGCCATGAGGGACTCTCCGATTCCCGGGGAGGGGCCGGTCGTGCCGGAGGATGTCCCGGACGTCTGCCTGATCCTGGAAGGAACCTACCCCTATGTGACGGGAGGGGTCTCCTCCTGGACGCATCAGCTGATCACCCGTCTCCCGGAGTTCCGCTTCCACCTCTACTGCCTCATCGCGGAAAAGGAGCCCGGTCCCTGGCTTTTCCCGCGTCCGTCCAACGTGGTCGGGGTGACGAACCTCTCGCTCGGCCGGATGGCGGAGGTGGTGGGAGACCGGGGCGAGCCCCTGACGGCTCCTGAGGAGGAGGCGCTGGTCCATGTGGTGCGCCTCTTCCACCGGAATCTTCTGGCCGGCGATCCCGAAGCCTTCGAAACGCTGTTCGCGGCCTTTGGCCAGGCGGGTCTCTCCCCCGGACTCTTCCGGACCCTGTCGGCCGGGCGCAAGGCCTGGAGCCTGATTCAGGAGTTCTACGGGGAGCAGTTCGCGGGCGAGTCCTTCATCGACTTCTTCTGGATGTGGCGGACGACCCACATCCCTCTCTTCGCCCTTCTTTCGGCCCCCCTCCCGCAGGCCCGCCTCTACCATTCCCTGGCCTCGGGGTACGCCGGGATGCTCGGCGTCATGGGGAAGCTCTCCTGGAGGCGGCCGCTCATCCTGACCGAACACGGACTCTACACCCGGGAGAGAAAGATCGAAATCGCCCTGGCCCAGTGGATCAAAACCACGCAGGAGTCGGAGGCCGTGATCCGGCCGATCCGGGAAACGGTCAAGGGTTTCTGGATGCGGATCTTCGAGCAGCTCGGACGCATCGTCTACCACTACTCCGATCAGGTGGTGACCCTCTTCGAGGGGAACCGCCGGATCCAGATCCGGGACGGGGCGAGCCCCGAAAAGACCCGGGTCGTTCCCAACGGGATCGCCCTTCCGGAGGTCCTTCCTCCCCGACGGCCTCTCGGGCCTGAGGATCCCCGCACCGTGGCCCTCATCGGGCGGGTGGTGCCCATCAAGGACGTGAAGACCTTCCTCCAGGCCTGCCGCCTCGTGGGAGACCAGGACCCCCGGGCGCGCTTTCTGGTCATGGGCCCCCTCGACCAGGACCCGGACTACACGGCCGAGTGCCGGGGCTTGGTCGAGCTGCTGGATTTGTCGGGCCGCCTGACCTTCACCGGGTCGGTGCGTGTGGCGGAGTACTTCCCCCGGATCGACCTCGTGGTGCTGACCTCGCTCTCCGAGGCCCAGCCCCTGGTGATCATGGAGGCGGCCGCCTGGGGGATCCCGTCGGTTGCCACCCGCGTCGGGGCCTGCGACGAGCTCGTGAACGGCCGGAGCCGGGAGGACCGGATGCTGGGTCCGGGCGGGATCGTCACCTCGGTCGCCAACCCCGACGAAACCGCCCTGGCGATTCTCCGCCTCCTGGGCGACGAAAGCCTGCGGATCCGGATGGGCCGTTCGGCCCGGGTCCGGATGGAGCGCTTCTATCGGGAGGAGGCGCTCTTCGAGACCTACCGGACCCTCTACCGGGAAGGGGGACTCTGATGGCGGGAATCGGCTTCGTCTTAAGAAAGCTCGCCGCCCGGGAGGAGCTCTCGTCGCTGGCTTCGGGGTTCATTCTCTCGGCGATCGTCGCGGCGGGTCCCTGGATTCTCACGACGGTCGGACTCCTCATCGTGAGCTACACGAGTCTGGGGGTCTTCCCCCGGGTCCGGGACTATCTGCTCTTCCGCTCCCTCGTGACCTTCTCCTTCGCGCTTTCCCTCATCCTGGTCTCCGTGCTCCAGCTCCCCGCCACCCGCTTCGTCGCGGACTGTTTCTTCGAACGGCGCTTCTCCGAGAGCCGGGGAATCTACCTCACGGCGATCCTCCTCACCCTGGCCCTGGGGGTTCCGGTCGCCTTCCTCTGCGCGCTGCTCCTTCGTCTTCCGTTGGCCATATCCCTGGGATTTTTCAACCTTCTGGTGATCCTGATGCTCCTGTGGATCACGACGGTCTTCGTCTCGGCGCTCCGGGACTACCACTCCGTCGCGCTGGCCTTCATCGGAGGGGTGACGGTGAGCGTGGGCGCGACCCTCTGGGGCGTCCGCCACGGAGGGGTGGCCGGAGCCCTCTGGGGCTATCTTCTGGGGGAGGGTCTGATCGTCGCAATTCTGGCCGCCCGGGTCGCCGTCGAGTTCCCGGGACCGTTCCGGATCGACCGGGACTTCCTGGCCTCCCTCGGAAAACGCCGGGGGCTCATTCTTCTCGGGGTGGTCATGACGCTCGGGATCTGGATCGACAAGATCCTCTTCTGGTACGGTCCCGGAGGGGAGCCGATCCGGGGCTTCGTTTCCGTGAACCGGCTCTACGACATCGCCATGTTCTTCGCCCTGCTCACGATCATCCCCACCCTCGCCCTCTTCGTCTTCTATTTCGAGACGGGCTTCTACGAGCGCTACCGTGCCCTCTTTGCCCTTCTCGAAGGGCGCCGTCCCCTCTCCGAGGTCGTGGAGGCCAAGGAGCGGATGGTGGGCTTCATCCGGCAGGGGCTGGGGTACATCCTCAAAATCCAGGGGGGGGTGACCTTCGTGGCGGTGTTGAACGCCCACGGCCTTCTCTCGCTCTTCCATGCCGACCTCCTGGCGGTCCCCGTCTTCCGGATGGGGGCGATGGGCGGTCTCTGCCAGGTCATCGTCACCATCGAGATCACCCTTCTCCTCTACTTCAACCAGCACCGGATGGTGGTGCGACTGGCCTGGCTCCTCTTTCTGGCGAACGGGGGGCTGACGATGCTCTTCTGGCTGATCAGCCCCCGTCTCGAGGGCTTCGGGTACCTCACGGCCTGCCTGGTCTCCGCCCTCTACGGCTACCGCCTCCTCGACCGGGGGGTGACCGATTTCGAATACACCGTCTTCATGGGGGCACCGGAGGCGAATGAGCAAAAGGCGGAGGAAGGCCGGGCGTCTCCCCCCTCCTCCTCCGGCCTTGGCCCGAAACCGGCGCGGGGGAGGATGACCCCCGGGGCCCTGGCGGGAGTTCTTTTGACGGTCGCTGTCGGGAGCCTTCTTTTCCCGGGTCGAGCCGGGGCCGGGGAGACGGGGGCGTGGCGCCCCCTCTCGCGGCACTGCCTCGTCCTCTACTACGGTCCGGTCCGGGAGAGCGACGACCGCAACAACTTCCGGGCCTACTGGGAGTTTCCCTTGAACTATCTGGGGTTCGACGCGGTCTACCGGAACATGCGCCGGGGCTTTCCGGATCCGGCGACACTCGGACACTACCGGGCGGTCTTCCTCCAGATCGACAAGAATCCCCTGCCGGATTCGGAGGGGTTCTGGCGCTTCCTGGACGGACTTCTGGACCGGAAGATCCCCTTTGCCCTCCTCGAGGACTTCCCGGAGCGGGTCAAGGGGACCCCCGGCTATGCCGAGGCCGGGGGCCTCCGGGCGAAGGTCCTCCTTCGGATGGGGCTCCGGCTCCGGGGGGTGTGGGACAACAATCCCTTCGATCTCTCCTACGGCCACCGGGATCCCCGGATGGAGGGTTTCGAGGCGCCTCTTCCGGCCGTGCCCCCGCTCTTCCGGCCGCTCGAGAGCATCGATCCAACGAACCGGGTCTTCCTGGGGGTCCGGAGCGCGGAGTTCCGGAACGAGGGGGTGGAGAGCGTCTACGGCGTGGTGGGGCCCTGGGGAGGAATGGTCCTCGATCCCTTCATGATCCGGTGGCCCTCGCTGGACGCGACCCACACCCTCTGGACCGTGAATCCCTTCCGCTTTCTCGAGACGATCCTGAAAGCCCGGAACACCCCCCGGATGGATCTCACGACGCTGAACGGGGACCGGATTTTCTACAGCCAGGTCGACGGGGATGCCTTCGAGACCCTCTCCCGCTACCGGAGGCGCCGCATGGCGGCAGAAGTCCTCTACCGGGAGATCTTCCGTCCGATCCCGCTCCCCTTCACCGTTTCGGTGATCACGAGCCAGATCGACCCAAAGGTTCAGGGATCGGAGGCCCGCGTCTACTGGGCCCGCCGGATCTTCGCCCTTCCGAACGTCGAGGCGGGCTCCCACACCTATAGCCACCCCTTCTACTGGCATCCCACCCCGGAGCAGAGGGACGAGGGACCGGTCCATATCCAGATCCCCCATTACCGGCTGAACATGGCGACCGAAATCAACGGGTCGGTCGCCTACATCGACCGCCATCTCCTTCCTCCGGGGAAGCGGGTCGCTCTCCTGCAGTGGAGCGGGGACACGCGGCCGGGCCCCGACGCCCTCCGCCGGCTTGCGGGAACGGGGGTGCTCAATCTCAACGGCTCGGACACCCGCTTCGACAGCGAGGCGCCCTCCTATACCTTCGTTTTTCCCTATTTCCGGCGGGTGGGGCCCTACCTCCAGTACTTCAACAGCGACGTGAACGACTACATCCTGACCAACGACTGGCGGGGGCCCTACTACGGCTACCTGAACGTGATCAAGACCTTCGAGCGGACCGACCGCCCCCGGCGGGTCGATCCCATCGACGTCTACTTCCACTTCTACGCGGGCCAGCGGGAGTCGGCCCTGAACGCCCTCCGGCAGGTCCTGGCATGGGTGCGGCGCCAGCCGATTGCGCCGCTCTTCGCCTCGGACTTCGTCTGGATCGAGCAGGGATACATCGGGGCCCGGATCGGGGTCCAAAAGGGGAGGAAGGGGATCCTCTACCGCATCGAGGGCTATGGGCGGGACACGACGGTGCGCTTCGACCATGCGGCCGATCTCTATCCGGATCCCGAACGGTCGCAGGGGGTGATCGGCTGGCGCCACCGTCTGGGATCTCTTTATCTTTTTCTCGTTCCGGGGGGAAGAGGAGCCACGATCGCCCTCACCCGGGAGCGCCCCCCGGGGGTGCGCCTTTTTCGGGCGACGGGGTATGTGAGGGTGTCGGGGCATCCTTCCCCACGGGAGGTGGATTTTGTGTATGATGGATGGCAGACGGGGGATCGTATGGTGTGGAAGGGGCTGACCCCGTCGGCCCGGTACCGCCTCAAGGGCGGGGGGCCTTCCATCCGTCTTCGGACCGGACCGGACGGAAAGCTGGCTCTGGACGGCCTTGTCCCGGGACGGCCCTATCGGCTTCTCCGGGAATGAATGAATCTTTTAGGAAGGAGACACCCATGAATTTATTTGGCCTAACGGGCCTGACCGGCAAGGTCCGGGCGTCGAAAGCGGTGGCCGCGGCAGGACTTCTCCTGGCGGCCAGCGCCTTTTCCGCCTGTTCCCTCTTCGAGCCCTCCCCGCCCTTCACCAAGTCCGAGACGCGATGGGCGGACCGGGAGATCCTCTTCCGGGACGTGGTGCACCATGAAAAATCCATGGAGGGCCAGCGGGTGGTCCTGGGGGGCAAGATCATCTCCGTGAAGCGGGGCACCCCCGAGTCCCTGGTCTTCGTGCACGAGTATCCGCTCGACAAGGAGTTCAATCCGGAGACAGACAGGGCCTCCCGGGGGGATTTTGCGATCGAGACCGATCTTCCCCTCCCAGGCGATCGCTACAAGCCTGGCCACAAGATCGAGGTGATCGGGGAGATCCGGGCTCCGATCACGGTGGCGGTGGGGGCGCACCGGACGAAGAAGATCCCGCTCGTCCGGGCGCACCATCTCCATGCCCAGGCTCCGGCCCCGCCGCCCGATCCGATGATGATGGATCCCGGCTTCATGGATCCGGGAATGATGGGGCCAGGCTTCTTTGGTCCGGGGTTCATGGGTCCCGGCTTCTTCTGAGTCCGCCCGCGGTCGCTTGAAATGCGGGGGGGATCGTGGCAAGATTCCCCTATGCCCATCACTACCCCTTTCCGGGTCCGATACTCCGAAACCGACGCCCAACGGCGGGCGCACCATTCCCATTATCCGGTCTGGTTCGAGATGGGACGGGCCGAATACTGCCGGGCGAAGGGCTTCGATTACCGGGCGATGGAGGAGGGGGGGATCTTTCTTGTGGTGGCCAAGCTCGAGTGCCGCTATATGGGAGCCCTCCAGTACGACGACCTCGCGGAGATCGAGACCCGTCTGGTCCGGGTGGGCCGCCGGATCCTCGAGTTCTCCTACCGGGTGACGGACACCGACACGGGGGTCCTGGCCGCGGTGGGGTCGACGGTCCTGGTGCCGGTGGATCGGGACGGTCGGGTCGTCTCCCTTCCCGACGGGGTCTTTCGCCTTCTCGCGCCCTGCGAGGAGGTGGGGGAGAAAATTCCCGAGCCGGCCGCGGAACCTTGAGTCCGCTTCTTCAACGTCTTCTCTTCTCAGGCGGATAGCTCAGTCGGTAGAGCGCAGCTCTTACACAGCTGTTGTCGCGGGTTCGATCCCCGCTCCGCCTACCATTCCTTGGTTCTTTCGCGGCATTACCTCCTTCCATAAGATCTGTCACTTCGAATTGACGCAGCAATTTAAAAGTAGCAGAAAAACATGGCAACGGGAGTGAAGATTCCCGTCCAGGATTTTCATGGGTGTCCTAGTTGTTGGAGCCTTCTGAATCTAGTGCACTCCATCCCATTCTTCAATCCCCTGATCCGATTTCAAAGATATACGTTTAAGAGAAAGTGCGCTAAATATCTTGTCAAGAGGAATTTTTAAGTTTTTATAGTCAGATGATTGACTAGGATCCACCACCAAGGTTCCTTTGGCCTCCACATAAAATCGTTGCCGGATGGATTGGTTCTCGTTTTTAGAAAAAGCGACATCCCACCATTCCATCATTCTCTCGGAAGCCTTGAAAAGGATTTTGGAAGAGGGGAGTCTGTCTTTTTTATTCCTGTTCACACTCCCATTTGAGGGAAACAAGTTCCAGAGATCGTCGCATGGCCATGCGGCCCAAGGAAAACAATGATCGATATCAAGAGTCTTTTCTGTGAGCTTTTTCCCACTCCAGACACAGAAAAGCCGGTCTTTTTCCAGAAATAGGCGAGCGATTTCTCTGACCATTGAAACATCCCGTCGTGGCTCAGACCATTTCATGGCTTCAATCATGGCACTGAAGTCCTTTTTAAGATCAAGCCGATCCTGATAGCTCTCCATCAGACGGATCCATTCGCTTTGAATCGCAGGCTCGATCCAGGCATCATAGCGCGATAGGGCCTTCCACAGATGGAGGGGGATCTGCATTTCTCCAAAACTCCGTAAATAACTCTCATCGAGAAAAATGTAACCTGCCCTTCTAATCGGCTTTTTTCTAAATGCATTGAAAACAGGATCCTTCGTTCCGGGAAAGGTCATATAATGGGCAGGCATTCTGGCGATGGTTTCAACCGCATCCCTAATCGATTGATGGAGTGCAAGAGCGACTTTCCCTGAAAATCGCATCCCTGGCCGGAGATCAAGCAGAGAGAGATCAAGGTGGCGCCAGGATTCCCCAACGAACCC
>JAKADN010000015.1 GCA_021820445.1 Nitrospirota bacterium | reverse complement strand
GACCGCCAGCGCGACGGCAAGGTAGGTTTTGCCTGTTCCAGCCGGGCCGATCCCGAAGACGATATCCTTTTTCTTCATGGCCCGGATATATTCGAGCTGATGGAGGGATTTGGGGAATATGACCCGCTTCTTGCTGTTGATAGGCACGTACTCGGAGAGCAGATCCTTGAGGGAGAGATGAGGCGAACTGCGGGACACGGAAATGGCCTGGCGGATTTCCTCCTCGCGGATCGTGTACCCCGCGGCCATGAGGGAGGTCAGATCGTTTATGACCCGAGACCCCTGTCCAACATCCTCCTCTTCGCCCACCATCGTCAGAACAGGTCCGTTGACCGAAATGCGAAGATGAAAGGCCTCTTCGAACAGGTGGATGTGGCGGTTCATTTCGCCCAGAAATCCGGCGGTGTCCAGATTCGGAGGAAGGTCGAGATTCTGACGAATCGCCATCAGCCCTTCCGGATGTCTGGGGTGAATGCCATCGGGAGGAGGGCGTTTTTGTCAGCCATGTGAAGTTCTGCGGATTTTTTAAGGGAGTCCTGACTTGACGGTTCCTTGAGAACGAGAACCGGCAGGGGCGAGATATGCATGAGGGAGGTCGAAACCGATCCGACCATAAGGCGTCCCAGAAAGTTCCTGGCATGGGAGACTATGAGAACGAGATCGTATCCCCCTGCAACAGCCAGAGCGGCGAGAGTATGGTCTGCTCTGCCGGTATACACCCCGGTCGAGACGACTCCCGAGACCGGTTCGAGGGAGAGGGCGATCCGATTCAGCCGTTTCATGGCCTCCTGCGCAACGGGTTCAAGGGAGACTCCGGGAATTGGGAAGTCTGCAGGAATCTCGTGAAAGGCTTCCAGGACAAAGGCCAGATGGATCTCCTCCAGATCCGTTCCGCCAATTTCCCGGATCTTGCCGAGAAGCTCCGGTGAGAGAGGGGACAGATCCGAGGGAAACAGTATGCGCCGAAAGGAGCAGGACATGAATGGGCGTCCCCCAGTGATCGTAGGTGGCTTCGGAATTCCCAAAAGGAAGCCGCTTCAGAATATCATATCTTCCGACGGTTGATCCAATCGGTAGGGCAGGGGAAAGGACTCTGTTCTTGTGTGGAAGGAGACACGGGCGGACAACCCGGTCAGGATTGTCCGCGCCGATAAATTTTCAATGCAGGGAAAGATCGAGCGGAGAAGAGCTTCCGGCAAGTGTTGAGGAAGCAGGAGAGGAGGCAGTGGCAGATTCTTCATGGATGGGCTGTTTGGCGACCCAGTCCGCCGAACCGTTCACGCAGTCCATGTCTCCTCCGCAGCCGAGGCTCCGCTCGTACATGACCGCTTCCCAGGCCTGCTTGTCAGTGATTTGACCCGCGCTGACAAAACCAACCATCGCAGGCTGAAGGGGTGAGCCGTTGGTTACGACCCACACCATTTCTCCCGCGGTGCGGACCTGGTCAAACTTGTGGTTCGTGAAGTTCCGGGGAGCGGGATCCATTCCTGCCGCTCCTGGTCCGTCCCCCTTGCCTGAGGCCCCGTGGCAGGTATAGCAGGTGCCGGCTCCATTGAAGACATCCTTTCCTTTTGCGATGGTATCCGCAGTGACGGGAAATGGAGGTTTCATGGCCTTAGCGGCCGCAATCTGGTCTGCAGGAACCCGGGGCTTCAAAATGTCGAGCTCTCCTGCCTGGGCTGGCAGGGAAAACAGTGCGGCCATGGTGATGCCCAGACTTGCCTGGATCCATCGTCCTCGCTGCATCATAACGCTCCTTTTGATGGGCCGGTTCTCTTGTTTCTTCCGGCTATCCTCAGTCGTTTGAAGTCAACCTCGCTTTTTCAGAAATAAAGCAGAAATTGTCAGAATTACGCACAATTTCCCTCTATTCATTGAGTGAAAATAGAGTTGTCACGAGGTTGTTATAAAAATACCCCCGGGGATCGGTTTGTCAATCCAGGGAGAGCGACCAGAGAGAAGGGGAAAGGGCGAACAGGGGGAGCGGGAACTTTGAAGAGGCAAGATGGAGGACCGCATCCTCCTTTAGGAATCTTCTGGAATTCCAGCTCTCTCATAATGGGACAGGATGACCGCCGACCAGTCCAGCGACTGTCTCCCTTTTGAGAGTCCGGAAAGAAAAGAGTCGCGAAGAATGCCCCCGAGAGGCAAGGGAACCCTCAGGTCATTGGCGGCCTCGAGCACGAGGTTGACGTCCTTCAGGCCGAGATCCATGGTAAATCCGGCCTCGTCGTAATGTTTTTCGGCCATAATCCGGCCATAATTTGCGTAAAGTGGGGAGTGGAAGAGGGAGTCGTTGACGATTTCGAGAAAGAGGGACGGGTGGACTCCCGCCTTTTTTGCCAGAGAAAAGGCCTCGCCTAAGGTTTCCAGGACTGCCGCGATCATGAAGTTCCCGGACAGCTTGACCAGATTGGCGGTCGAGGGTGTTTCTCCCAGTTGAAACACTTTCGGTCCCAGCGCCTCAAGAATGGGGAGGACCCGTTGTACCGATTCGTCCTTTCCGGCGCAAAGGAGGCGAAGCCGACCTTCCCGCACGGCATCCGGCCGGCCGAAGACCGGGGCTGAGACAAATCCCTGCCCATGGGAAGCGTGCCTTTTTTCAAGAGAAGATGCAAAGTCGACGCTGATGGTGGAGAAAGAAAGATGGATCGCTCCTTCTGGCATGGCGTCTAGAATTCCTCCCGTGGCAAGGAGGTTTTCAAGGGACTGGTCGTCAGCGACCATGGTGGCGAGGATGTCGCATCCGGCGGCCCCCATTGCCGGAGTTTCAGCCCAGATGGCCCCCTTTTCGAGGAGAGGAAGTGCGCGGGTCTTTGTCCTGTTGTAGATGGTGATCGGGAATCCGGCCCCCAGGAGGCGCTCGACCATAGGCTCTCCCATGTGCCCCGTCCCCACAAAGGTGATATTCATAGCGAAATCTCCAAAATATGACTGTTGATGACGTGGACGAGATCTGGAAAGGCTAGGGCAAGGAATCCTCCCAGGCTCAGAAAGGGCCCGAACGGCATGGCTTTTCCGAAAAGAGCGCCCCGTTTGTCGGGAGGGTTAAGATAGTGGACGCCAACAGCTGCGAGGATGCCGGTGGAAGAGGCGGCCAGAAGAACGAGGGAAAGGTTGCGGGGACCGGTGAATGCCCCGATGGCGGCAAGCCAGAAGGCATCTCCCATTCCCATCCCCCGGCTATAGAACAAGGCGACAAGCGCCACGGGAATGAATCCGATGAGGGCTCCTTCTCCGGAGACAAGAAGTCCCTTTCCCCCCATAGTGATGGACGAGAAAACAATGCCGGCTGCGATTCCCGAAAAGGTGAGAAGATGGGGCAGGCGATGATGGCGAACGTCGATCAGGGTCAGAGGAAGGGCTAAGGAGAAAAAAAGAAGGAGCGCGACCCGCTCCGCAAGGGTTCCTGGATAAAAAGCCACAAAAAGAAAAAAAAATGAGGTGGCGAATTCCGAAATAGGAATTTCAGGGAGAATGGAATGACCGCAACGCCTGCATCGGCCACGCGAACGAACCCATGAGAGCAGGGGGAGGAGTTCGGAGAGCCTGAGAGGGATCAAACAGTGATCGCACCGGGAACCGGGGGTGGCAATGGAGAGACCCTGCGGAACCCGAACAGCCAGGACCCCGAGAAAGCTTCCCCAGATGCCTCCGGCAGCCAGTGCCGAAAGAACGATCAGGAGAGTGGTCATGGAGTGTCTCCTGATGTGAGACCCATTGGTGAGCTAGCTCTGGACCCCTGCTTCCTGGGGCTTGGGATCCGCCTCCACCTGGGAAGGTTCCTTTAGCCTAATCCGAAAGCCCAGGCGGAGCAGAATATTGATTCGCTCCTTGGTCATCCGGTCCCGCTCTTCCTTGGTGGATTTTTTCTTTTCAAGGAAGGAAAGAGAGTTTTTGATGGTCTGGATCGCATCCTTGATGGCGTCCTTGTTTGTGTCGTTTGTCAGGGCGGCAGATTGTTCGACGATGTCGTCGATGTCGATCTCAGTCCATCTGTCGATATCGGTCCAAGGGCGAAATGCCACGGGGTCTGTTCTCCTTGATTTCTGGGCCATTGGCCCGCGTCCGTCTTCGTAATTCTTTTATGATAATTCCGAAGGATTGTTTCAATCAATCCACTCAGTTCGATTTTGTCTGGGATGTCTTTGGCGTTTCCTGTGCAAAAATTTGTTTGATGTCGTCATAGGAAAGATACCCGGACTTGACCTGGCCATCGACGATGAACACAGGGGTCGAGGGAACCCCGATGTGTGAGGTCAAAGTGTCCCCGGCTCTTGAAATGTCTGGAAGCGGGCGGCTTTGGTCGATGCATGCCTGGACCTTTGGAGTGGGAACGCCGGCCTGGACCATGAATCCGGAAAAGATGGGCTTGAGTCCTGACTTGTCGATGTTCTTGAGGTCGACCCTCTGGTCAAGCTGATTGTGAATCGTCCAGAAGGCGGCCGGCTTCTCTTCGTAAACGCACATTTCGAAGATCGCCGCATCCAGGGAGTTTCTGTGGATGGTTGTCTGGGGGTACGGGATGTATGTGAAATGAATGGAGGAGTCCGAAGTGACCTTGTCCTGGACCTCCCGGTTCCAGCGACGACAGACCGAACACTGTTCGTCTCCAAACATGATCACGGAGTGAGGCGCGCTTCCGGATCCTGTCGATGGAAACTTGTCCAGCTGGAAAGTGGATGACGGGATGAAAAGGGAAACGGGTTGGGGGGGAGGGATGCTTGGAACGACGGCATAATGACGGGTAATGTCCAAAAGGGGGGTCGTAACGAGATAGCGATGGTTGATGATATAGACAGGAAGTACGATTTTCTGGGCTCCGACGATGATAGAAAAAGGAAGGGCCAGAATGTCGTTGTCGACAGCCTTGGGGGCAAGCCAGGCAAAATCCCGGTAGGGAATGCGTTGGCGGGCCAGAGAATCAAGAATGACTTTCTGGAAGCGTTTCTGAAGCGCTGCAGGATCATCCGAAACTGGTGCGCTTGTGGGGGCCGGGGATTGCGCTGAAGGGGAGGCGGCCAGGGCCTTGCCCAAGTCCGCCCCTCCGGAAAGTGAGAGCATGAGTCCCAGAAAGCCCCAAAAAAGAGGGGATCGGTCTCGGAGGAAAAGACGTTTCAGAAGTCCGTCCGGTGGAAAGGTGCTCGAGAAGGCAAACGGCATTATTGTCTCTCTTCGGTTACCAGATTTTCGGGTTTCCTGGTCCGGCTCCGCCCTTTCGCTGGAAAAGGATCCAGGGACTGGCAGAACCTTCCGTGTGCGAAGGGCCGGCAGAGTCAATTCCGGCCCTTCGCATGTGCCAGGCATCGGGGATCTCTTTGTGGAGATCGGCATCGGATCAATCGGGGTCTGAGCATAAAAACCTTTTCGGGACATACCCTTCTGGCCAGAGTCGGAGTCCTTTGTAAGTGTCAGGCCCGGATTGAGTGAGGGACGGCGGTGGAAAAGCGTATGTCCGGATCGGTTTTTGAACCATACTTTAACGATGCTAGCAAACGGGGTGTAAAGATTCAATCTTCCCTCGAAAATATAGGGGAGAGGAGTCTTGAAATCGAGGGGCTGAATGGAGTAGCCTTTTCACGATTTGCCATCCGTGCTTCCGATCCTCGCTCCTGTAGCTCAATTGGCAGAGCACCCGCCTTGTAAGCGGAAGGTTCTCGGTTCAATTCCGAGCAGGAGCTCCCGTTTACAAAACCTTCTCTGTATCCTTACATCCTTTCAGGCTACAAGATGCTCCGACAGAAGGTCCGGGTCGTGAGGTCATGTCTGGTTCATGACATCGCTCCTGTTTTTGTGATTAAATAGAAAAAGGAAGATCTGAGAAGAATTTTTGGTGCCGGAAAATACTTGGCACCATGTTTTATGGGGAGGCCATGAGTCAGGAATCGCTTGAAGCCCATGACCTGATGGAGTCGCTCAGTGAGTCCATCGAAAAGCGCGAAGAAAAAAGAGACCAGTGGAATATCAAGGTGGCATTGACCACTTCTATCCTCGCTGTTTTTGCCGCTTTGTCCAATCTGGAGTCCGAGCAGAAAACGTCGGAAGCGATCATGCTGAAAAATTCGGCCATCTTTTATCAGGCCAAGGCCTCAGATCAGTGGTCGTTCTACCAGGCAAAAAAAATCAAGCTTCATATGTCCGAGAACCAGGTTCACCTTGTGGATCTTCTCCATTCCTCGCGGAGTGAAAAGGACCGTCTGGAAAAACTGGTTTTGAAGTACAAGGGACAAGTCGGGAAAATAAAAAAACAGGCCATAGGATTCGAGGAGGAGCGTGATCGGATGAATGCGCTGTCGGACCGCTCCCTGGCGCATCATCATGCCTTTGCCCTCAGTGTTGTCTGTTTTCAGATCAGTATCGTCCTTTCGTCAATGGCCGTCATGCTCAGGAGAAATTCCCTCTGGTATGTCAGCTTGGGCCTTGGAGGTCTGGGAGCATTGGCTTTTGTCAACGGCTTCCTTATGTTTTTTCATCTTTAGGCAGGTGATTGCGATGGGATGCTTTCGAAAAGAACTCCGGGCAATCGTTTTTTTGGGGTTGCTTGTGGCGGCAGGCTGTCATTCCTCTCCGGGAACCTCAAAAACGGCAGAGGCTCCCGGCCCCTCCACTCCTCCTTCCTCTCGAAGCGAGTCGTCCCCTTCGGTCCTACCCGGACAGCTGGGCGGGGCCAACTCATTTGTCCCCTATGCGGACAAGCCACCCTTGGGAACTCCCGTGGAAACCCATTGAGCGAGAGGGCGATTGACCTTTCGTCAATGACGCGGGGCAGGGGGTTGATTTATTAAAGGAGATCTGTAGAATATGTCCGATAACCCCGTTTTGCCCCCCTCCCCCGACCGATTGACCGAAGAGATCTCTCTTCTCCTTGTTTCAATGGGACTGACACTCTACGATCTTGTGCTACCCAAGAAAAACAGTGGTGTCCTTCGGGTTTTTATCGAAAGCCCCGAGGGGGTGACGATTGACCAGCTGGAAGGAGCCAGTCGCAGGATCAGTGTGTTGCTCGACGTCATTGATCCTTTTCCTGGCCGCTATCACCTTGAGGTAAGCTCGCCAGGTCTTGACCGGATGCTTAAGGTCCCGGCCGACCTGGAGCGCAATCCGGGTCAGTGGGTCAATGTGAAGCTTGTTGAGGCCGTGTCCGGTCAGAAGGTTTGGAAGGGACGGATCGGAGCCGTGTCTGCGGAAGGATTCGAGCTTTTGGTCTCGTCTGGAAAGAAGTCTGCCACCCTTCAGGTTCTGTTTTCGAATGTCAGAAGCGTGCAGGCGGAGTTCTGGCGTTCCGTTCCTGCACCAAAAGACCGGGAAGCGACTCGGTCGAGAGGGTAAAGCGGGCATCGTGTGGTAGAGTGTAGTGATATGAAGAGACAGGAAGCTTGTTGCCCGGACGACGTTCATGTCGGACGAAGAGACGGAACCGATTGGGAGAGATGAATGGTTAATCAGGAATTGTTGAGTGTCCTTGACCAGCTTCACCGGGAGAAGGGAATTCCCCAGGAAACACTCCTGGAGGCCCTGCAGTCCGCCATTCTGACCGCTGCAAGAAAACGCTATGGCGGTGGGGATAATTTTCAGGTCGAAATCGATCCGAGAACGGGCGAGATCCAGGTTCTTCATATTCGCCGGATTGTCGAGAATGTCCTTTCCCCCAATGAGGAAGTTTCTCTTGCCGAGGCGATGGAATCCGACCCTGAAGCGGAGGTCGGTGACGAAATCGGGGCCTTTCTCGAGATCGATGACTTCGGTCGGATCGCGGCCCAGGCGGCGAAGCAAGTCATTTTTCAGAAGGTGCGCGAAGCCGAGTGGTCTGTCGTTGCCAGGGA
Organism: Nitrospirota bacterium; assembly: GCA_021820445.1. Classification (GTDB taxonomy): domain Bacteria; phylum Nitrospirota; class Leptospirillia; order Leptospirillales; family Leptospirillaceae; genus UBA4572. The sequence goes on along the minus strand of JAKADN010000015.1, from coordinate 25,486 downwards.
ATTTGGCGGGAAAAAGGGGAATGTTGTCGCCGGCGTCTATATCGGACAGGAAAAGAGGAGCTTCATCATAGACCTTGGGAAGACAGAAGCAATCCTGCCATATAAAGAGCAAATTCCCAGGGAATCCTTTCATCGTGGAGACAGGGTCAAGGCTCTTCTGCTCGACATTCGGACAACCACCCGGGGCCCTCAGCTGATTCTCTCGAGGACCCATCCCGATTTTCTGGCGCGCCTTTTCGAAAAGGAAGTGCCTGAAATAAGTGAAGGAATCATCGAGATCAAGGGCGTTGTTCGCGATCCGGGTGAGCGGGCCAAGGTCGCAGTGCTTTCACGGGACCCGAATGTTGATCCGGTTGGTTCGTGCGTCGGAGTCAAGGGCTCACGGGTCCAGGCCATTGTCCGTGAAATTCACGGAGAGAAAATCGATATCATCGACTGGAGTCCGGATCCGGGGACCTTTATCGCCCGTGCTCTTTCTCCCGCCAAGGTTCTTCGAGTCGCGACCCGGGACGGGGAGTTCGACAAGGTTGCGACGGTTGTGGTCGCCAACCAGCAGCTCTCCCTTGCCATTGGTCGTCGGGGACAGAATGTTCGGCTTGCAGCAAAACTCACCGGATGGAAGATCGACATCTTCAGTGAACAGCAGTACGAGGCCGATCGGATGGCCCGTTCTGCAGAAGGAGAGCATGAGGGACAGGCCGCGCCCTCATTGGAAGCGCCTTCGATGATTCTTCTCGAGGATCTTCCGGGAATGGGCGGAAATATGGCCGATGCCCTGAAGGCAGCGGGTTTTGACAGTGTCGAAAAGGTGGCCAATGCATCGGCGGAGGATATCGCCAAACTTCCGAAGTTTGGTCCGAAAACTGCCGCTAAGCTGATCGAAACCGCACGGGATTTCATGGGTTATCCGAAGACTTCCGGAACTACGCCGGAGACGGATTCGGGGTCGCTATAACGAAGAGGGGGATGGTTCTTTGAAGGTTTATGAATTGGCTCGCGAATTGAAAATGGAAAGCAAATCCCTGCTTGCCAAACTTAAACTCTGGGGGATTCATGCGCCGTCTCACATGGCGACTCTCGATGAAAGAACCATCAACATTGTTCGGCAAAAGGTAAAAAAGGGAGAGGAGGCCCCCGAGGCCCCCAAAAAGCCGATCCTCATCAAGAAGAAATCTTTTGCTCCCGGGGCCGAGGTCGCTGAGGAGCAACCCGTTCAGGCCGAAGTGGTTTCCCCTCCAGAGGCGGGGGCTATCGAAACCGAGCGTCCCGTCGGCATGGAAAATGTTGTGAATGCCGTTGAAGCGGTGCCCCCTGCCACGCAGCTCCCTCTGACGGCTGGAGCTCCTGCCGAGAATATTCTCCCCCGTATTCCAGTCGAAGGATGGACGCAGGAAAACGCACCGGTTCGTCAAGGGGAAAAGACTCCTTCCGCTCCTTCCACGGCCGTTCCTTCAAAAGAAACGGCGGAAAAGGGGGCGGTCCGGGACCGGGCGCTCCCCGGTGACAAGCGCGGAAAACCAGCAAAAACCACCAAAGACAAAAACCAGAAGCTCGATCGCCTTCACATGCTTCGAGAAGAGGATTTTGTCGATCTCGAGGAAGCCGGAGAAAAAGAATCCGCAATATCCAAGCCACCGGTCTCTCCTGCCACGGTTCATCGTGTCGTCGCTCCCGGCGCTCCCCCTGAAACACAGACGTCGTCCCGCCCTTCCTTTCCGCGCCCTGCTTTCAAGAAGGCCCCCTCCTTCAAGAAGAAGGCGAAAGGAGGAAGCGATTCAAGGGGAGCCTCCCAGGCCGTTGACGGAACCAAGGCACGGAAGAAGTCCATACGGATCGAGGCCGGAACGAGCGTCAAGGACTTTGCGGACAAATTGGGTGTCAAGGTGCAGGATGTCATCATGCGCCTGATGGCCATGGGGGTGATGACCACAATCACCGAGCCGGTTGATCCTGAAGCCGCAATGCTTGTTGCCGAGCAGCTGGGTATCGCCGTCGAAATCCAGCAGGAGGAACCGGAGGAAGCCATTCTTGGTGAATCGGAGGATTCTCCGGAGGATCTGTTGCCGCGTCCGCCCGTCGTCACGATCATGGGGCACACCGACCATGGGAAGACCTCTCTTCTCGATGCCATTCGCAAGAGCAAGGTGGCCGAAGGGGAGGCGGGTGGCATCACCCAGCATATCGGTGCCTACACCGTATCGATCAACGGACGGGATATCACCTTCCTTGATACCCCTGGACATGAAGCCTTCACGGCGATGCGGGCCCGCGGAGCGAAGGCAACCGATGTTGTCGTTCTCGTTGTTGCCGCGGATGATGGAGTCATGCCCCAGACCGTGGAGGCCATCAACCATGCCCGTGCGGCCGATGTTCCGATCATCGTCGCCATAAACAAGATCGACAAACCGGAGGCCAATCCGGACCGAGTCAAGCAGGCTCTGTCTGAATATGGGCTCACTCCGGAGGAATGGGGCGGTACGACGATTTTCTGTCCGGTCTCTGCCAAAAAGAGGACAGGTCTGGACCTTCTTCTTGAAATGATCCTGCTCCAGGCGGATGTTCTGGATCTCAAGGCCAATCCCAATCGTCGGGCCCGAGGTCTGGTCATCGAATCACGTCTCGACAAGGGAAGAGGCATCGTGGCTTCGGTTCTCGTTCAGAAGGGAACCCTCAAGGTCGGAAACTTTCTTGTCCTGGGAGCACAGGTCGGTCGGGTTCGGAGCCTGACAGACCCCTTCGGCCACCGGATCACGGAGGTCACCCCTTCTCATTCCGCCGAGGTCGTTGGACTCGACGGGATGCCACAGCCAGGAGACATCTTCATTGCGGTCGAGGACGAAAAGCTGGGTCGGCAGGTAGCCATGGCCCGCCAGGCCAGACAACGGGCCCTTCAGCTTCTTCAGAACAAGAAGGTCACGCTCGAGGATCTTTACTCTCAGATCGAGGAAGGCCTCATCAAGGATCTTAACCTGATCCTCAAGGTCGATGTCCAGGGTTCGATCGAACCCATCCGGCAGGCCATTGGGAAACTTGAGAACAAGAAGGTCAGAGTGAGGTTCATCCATGAGGGAGTCGGAGGAATTCGTGAAACCGATGTCCTGTTGGCCCAGGCCTCAAACGCCGTGATTCTTGGTTTCAACGTTCGTCCAGAGCCCAAGGCCCTGACTTTGGCGGAGCGGGAAAAAGTGGAAATGAAGTTTTACTCGGTGATTTATGATGCCGTGGAGGACATCAGGAAGGCAATGGAAGGGATGCTGTCGCCCACCATTCGAGAAAAGTTTGTCGGTCGTGCCGAAGTGCGTCAGGTTTACAATATCTCACGGGTCGGAACGGTTGCCGGATGCTATGTCTCCGAAGGAGTCATGCAGCGGACCGGGACGGTGGTCAAGCTCATTCGGGACGGGGCGGTGGTCTTCGAGGGCAAGATGGAAGCCCTGAAGAGATTTAAGGACGATGTGCGTGAAGTCGCCGCCGGCTATGAATGCGGGATTTCCTTGGAAAACTTCCGCGATATCAAGGTGGGTGACCTGATAGAGTGCTTCGTTCAGGAAAAGATAGCGGGAAAGCTTGAGCCGGTCAACACATGAAAGGGATCCGCATCAGAGATCTCCTATTGCGCACCTCATATTGATCCTCCATTTTCCTGATGTCCATTCACTCAAGGAAAAAAGACAACTTTTGTCGAGTCTGACCGCCAGGATTCGTGAACGATATCCCGTTTCGATCGCCGAAACGGGATATCAGGACCTCTGGCAAAGGGCAGTGGTGGAGGTGGTCATGATTTCCTCTGATCCACGCCTTCCGGAAAGAATCTTCGAGAAGATTCGCGAGATGGTGCTTTCTTCTCCAGAGTTGGTTCTTCTCGATTCGCACCGAGAGTTTCTATGAAGCATGATCCCGGATTCCGAAGATCGGACAGAGTCTCAGCAGAGATTCATGAAGTCATGGCGATGATTCTGTCCCGCTTTTCCCGTGATTCTCGACTTTCCCGGGCGACCATCACGAGAGTGGCCCTTTCAGGGGATCTTCGAAAGGCCACGATCTACTATCGCGTTTATCCCGGAGAGGATCCAGCCGCCTGCCAGGAAGCTTTCGATCGATACTGCGGAGGGCTTCGCAAGGAGCTTGCGAGCCGGATCAGGATCAAGTACATTCCCGCCCTGACCTTCGCTCATGACGCCGATGAAACAGATCCCGCCAGGATTGAGCGCTTGTTGGCAAACCCGAACGCAGAGGACGGAGGAGAGTGACTTTATTTGACGATCAGTCATCGTCGGAAATCTCCGGACTTCTTTTGGTGGACAAACCTGCCGGTCCGACCTCCCACGACATCGTTCACGCCCTTCGGAAAAAGTCGGGCATCGACAAAGTCGGCCACGGAGGGACGCTCGATCCCCTGGCTTCGGGGTTGCTCCCTCTTTTTCTGGGGGAAGCGACAAAGATGTCGGGATTCATACAGGCACACGACAAGTCCTATTCTTTCGATGTCTCCCTCGGAGTGACAACGGATACCGATGACAGTCAGGGGACAGTCGTCGCGAGATCCCCCATTCCGGAAGATCTTTCGGAGGAAAAAATAAGGGAGGTTCTGCAGGGCTTTGTGGGGGAGCAGTGGCAGGAGCCTCCGATGTACTCGGCGGTGAAGCAGAAGGGGGTTCCGCTCTACAAACTGGCGCGAAAAGGGATGACCGTGGAGCGCGACCCTCGCCTCGTGACGGTTCATTCGCTGGAATTTCTCACGTGTCAAGAAGGGAGGCTCTCTCTTCGCGTCCATTGTTCCAAGGGCACCTATGTGCGCGTGCTCGCGCGCCAAATCGGAGACGCTCTGGGATGCGGCGGCCATGTCAGCCGTCTCCGGAGATTGACAGTAGGGCGTTTTTCGGTGGAGGGGGCGGTTGGGATGGAGGTCATCGAAAACTCCTGGAATGCAGAAGACCTTGGCGCCGCCCTGATTGGTCCGGAAAAGGTTTTCCTGGATCTTCCGTCCCTGGAGATTCTTCCGAACGCCGCTCCGGCCTTGCAGAAGGGGGGCCTGCTTCCCGGCATCTGGTTTTTTCGCCGGGAAGGATTGTTTCATGCGAAGGATACGATTAGAATAATGGGGCAGGAGGGGAAGATTCTGGGGTTAGCCGAGGCTCTTCTGAATAGCGAGGAGTTGAGTCTTTTTCCTGGAGGTATACCTGTGGCGAAAATCGTACTCCTTTTTCGGACAAAGTCAGCGCAGGTAAGAGAGGGAAAGCGTATTCCCTCTCACAATGAAAACGGTTAAAAGGGAGTTCAGGGCATGGCGTTGAGCAAGGAAAAAAAGCAGGAAGTCATCAATTCATTCAAAATCTCCAGCAATGATACCGGATCGGTCGAGGTTCAGGTGGCGATTCTGACCGAAAGGATCAACCAGCTTGGAGAGCATTTCAAAAAATTCCCAAAGGATGTCCATTCCCGTCGGGGCCTTCTTCTCATGGTCAGCAGAAGACGCCGTCACCTCAAGTATCTTCAGACAACCAATCCAGCCAAATATCAGGAAATCATTGCACGTCTCGGGTTGCGTCGCTAGATTGAAAGGCGGGTTTCAGAAGGGCGTTGAGCTGACTTCCCCTGTCAGAAACAAGACAAAAGTCAGCTTTGCGGCCGCCTGAAACCCGTATCCATCAAGGATTCCATTGATCCGGCTACCGGAAAGGAACATCAAAAACATGAAGCAAGAAACTGTTGAAGTCAACGTTGGCGGGAAGACGGTCAGGCTCGAAACAGGTCGAATGGCCCGCCAAGCAGACGGAGCGATCGTCCTCTGGGTCGAGGGAACCGTGGTCATTGCGACCGCTGTGGCATCAAAAACCATCAAGCCCGGGACGGATTTCCTCCCGTTGACGGTCGACTATCAGGAAAGAGCCTATGCCGCAGGAAAGATTCCGGGCGGTTTTTTCAAGCGCGAAGGGAAGCCCTCCGAGAGGGAGATCCTGAACAGCCGACTGGTCGATCGGCCCATTCGCCCGCTTTTTCCGGAGGGCTTTTATTATGACACACAGGTGATCGCTTCGGTCGTTTCTGCTGACAGAAGCGGGGTCACCGATGTGATGGCTGTGGTTGCGGCATCGGCGGCTCTCACCATCTCCGATATTCCCTTCCATGATCCCATGGGTGCCGTTCGGGTTGGCTACATCGACGGAAATTTTGTCATCAACCCCGATCTTGAGCAGCAGGAAAAGTCCTCCATCGATCTGGTCGTTGCGGGAACCGCCGATGCGATCATGATGGTTGAAGGAAAGGCCTCCGAAGTCTCTGAGGAACTGTTTCTGGAAGCCATTCGCACCGCACACAATGCCTGTCAGCCGATCATTGCAGCCCAGATTGAGCTTCAGAAAAAGGCCGGAAAGGTCAAGCGGGCTATTCCCCCTGTCCCTGTTCGCCCCGAATTGATGGAGAAGATTCGGCAGGGAGGGAAGGAACCACTGTCTGCCGTTCTTGTCATGTCCGACAAAAAGGCCCGTGAAGACAAGACCTCTGAAATCCGGAACACTCTTTCCAAGGAGCTTTTTCCCGACGGTTTCAAGGATGCCCATGAAGAAAAGGAGTTTTCAACAGGGTTTCACGATCTCGAAAGAGAGCTCCTCCGGGCGATGGTCCTCGATCGCGGCATTCGTGCCGACGGTCGAAAGACAACGGAAATTCGTCCAATCACGATCGAAGTGGGCATCCTGCCCAGGACTCATGGATCGGCCCTCTTCACGCGAGGTGAAACCCAGAGCCTTTCCGTCGCGACTCTCGGAACATCCGATGACGAGCAAAGGATTGACGCGTTGGAAGGGGAATCGACCAAGCGGTTTATGCTGCATTACAACTTTCCCGCCTTCTCGGTGGGTGAGGTCAAGCCGATGCGGGGTCCCGGAAGACGCGAGATTGGTCATGGAAATCTTGCCGAACGGGCTCTGTTGCCCATTCTTCCCTCGAAGGAAGCTTTTCCCTATTCCATCCGCCTTGTCTCAGACATTCTTGAATCCAATGGGTCCACGTCCATGGCAACGGTATGTGGCGGAACCCTGGCGATGATGGATGCCGGAATCCCGATCAAGGCTCCCGTGGCGGGGATCGCGATGGGACTCATCAAGGAAGGCGACCGGGTGGCCATTCTCTCTGATATTCTGGGAATAGAGGATCATCTGGGAGATATGGATTTCAAGGTGACGGGCACAGATTCCGGGGTGACTGCGGTCCAGATGGACATCAAGATCAAGGGAATCACCCTGGAGATCATGAAAAAAGCGCTCGATCAGGCTCGTGAAGGCCGAATGCATATCATGGGCAAAATGAAGGCTTCGATGCCGTCCGTTCGAGCGACGATGTCTCCTTATGCGCCCCGGATCCTGACGATTCAGGTGAAGCAGGACAAGATTCGGGAGGTGATCGGCCCTGGAGGCAAAATGATCCGGAGCATCACAGAAAAAACCGGAGTCAAGATCGACATCGAGGATTCAGGTCTGATTCGCGTCGCGTCCGCCGACGAGGAAGCCGCTCGAAAGGCCATCGAAATGATCAACCAGATCGTCGCGGAGGCGGAGGTCGGGAAGATCTACCTCGGAAAGGTCAAGACGATCGCCGATTATGGGGCATTTGTTGAGATCATGCCGGGAACGACCGGCTTGTGTCATGTTTCCCAGCTGGAGCCACGGAGAGTGGAAAAGGTCACCGATGTCGTCAACGAAGGAGACGAGATCGTCGTCAAGGTCCTTGAAGTCGACCGTCAGGGAAAAATCCGCCTGTCCCGCAAGGAAGCCATTGCCGAGGAAGGTGAGGGTCGGGAACATCGGTCGGCTGCCAAGGCCTGATTCTATTCCTTGATTCCCCCGGTTCTGGCGTCCAGTAAATGTCTGGAACGGGGGATGACAGGAAGCCTTGTTTTTTGAAATCGGCTTTGCCATAATGGTCGAGTCTTAATCCCAAAGTATCAGATACGCCTTTTTAACCCCCCATCAACCTCTGTGGCCAGAATCGCCTGGCGGGGGAGGGGCCTCTTCGGGGATCGGGAAGAGGGTTTGGCATTCAAAAAGGAGGAGATGTCGATGGATGTGAACAAGGGTGCTGCGGGTCTGGTCGTTGTTGCGATTATCATGGCCGTGGTGTGGGGAGGCCTTTCCGCGTATGTGGGAGTGAACCCGTTCTTCCTTCCGACCGGAGCTCATTAGTTTTTTCGAGGTTTACCCGCCTACCGGACGAACCGGTGATTTTTCTTTGCAATTATTCTATTCTTCTTTTGCAGGAGGGTGTCGTTTAATAAACGGCACCCTTACTGTAATGGATGTCCCTCGAGGACCAAGTGGTCCCTTTCCTCACGACAAAAAATAAACAGAATTTCCCCGGCTTTAAGTCTTTCCCCGCTTTTTTAGGGCTGCATTGCGTGCTCTGATCGTTTCAGAATCAGAAGCGGAATCAAGACGATGTCGCCGGGGTCTTCCAAAGAAAGAATCGCCGTGCCTTATATCAAGCAAATCCTGTCCAATGGTCTGACCGTCTATTGCGATCCACTCGCGACCTCCCGATCGGTCGCCATCGGGGTTTGGGTCCGTGCCGGTTCGCGTTTCGAGAGTCCCCTTGAAGCGGGGATGACCCATTTCCTGGAGCATATGTGCTTCAAGGGGACTCCCTCGCGTTCGGCCCAACAGATTGCCAACGAGATGGATCTTCTGGGTGGAGAGATGAATGCCTTCACGTCCCAGGAAATGACCTGCTTTTATACCCATGTTCTCTCAGAAAATGCCGGACGGGCGGCAACGCTTCTGGGAGACCTGCTGACGCGATCGGTTTTTGATCCGGAAGAGCTGTCCCGGGAAAAGGGGGTCGTCATAGAGGAAATTGCCGAGTCACAGGATGACCCGGAAGATCTGGTCACGCAGCAGCTTTATGAGGCCCACTTCGGGAGCCATCCCCTCGCTCTTCCCATTCTGGGAACGGAGTCCTCCGTCTCGGCCTTTACCCGGGAAGAGGTCAAGAATTATTTTCTTAGGAACTACCATCGGGGCGGGATGTTTGTGACGATTTCCGGACGCTTTCAGTGGCCGCAACTCCGGGAAACCCTCGAAGAGGCATTTTCCGAGATTCCTCCCGAACAGTCCGGAGCGGAGCGGGCCACCGGCGGATTTGTTCCCGCCTACGACAGACGCGAAACCGCCCGGGATCTCGAACAGGTGCACGTGGCCCTGGGAATGTCCGGATTGCCGGTAGCTCACAAAGATCAGACCGCCCTTCGGCTTCTGAACCTGCATCTAGGAGGGGGAATGAGTTCCCGCCTTTTTCAGGAGGTCAGGGAAAAGCGGGGTCTGGCGTATTCGATCTATTCGACGGGACAATCCTTTGTCGATGGCGGTCTCGTCCGGATCGCCGCCTCGACACGGCCTTCGAAAAAAGAAGAGCTCCTCGCCATCCTTGTCGATGAGCTGGGTCGACTCCAGGAGGTCCCGCTGACAGGCGACGAGCTTTTGCGGGCGAAGAACCAGCTTAAAAGTTCCCTCCTGATAGGGCTCGAATCGATCCTGACGCGCATGAACAAGATGGGGCGCGACATCCTGTATTGGGGCGAGGAGCTGGAAACGGACAAGCTGGAGAGATGGATCGACGATGCCACTCCTCTGGACCTGCTTCGTGTCGCCCGCGACCAGGACTGGGTGTCCCGGCGTTCTCTCAGCGTTCTCGGACCGGAGAAGGACGCACCATGATTTCCTCAGTCTTTCCCGTGCGTCTGGGCGTCAACATCGACCATGTGGCGACGATTCGTCAGGCTCGGGGAGGGTTCGATCCGGATCCCCTGGCGGCTGCGCACCTCGCGAGGCTTGCGGGTGCGGACCAGATTGTTCTCCACGTGCGCGAAGACCGTCGCCATGCCAATGAGACCGACCTCCGGCGGTTTAGGGAAACGGTCTCTCTTCCGGTCAATCTCGAGATGGCTCTGACGGAGGAAATGGCCGGATTAGCCCTGTCTTTTTCTCCGGAGCGGGTCACTCTCGTGCCTGAAAAACGGACCGAACGCACGACGGAGGGGGGACTGGTCCTGACGCCGGATTATCTGAAGGCCCTGGATTCCTTCTCGAGACGCTGCATGGAAAAGGGAATCAGGGTGAGCCTTTTCATGGACCCCGACCCGGAGATGCTGGGCCGGATTCCTGTGTTCGGAGTGGACCAAGTGGAGCTTCATACGGGGTCTTATTCCCAGGCATTCGGGACGTCCCGGGAAGGGGAGGAATTGGCCCGACTCTCTGCGGCGGCGACGCAGGTCGCTCGCCAAGGGCTCATTCTGGCAGCCGGCCACGGCCTGACCCTGTTCAATCTTCCCCGAATTCTTGGGTTGCCAGGCTTGGCCGAAGTCAATATCGGCCATAGCATCATCGCCCGGGCCGTCCTGTTCGGAATCCGGGATGCGGTCTCCGAGGTGCGCTCCCTTCTTCTCGCCCCTTTCGGAGGAGGATCCCGATGATCCGCGGTCTCGGGATCGATCTTGTGCTGGTCTCCCGGATCGAAAGCGCCTTAAGCCGTTTCGGAGAACGCTTCGCCTCCCGCGTTTACACTCCGGAGGAACGCCGTCAGTCCGGGGGGAAATCGACTTTCCTTGCGGGACGATTTGCGATCAAGGAGGCTCTTCTGAAGGCCCTTGGAACCGGTCTGGCGGAGGGAGTCCGCTGGAAGGAGATCGAAACGCTCTCCCGGGATTCGGGAGCGCCTGAAGTCCGCTGCTCCGGCAGGGTTCTGGACCTCCTCGGACATCGCGGGATCGGAACGATTTGGGCCTCCTTAAGCCACGATCGGGACCATGTGGTGGCGGTCGTCGTCCTGGAAGGGCCTTCTTCATGAGAGTCATGACCCCCGAAGAAATGAGGGAAACGGACGGAAGGGCGGTCCGGGATTTCGGGATTTCTGAAGAAATCTTGATGGAGCGAGCCGGCATGGCGGTTTCCCGGGTTTGTCGGGAATGGCTCGGAAGGACAGCTCTCCGCTCAGGTCGCCGGCCGGTTCTTGCAGTGGCCGGAGGAGGCCACAATGGCGCTGACAGTCTGGTGGCCCTGCGCGATCTTGTCAGCCTCGGATACTCGGGAGAGGCGTTTGTGGTCGTAGAGGAAGCAAACCGGCAGTCCCCGGCGCTTCTTCGCGAGATCGATCGCCTTCGGCGCATGGAGGTTCCCGTCCGCTTTCCGTCGGAGGGAGGGGGCCGCCATCGGATATCCCACGCCGGCCTGATCATCGACGGAATCCTGGGGACAGGGTTCCGGGGTGAGTTGCCGGAGGATCTCCTCCGGCTTGTCGAGGCAATGAACCAGTCGGCCGCTTCCGGCATTCCGGTCGTCAGTGTCGACATTCCCTCCGGGGTGGACGGCCGCACGGGGGCCGTAGGCCGTTCGGCGGTCCGGGCCGCAACCACGGTGACTTTCGGGGCTCCGAAGTGGGGGCTGCTTGTCGATCCCGGAACGCGCTATGCGGGTGAGATCCGGCTTTCGAGGATTGGTTTTCCATCCGCTCTTCTGGAGGGAGGCTCCGGATCCTGTCTGACCATCCGCGAAGCCATGGGACTTCTTCCGCGCCGATATCCGGAGATCCACAAGGGACAGGCCGGCCATGTCCTGATCGCCGGGGGAAGCTTCGGGAAGGCGGGGGCGCCTCTTCTGGCCGCCCGGGGAGCTCTCCGGGCGGGGGCGGGTCTGGTGACCCTTCTTTGGGACCGAGACCTTTCCGGTTACTCAAATGCCTTCCCCGAGGTCATGGGCCGATTCTTTAACCCCTCAAACCCTGATCCCGGCGCAATCCGGGGGACCTTCGAGGGGATCGATGCCATGGGCTGCGGGCCGGGACTCCCTGACGACGAGGGAACGCGGATATTGATGGAAACACTTCTCTCCGGATTCCCGGGTCCGGTGGTGGCCGATGCCGGAACCTTCAGCCTCTTCGCGGGCCGTCCCGAACGGGTGGCGGAGCTTCGTGGAGGAAAAAAACTCGTGTTGACACCCCACCCCGGGGAGTTGGGGCGCTTTCTGGGGGTCGGGACCCCGGAGGTTCTGAAGGAGCCCCTGGATATGGCCCTGTCCGGAGCCCGGAAGGCGAACGGGGTGCTTCTTTTGAAAGGGGCGCGGACCCTCGTGGTCGATGCGGCCGGGCGCCATTATGTCAACCTGACAGGAGATCCGGTCATGGCCGGGGCCGGAATGGGGGACGTCCTCACCGGGATGATCGCGGCCTTCCTTGGCCAGGGCATGGAACCATTCGAGGCCGCCTGCCTGGGGGCCTTCATACATGGGGCGGCGGGAGAGCGTCTAGGTCGGGGCTCCTCCAGAGGGCGCTTGGCCTCGGAGCTGGCGGACGAAATCCCCGGGCTCCTTTCCGACTGGGAGCCGTTGTCAGATCCCCCCCCACTTCCGGAGGAGGAACCGCTCACCTTGTGGCCGGTCCGCCCTCCCGCTGGAGGGAACCGATGAGCGGAGAGGCTCGAAGGAAGGTCCTTGACGGGACGGACGGTCTCGCCGTCTATCTGCGCTATCTGGGCGAGACCGTCCCGGACTTTGCTCTTGCGAAAGGGCTTGCCTCTTCCTCCGTTAGCCCCGGAGAGGCGGCTGCTCCTTCCGAAGGGGGAGCTCCGGACGGCGAGATGCTTCTGGCCGAACTTCGTGAGCAGGCCCGGTCCTGTACCCGCTGCGCCCTGTCCTCCACCCGAACGCAGGTTGTCTTCGGAGAGGGGAATCCCAAGGCGACTCTCATGTTCGTGGGGGAGGGGCCGGGGGCGGACGAGGATGCCACGGGTCGTCCCTTCGTGGGAAGGGCGGGGGAACTTCTGACGAAGATGATCGGGGCCATGGGATTCGAGCGGCGGGAGGTCTATATCGCCAACATCGTCAAATGCCGTCCTCCAGGAAACCGCGTTCCCGAGGACGCCGAACGCCAGGCTTGCCTGCCTTTCCTGCAGCGGCAGATCGCTCTCATCGCCCCCCGGACGATCGTCCTTCTGGGGCAGACGGCGGCGTCCTCCCTCCTGGGTCAGACGGGAGGAATCTCCCGGCTTCGGGGGAGGGAGTCGCGCCTGTCCCTCTTTCCGGAGATCCGGGTCATGCCGACCTACCATCCGGCCTATCTCCTCCGAAATCCCTCCGCCAAAGCGGAGGTCTGGGAAGATCTCAAACAGGTGATGGCCTGGCTCGGAAAGGATCGGCCATGAGACTTTTTCTGGGGCTTGTTCTCGTCGTGGCAGGATGGCTTTTCATGGTGGAAAACGACCAGGAACACATCACCATCACGCTTCCCGGGTCGGGGCAGATCGGTCCCTTTTCCGTGGGAGTGGTGGTGTTGGGTGCGGTTCTGACGGGGATCCTCCTCTGCCTCCTGGGAGGGGTTCTTCTGAAGGTGGTCTCAAGGCTGAAAAAATCCCGCTCCCCCGAAGGCGGGAGTTCGGTATCCGAACCGCCTCATGCCCCCCACTGACAGCTCTCTCTCCCCCAATGAACGGGAGAAGGGCTCCCCTTCCTCCTCCCATGTTTATCCTGACACCCCCCTTTTCCGTCAGTACCGGGATCTCAGGAAGGAAGCGGGGGAGGCCCTCCTTTTTTTCCGTCTGGGGGATTTCTACGAACTGTTCGGGGACCAGGCCGAATTGGCCTCCCGGCTTTTGGGGGTCACCCTCACAAGTCGGGACAAGAGTCGCCCTGATCCCCTTCCCATGTGCGGAATCCCTGCCAAGAGCCTCGATCTGTATCTTCCGAAACTCATCCATGCCGGCCATGCGGTGGCCATTGCCGAACAGACGACTTCGGAAGGGGATCCATCCGGCCTTTTTCCGAGGAAGATCATCCGGACCGTCACCCGATTCACTCTGATGGAGGATCCCTCCCGTGAAGAGGGGACTCCCCAGAACGGGGTCGCGGTTCTAAAAAGGGGCGAAGAATGGGGGGCCGCCTCCCTCGACCTGACGAGCGGTCGGATCGCGGTGTGGGAACCGGAGTCTCTGTCCGACCTCGATGCCCTGCGGGATTGGCTGGAGCGAAAGGAAGCGCGGGAACTCGTTCTTGAAACGGAAGACCTGCGGGGTCTTTTTCCCGGAATTCCGGCCGTGATCCACCCGGAACCTCCCGACCCGGATTTTTCGGTTTGGCTTCCACCGTCTTACCGCGTTCCCGATCTGCCCGACGTTGCCCAGGAGGCGCTCCGACTCCTATTCGGATTCCTGGCCACCCATGAACGGACGGTTCTCGGACATCTCCGGGGGATCGATTTGGAAGGAGGCACTCCCTCTCTGCAGCTTGACCGCTGGACCCTCCGCCACCTCGATGTGTTGCCGGGGGAGGGCGGGGAGGACCGCAAGGCTGCAAGTCTGGTGGCCCTTCTCGATCGCTGCCGCACGCCGATGGGAAGCCGGATGCTCCGGCGCTGGCTCCTGTCCCCCGACTCGGAACGGGAGCCGATCCTGGAGAAACATCGCGTCATCCGGGGCTTTTCCGCCCATCCCCGCCTGTCCGACAGACTCGTTCCCCTGTTGCGGGGTGTGGGAGACCTGGAGCGGATCCAGTCCCGGCTCGCCATGGGCAACCGTCTTCCCCGCGATCTGACAGAGTTCAGGAGATCCCTTCGCAGTGCCCTGGATATCCTGGAAATTCCCGAGATCCGGGAGCTCTTTTCAGGGTTCCGGGAGGTTTTTTCCTGGGAGGGGGAGGGGGCGGCCCTTCAGACCCTTCTCGACCGGGCCCTGGTGGAGGAGCCCGCGATGATCCTGGGTGAGGGGCCCATCGTCCGCGAGACCTTCGACCCCGTTCTGGACGAGTGCCGGCGAGTGGAGTCCGAAGGTGACCGCGTGCTGGCGGAGCTCGAAGAGCGCGAGCGAAAGTCGACCGGGGTCGAGAACCTCCGGATTCGCTACAATCAGGTGGCGGGATATTACATCGAGGTGTCCCGTGCCCAGGCGCAGAAGATGCCCGAGCGCTATTTGCGGAAGCAGACACTGACGAACTCGGAACGCTTCACTCTTTCTGAACTCATCGCCTTCGAGGGGGGGCTCCGGGAGGCCCGGACGAAGGTTTTGGCCAGGGAAGGGGAAATTCTGGAGGACCTCCGGAAAACGGTTCTGTCAGGGCGCGAAGGAATCCATCTTTTGGCCGATTTCGTCTCCCGGGCGGATGTTCTTCTCGCCTTCTTCGAGCAGGGACGTCTCAACCGGTATGTCCTACCGGAGTTCGTCTCGGGAGAAGAACCCCTTCTGGTCAAGAACGGACGCCACCCCGTCCTGGAGAGCCGGATGTCTGCCGGCTCCTTCATGCCCAACGACACCGAGCTTGTCGACGGCGAGTTCATCGTCCTGACGGGGCCCAACATGGCCGGCAAGTCGACCTACATGCGCCAGATCGCCCTCATCGCCCTTATGGCCCAGGCGGGCAGCCCCGTTCCAGCCGATATGGCCCGACTTCCGCTCCTGGATCGCATCATCGCCCGGGTGGGGGCTTCCGATAACATTCTGGAGGGGGCCTCCACCTTCATGGTCGAGATGACCGAGGTGGCGCGGATCCTCGCATCGGCCACCTCGAGGACGCTGGTCCTTCTTGACGAGGTGGGCCGCGGGACGGCCACCTTTGACGGCATGGCCATCGCCTGGGCCGTGAGTGAATACATCCACGACCGCATCCGGTGCCGCACCCTGTTTGCCACCCATTATCACGAACTCTCGGAGTTGGCCCGGACGCATCGCCGGGTTCGAAATCAGACCGTACGCGTTTCGATCCGGAATGGGGTCCTTGTGTTCGAACACCGGATTGTGGATGGCCGGGCGGAACAGTCCTACGGAATTGAGGTGGCGAAGCTTGCCGGGCTTCCCGCCCCTGTGGTGGAGCGGGCCTCCGAGGTGCTCTCCTTCTGGGAGGCTGGCCAGCCACGCCGCCTGCTCCAGAAGAGCCGGATCCTTCCGCCGGAGCGGGATTTTTCCATGCCTCTCTTTTCCTGGAAGAGTCGCCGGACGAAGGAAAAGCCAGACATTCAAGACATTTCAGAAGAGACCTAA
Organism: Nitrospirota bacterium; assembly: GCA_021820445.1. GTDB lineage: Bacteria > Nitrospirota > Leptospirillia > Leptospirillales > Leptospirillaceae > UBA4572. The sequence goes on along the minus strand of JAKADN010000015.1, from coordinate 9,480 downwards.
AGGAGACATCAATGATGGAAACCATGCCGGGTGACCCGGAAAAACCAATCGAGGAGCTCGTCGAGATCCTTCGACAAGGTCCCCCCTCGGAAGTGTTGAAGGATGACGAGCTGTCGATGCGGTTTTCCGACATCCTGGACTTCCTCTCGGAGGACCGTCAGCTTGGGGAACTGGCCCAGCTTTCGGAAATGACCCCGGACTGGTCCCTCTTCATCCGGAACTATCTCGAGATCTCTCACGACCGGTTCGATCTCGAATTGGATGAAATCGGGGACGAGTCCATGGAAGAGGATCTGCATGAGCCGGGGGATGCCGTCTTCGGAATCGGCCTTCTCGTGGATCTCGACCAGCCCCTTCCCGAAGTCCTGACCCTCGATGCCCTGGCTCCTCTGGCCCGGATTCTTGAAACGGCCCTCTCCGACTCCTCGAAGGTCGCCCAGGTCTTCCTCCATCCTCGGGTCCTGTCTTTTGCAGATATTTATACTTTTTCGTATGATAGCCGGCGAGGATTCGTCGAGGAGCGGATAAACTTCGGATTTTCAATGGATTCGTCAGGCAGCTTTGATGAGGTGCCGGTCATGATGGCGGACGCTCTTCTCGGGGACTGGGATCAGCCCGCCGACGATCTTATGGCCCCTTCCGACCCTGTCCTTCGATCTTTCGGCTCCTCCCGCGAGTCGGGGAGGGGGGCGCTGGTGGGTGTGGTCCGAATGACACCTCCTCCCTCCGGAGACTGGGGGGAAGTCCTCGATGAATGCTTTGCGGGAACCCTTCAGGAAGAGGTGGGGGAGGCCGTCTCCCGTATTTTCGATCTTGCCCGGCCTTTTCCGGAAGGGGAGGCAGAAGGGGGCCATGTGTCGCTCGTTCCCTGGTCTCTGCTCCTTCCGATGGCGGCGACGATCGAGTTGGGGGCCTCTCTGGCCAAAAGCCTTGACGAGGAGTCGATTCACCCGGAACGCGTCGCCATGACGCCTGTCTGGCGCGACAGGGTGCTCTGGATCGAGGTGGAGGGGCGTTTCGGTAAAAACAAGCCGGCCCGATTTCTGGCGGTGGACGAATATGTCGCTCAATTCATGGAACATTACGTTCCCGGAGTCATGGAGTCGATGATGGGGCTCTCGGTCCGTTGGAACAAGAGGAAAGGCGGGGGAAGGTTTCTTTCCCTGGGGGTCGTCTAGGGTCCGTGTCCGCAAAACTCACGTTGTTCTGGCTTTGCCTCCTTATCGAAATCTTGCCGCTCGGCCCGGCCTGGGGCATCGAGGAGCCTTCTCCGCCACTTTTCTCCCGATCCTTTCCTGAGGGCAGGATCACCCTGGCGGCAGGGGCCGGACGGCTCTTCCTTCTGTCCGAGAAGGCTGGATCCCTCTATCGGCTTGATCCGCGTACGGGCAACCTCTCCCTTCGAATCTCCGGACTCAAGAATCCCCGGGACATGGCGGTCGGGCGATACGGAGGCCGCCTTCTGGTCGATCTCGAGTCGAGCCGCTCTCTTTTGATTCTTCCGGCCGAGGAGGCCGGCCCCCCCTTCGAGCGGACCGTGGGACTCAATCCGGGCCAGATCCTGGGAGGGGCGGACGACCGCTACTACCTCACCGCCAGAGCCGTCCACATTCTCTATGCGTTGGATCCCGATCGGTACCGTCCACGGGACTGGATCGCCGTAGGGGACGTATTCCCGCGGGTGGCTCTCGGGATGGACGGTCACCTCTGGATCCCTCTTTTCCGTTCGGATGCGGTTCTCGAAGTGGGGACGGCTCCATTTGCCGTCCTCCGGACCGTCGATCTCGACGGCTGCTCCGCCCCCGTTCGGGTCGCCCCCCTCCCCGGAGGAGGATTTCTGGCTGGGTGCGAGGATGCGATCCTTTGGCAGGACGCCGCCGGCCAGGCGCGGCGCTTTGTCCTTCGGGGATCTTTCCGCCACGGAGTCCGGGAGCTGATTCTTTTCCCGGGGGGACGGCTGGCCCTCGTCCTTTTTCACCGCTCGAGAAGGCTGGTTCTATTCGATGTGCATGCCATGAAAGTGATTTCACAGCTCCGTCTTCCCTATCGTCCCGTCCGCTTGTATCTTTTCCCCAATTGGCCTATTCTTTTCGTGGTGATGAATGATCCGGACCATGAAACGACGTGGCTTTCCGGGTATCCGCTGACCGAAATCCAAGGTCAGTCGGATACTATTCCAGTCACCTACAATTCGAGGAAGAAAAAATGACATCCTCCTCTTCCGGAGTTCTCTTATCCTCCCCCTCCCTCCTTTCCGGTCGCCATGTCCTTGTCACGGGAGTCGCCAACCGCTGGTCGATCGCCTGGGCTGTCGTCCAGTCGGTCGTCCGGAACGGGGGCCGGGTGACCCTTACCTATCTGGGGGACTCCCAGAAAACCACCATCGGCAAGCTGCTGGAAGAACTTCCGGAGGACCACCGCGGGAGTCTGCTTCTGCCACTCGACGTGCGAAACGACGACGAGGTGGCCGCGGTGGCCGAAAGGCTCAGGTCCGAAGGAGTCACACTGGATGGACTTGTCCACAGCATCGCCTTCGCGAAAAGAGAGGAGCTGGACGGGGCCTTTTTAGGGACGAGTCGTGAGGGGTTCCTCCTTGCACAGGAGATCAGCGCCTTCTCCCTGGTGGTTCTCTGCCGGGCCTTTGCGCCGCTCATGCGGTCCGGTTCCTCGGTGGTCGCCATGACCTATCTGGGGTCGGAACGGATCGTTCCCCACTACAACGTCATGGGGGCCGCCAAGGCGGCGCTCGAAGCCTCGGTCCGCTATCTGGCCTACGACCTCGGGGCCTCGGGAATCAGGGTCAACGCCGTCAGTGCGGGTCCGATCAAGACGGCTTCCGGCCGGGCCATCAAGGGATTTGTCGACATGCAGAAGGCGGTGTCTGACAGGGCCCCCCTGAAGGGGCAGGAGCTGACATCGGAGGAGGTGGGCGACGCCACCGCGGCCCTTTTGTCTCCCCTGATGCGGGCTGTAACGGGAGAGGTGCTGTTCGTGGACCTGGGCTACCGCCAGATGGGAATGTTTTGAGACCTCCGTCGGGAAGGGGACTCGAGGGGACCTCCGGATTTTGGCCCCGAGGCTGAGAGGGGGGCCCTCGAAATGCGATGATCGCGCTAGACGGGAGATTCTTATGGGCAAAGATGTGACATACAGGGTCGGCATTCCTGTTCTCGGGCTCCGGGGGGAGACTCTCGGGCGTCTCGAAAAAGTTCTTTTTTCCGAGTCTCTTCATCATGTGACAGGGCTGGTTGTCCGATCCCTCGAATCCCTCCACATGATCCCTCTCGAAAAGGTGACCTCCGTGAGCGGAACGGAGATCCGCACCACGCTGCCCGAGCAGGACATCCACCAGTCTCCGGTCTTCGATCCGACGCAGTACGAAGAAGTGCCCCCCTGGTTTTTCCCCCCGGGCCATCATATCGAGCTGGGGGCTCTCGTGACGATCAAGCCTCTCGATATCCGGGAAATGGGAGAGGAGGCGTGCCTGTCGAGGCGAGCCTTCATGGCCAAGTCGGTCGCCCTCCTGGCCACGGCAATCGGGGTCAGTCTCGTCGTTCCGATCGGGGGATACATCATGGCGGCTGCCAGCACACCCGTCACCGACAACTGGCGGGATCTCGGCGTCAAGCTACAGGATCTTCCGATGGATGAGCCTGTCCAGAAATCCTTCCGGGCCGTCTCGGTCAGCGGATGGATGCGGGTTCCCGAGGACCGCTCCGTCTGGCTCATCCGCCATTCCGGGGCTGCCGACCCCTGGTCCGAATCGGAGGATCAGAAGAAGAACCTCGATTCTCCTCTCGAAAAAAATGATTCCGATCCACGGCTCACGGTTCTTTCCCCGATCTGTCCCCATCTCGGATGCGAGCCCCAGTGGCACAAGGGGCAAAAGCTCTTCATCTGTCCCTGCCACCATTCCATCTACCAGTTGAACGGGAATCGGATCGGAGGGCCGGCCCCCCGGCCGATGGACCAGCTTCCGGTCCGCATTGCCCCCGACGGATCCATATCGGTCATCTACGAGCAGTTTGCCATTGGAATCGCGGCCAAGGTTCGCCTGGCCTGAGGGAAGGAGCGCTTTAATGGGTCAGAAAATTATCGAATACCTTGATGAGCGGGTCCGGATACGCGCCCTCATGAGCTTTCTCCTGAACGAGCCGATGCCGGGCGGATCCCGGTGGGCCTACATTCCGGGATCCATGGTCCTGTTCGTTCTGATTCAGCAGTTCATCACCGGCATGATGCTGGCCTTCTATTACGGGGGAACCCCCGACCATGCCTGGGACAGCATCAACTACATCGACCACCTGACTTACCAGGGAGTTCCGGTTGGCCGTCTGATCCGGGGCATCCATTACTGGGGCTCCTCGATCATGGTCATCGCGGTTGGGATCCATCTTCTACAGGTGTTTCTCTGGGGAGCCTACAAGAGGCCCCGGGAGATCATGTGGCTGGTCGGAACGGTCCTCCTTGCCCTCACGATGACGGCGGCCTTCTCGGGATACCTGCTTCCCTGGGACGAGCGGGCTTATTGGGGGACAATCGTCGGAACCAACATGATTGGTCTCGTTCCTCTCGTCGGGGAGGCCATCAAGGATGCCATTCGAGGCGGAGTGGGGCTCGGGGCCCTGACGCTTTCCCATTTCTTCACGATTCACACCATGATCCTGCCGACGCTCTTCATCGTTTTCGTGATGCTCCACATGGTGATCTTTCGGCGGGTGGGACCGGCCGGGCCTTTTTCGGGAACAGCGGAACAGAACGAGGCGACGAAGGACACCTTCTATCCCCGCCAGGTCCTGATGGACTCCCTCGGGATGATGGGCGTGTTCATTCTGATCCTGCTCCTCGCCGTCCTGCGTCCTCCCGGACTCGAATCGGTGGCAAACCCCTCGAACGCGGCTTACAATCCGACTCCGGCCTGGTACTTCGACTGGATATTCCAGCTGCTCAAAATGATCCGTCCCGAGATTGTAGGGGTCGTGGGCCTGCCGGTTCTGATCGCCGTGGTCCTCGTTTTTCTCCCCTTCCTCGACAAGAAGCCGGTCCGTTCGCCCTTCAGGCGGCCTTTCTCCGTTCTGTCGACCCTGACGGTTCTGGTGTCAATGCTGGTCCTGTCCCTGATGGCAGAAAACGGGTACAAGAAGCTTGTCGACGTGGACAGGGCTGCCATGGTGCGGGGACAGGTCGTCTTCAACCAGTCCGGCTGTCTCGGATGTCATACCGTTTTTGACAAGGGAGGGAAAATCGGGCCGGATCTTTCTGAAGAGGGGCTCGTGGGACATTCCGTACACTGGCTGACAGTCCAGTTCGTGAATTCGAAGGCGCACTTTCCGGACTCCATCATGCCGGACTTCACCTACCTGACCAAACAGCAGCAAAACGATCTGGCCATGTATATTTCGTCGCTGGGACGGATGGGATGGCCCGATCCGACGAAGGCTCAGCCGTAATGTTGGGGGAGGGGGCCATTTCCGGCCCCCGCTGGGTCGCTCCGATTTCTTCTAATGGGACGATCTGAGGAGGGTGATGGCCCGCTGTTTTTCGGGGACACCGACGAAATAGGGACGGTCGTTGACGAGGGAGGTCGGGACGGACTTGATGTTGTACCGCTCCGCCAATTCCTTGCCCCGGGGGGTGTCGATGTCGATCTCCTCGTAATTGAACGGGATCTCCTGTCGAAGACGGTTCCAGAAACTTTTGGCGGCCGGGCAGGAGGGGCACCAGCTCGCATAGATCAGTTTGACTTTGGCCATTGTCGACTCCCTGGTGTTAAAATAATCGATATGAAACATCTCTCATTATAGTGTGTTCGGGGCCGGTGATCCACGGAGGACAATCCGGTGGAAAAGGAAGGGGAGACAATGGATTATACGGCAATGGTCTGGGGCGGAGCGGGAGGCGCAGCCTTCGGATATCTCCTGAGCTCCTTTTTGACGCGGGACGGATGCGGCGCCGTCGCCTGTCGGATCAACAGAAGCCCGAAGGTGGCAACGGTCTACTATGCCGTGATCGGGGCGAGTCTGGGGTTGACCCTCCATGTCTTTTAGCAGAGAGGGAAGTCGCAGGGTCGTGGCCGCACCTCCGGGAGCGCCCCCTCCCGTTGGCCCCTACAGTCCGGGAATCGAGGCTGGAGGATGGCTTTTCCTGTCGGGTCAGATCGCCCTTGATGGCGAAGGCCGGGTTGTTCCCGGGGGTGTGGAGGCCGAAGCCCGGGTGATCTTCGACCGGTTGGGAAAGATGCTGGCTGAGGCCGGGTATCGGTCGTCCGATGTCGTGAAGCTGACCCTCTATCTGACCGATCTTTCGGCCTTCCAGACGGTGAACGAGGCGTGCGCCTCCTTTTTCAGGGAACCTTATCCGGCCCGGACGACCGTCGGAGTGGCCGCGCTTCCGAAAGGGGTCGGACTCGAGGTGGATGTCATTGCCTGGAAGGGGGGAACGGGGTAGGGGAGATTCCCCTTTCGGTCCTCTTTCGAGAGGCCGAAAGGGAGAGGTGACGCTAGATCGCCTTCTGGACCTTGCCGCTCCGGATGCAACGGGTGCACACTCGGACGCGTCGGGGCTGCCCTTCGACGATGGCCCGGACCGTCTGCAGATTGGGCTTGAAAAACCTTTTGGATACGCGATGAGAGTGGCTGATCTGGTTGCCGACCACCTTCGTTTTGCCACATACGAAACACGATGCTGCCATTGTCGCCCCCATTAAAAGTCATTGGAATGAAACATTCGTGCATTCTAACCGAATCCAATCCTGCAAATCAACCCGGTCCGGGTCCCGGACAAGGGGCGGCGCTCCTGCTATAATGGCCGGAAATCGGCCAAGGCCGAAGATGACCAACTCCAACCGGGAAATTCCTTGTCCGGAATCACGACCAAGTCCCTCAAGCTGACCGCGGGGCTCGACCAGTGCCCCTCTATCGGACCGCGCCGCCGGACGAGACTGGAGCGGCGGGGAATCCTGAACATTCTGGACCTCCTGTATTCCTTTCCCTTCCGGTATGAGGACAGACGCGTTCGGGTGACGATCTCGGATCTTCGCGAAGGCACCGAAACAGGTCTCCTCGCCACGGTCCGCTCCATCCGGAAAAAGGTTGTGCCGAAGCTCAAGGCGCCGGTCATCGAGGCGGAGATCTTCGATCGCACGGGAGAGATCCCGGTGGTCTGGTTCGGCCAGGAATACCTCCTGAAACAGCTGTCCGAGGGAACCCAGGCTTTTTTTTTCGGGAAGGTGGAGTATTCCACCTTTTCTCGCTCCCTCGTGCTCCGCTCTCCCGTGACGGAGCGCATCGATCCAGAGGAGGGTTTCCGGAAGTCCTATCATGTCGGCCGGATCGTTCCCGTCTATCGGGAAGAAGAGGGCCTCTCGTCGGCCGTTTTCCGGAAGCTGGTCGGAGACATACTGCGCTCCCTGTGGGGAGAGACCTTCGATCCTCTGCCGCGGGAGATCCGTCGGGAGGCCGATTTGATGGACTGGTTTCCGGCGATCGTCGAGATGCATTTCCCGAAGGATACGGACCGCCCGCTTGAAGAGCTGATGCTCCCCTCCTACCCGCCCCGCTCCCGTCTGATATTCGAGGAGTTCTTCCTTCTGGAGTACCTCATGACGGTCCGGAGGCGGAGTATTTTGTCCATGGGACGTGCCTGGACCCTCCCGCCTGGAGGGGACCCCTCCCTCGGCCACTTCGAGCGGGGACTGCCGTTTTCCCTGACGGAGGCCCAGAAGCGTGCCTGTGGGGAGATCCTGGAGGATCTTTCTTCGAGCCACCCCATGAACCGGTTCCTTCTTGGAGATGTCGGGTCGGGCAAGACGCTCGTCGCAGCCTTTGCCATCCTTCAGGCAATCCGGCAGGGGCGCCAGGCGGCCTTTCTCGCTCCGACCGAAATTCTGGCCCAGCAGCATGCCCGAACCCTGGCGCAGGTTTTCCTGGCGGTCCGTCCGGAGGAGGGGAAGGCCGTCCAGCCGCTCCTTCTCTCACAGGCCGTCCGCGGGATGGATCGCCGGCGCCTGCTGTCCGCACTGGCAACCGGGGAGCAGCAGCTGGTCGTCGGGACCCATGCCCTTCTCGAGGAAGGGGTTCCCTTCCATGACCTGGGGATGGTCGTCATCGACGAGCAGCACAAATTCGGGGTGGCCCAGAGACGGGCTCTGGCGACGAAGGGCCAGAATCCTGATGTGCTGGTCATGACGGCCACCCCCATTCCCCGTTCTCTGGCGCTGTCCTATTACGGAGATCTGGAGATATCGGTCATCGACGAGCTCCCGCCGGGCCGACAGCCGGTGGCGACCTTTGTCGTGAACGATTCGGGGGAGGCATTCTGGAAGAAGAAAATTCTCCCGGCTCTTCGGAGGAAGGAACAGATCTTCGTCGTCTATCCCCTCATCGAGGAGTCGGAGACGGTCGAGGCCAAGAATGCCGTGGATGCCCACCGTTTCCTCTCGGCCCTTTTTCCGGACTATCGGATCGGGCTTCTGACGGGACGGATGGACGCGACGGAAAAGGAATCCGTCATGGAGCGGTTTCGCCGTGGGGATCTGGACATTCTTGTGGCGACCACGGTCATCGAGGTGGGGGTCGATGTTCCCAACGCCACGATCATGGTTGTGGAGAATGCAGAACGTTTCGGTCTGGCCCAGCTCCATCAGCTCCGGGGGCGAATCGGGCGCGGAGGACTGCCGGGAACTTTTTTTCTGGTCCCGGGAGCTGCGACGGGTCCGGAGGGCCGACGGCGGCTCGAGATCCTTGAGGCCCATTCGGACGGTTTCCGTGTGGCGGAAGAGGACCTCCGGATGCGGGGGCCGGGAGAGTTCATGGGGGTTCGCCAGTCCGGTTTGCCGATGTTCCTTCTTGCCGATCTTGTCCGGGACATGGAGCGGCTCGTCCTGGCCCGGTCGATGGCCTCGCGCTTTGTGGAGGAGTCCGCCGGAAAGGAAGGGGCCGCCTGGGAGCTTTCCGGGATTGAGGAGTTTCTGCGGTTCAGGTACCGCAACGTGGATCAGTGGCTCGCGATCAGATAGGGGAGGGGCTCATGGAAAGAAATTATGGCCGCGGGGTCTCCCGCGGACTCAGGCGCATGGGGCGATCCTTTGGGAGGATCGCTGTCCGGGTCTTTCACCTGGACGACCTTTTGCGAAGGGGCATGCGTCGCAGGCTCCTCGACCGCAATCTCGAGGCCGGATACCGGGACCTGGGGGAATTCCTGTATGCACGTCTCCAGAACGAGCCTCTTGATGAAGGGGATCTGACACTGCTCGACCTCCAGCGAACCGAGCTTGCCCGGCTCAAGGAGGAGAGAGACGGGCTCGAAATAGTCCGCAGGAGACGCTCCTCCCCAGGGAAAGGGAGGCAGGCCATGTCAACTACCCCGCCCTGAAGGGCGGAGCTTGCGGTTCAAGTGTTCAATTCAGACCGCAATAGGCCGATTGACCGCGGCCCTTGAAGCAATGTTGATCGCCGCATTGAAGTCGGCGTGGCAGGAGAA